>CAYNDV010000178.1:0-8539 GCA_964396055.1 uncultured Vicinamibacterales bacterium | reverse complement strand
GGGGCTAGAGGCTAGAGGCTAGAGGCTAGAGGCTAGAGAAAGACGACGGGCGCGGCGGGTGTATTCCACCCGCCGCGCCCGCCGCGTGACAGCGTGATCCCTTCTTGCTTCTTGCTTCTACACCGAACGCCCCACGCCCCAAGCCCCACGCCCCAAGCCCCACGCCCCAAGCCCCACGCCCCTACCCCCCCAGCACGTCCTTGACCTTCTCCGCCAACTGCACCGGGGTGAACGGCTTCTGGATGTAGGCCGGGGGCGCCGCGCCGCCGAGTTCCTTCTGCAGCGCGTTGTCGGTGTACCCGGACATGTAGAGCACCTTCACGCCGGGCCGGATCTCGAGGCAGGCCCGGGCCACGGCGGGCCCGTTCATGCCCGGCATGACCACGTCCAGCAGCAGCAGGGCCAGCGGTCCCGGGTGGGCACGGCACAGCTGCACGGCGGCGTCGCCGTGGGCCGCGTCCAGGACGTTGTACCCGTAGCGGCGCAGCGATTCGGCCACGAGGCGCCGCACGTCGTCCTGGTCCTCCACCACCAGAATCGTCCCGGCGCCGCGCAACGCGGGTCCTGCCACCGGACGGTCCGCCTCACTCAGCGGCTCATCGATCCGCGGCAGATCGACCTCGAACGTCGTGCCGGATCCGGGCAGGCTGCGGATGCGGATGTGCCCCCCGCTCTGCTTGACGATGCCGTACACCGTCGCCAATCCCAGGCCGGTCCCCTTGCCGCGCTCCTTCGTCGTGAAGAACGGCTCGAAGACGCGGCCCAGGGTGGCCTGGTCCATGCCGTAGCCTGTGTCGCTCACCCGCAGGCGCACGCACGGTCCCGTGACGGCGCCGGGTTCGGTCAGGACCTCGGCGCCCACGTCGGCATTGGTGGTCGCAATCGTCAGGCGTCCGCCGCCGGGCATGGCGTCGCGGGCGTTGACGGCCAGATTCATAATGACCTGCTGGATCTGGCCGGGGTCCGCCTTCACGGCCCCGAGCTCGGGCGCGAGGTCCGTCACCAGCTCCACGTCCTCCCCGATCACCCGCTGCAGCAGCGACCGGATGTCGGCGAGCACGCTGTTGAGGCTGATGACCTTCGGCTGCAGGTGCTGACGCCGGCTGAACGCCAGCAGCTGGCGCGTCAGGGTCTCGGCGTGGTTGGTCGCCTTCTGGATCTCGAGCATCATCTCCCGGGCCGGGTCGCCGGCGTCGAGGCCGGCCAGCACCATCTCGGTGTAGCCGCTCACCGCCGTCAGGGTGTTGTTGAAGTCGTGCGCCACCCCGCCCGCCAGCCGCCCGATGCTCTCGAGCTTCTGCGCCTGCCGGTACTGGTCCTCGAGATCGCGGAGCTGCGTGACGTCGATGACCGTGCCCTCGATGGTGGCGTGTGACCCGTCGCCCGCGTCGATGAGCGTGGCGCTCTCGAGCAGCACCGCCGTTCGGCCGTCGGCGCGGCGCACCACCGTTTCCTGGTTGGTCACGGTCCCGTGCTCGCGCAGCGCGGCGAGCATCGTGTCGCGCGCCGCGCGCTCGTGGTAGAAGTCCCACACGTCGCGCGCGAGCAGGTCGTGGCGGCTCGGGCAGCCCAGCATGCGCGCAAACGCGTCGTTGCAGTCCAGGAACCGGCCCTCGACCGTGGTCCGGTAGACGCCCGCGAGATTGCGTTCGAACAGCACGCGGTAACGTTCCTGCTGCCGGGCGTACTCCTCGGCCAGGTGCCTGGCCTGGCGGCTGCGCCAGCCGAGCCACAGGGCCGCCGCCAGGGCCAGCGCCAGCGCCAGCGCCCCGAAGGCCGTGACCCGCCCGCGCAACCGCGCCTCCTGCAGGGCGAAGACGAGGCGGGTCTCGTTGGTCGTGTTCAGCGACCAGTCTGCGTGAATCCGGCCCAGGGTGCCGTCGCTGCTCATCGCATCGATTTCATCGCGCAGGCGCTGCGCCCCGTGCCGGGCGGCGGCCACGGCGCCGATGCCGTACTGGATTTGGGCGCCGTCGATGCGCGAGAACGCCAGCGATACCCCTGAACACGGGTCCGGGCGGCTGAGCAGCACCGCCTGGATCTCGCGCCCTTCCAGGAATCCGGCGTGGGCCTGACCCGTGCAGATGGCCACGATGCGGTCGGCGGACGTCGGCAGGAACAGGAGCCTGGCGCCCGGCAGCGCCCGGCTTGCCATGCTCTCGCTGACCAGGCCCGGCAGCGCCGACACGAGCCGGCCCGGCGTATCGGCCGCCGACCGGATCGGGCCGTCCAGCCGGTACAACAGGTAATACAGGCTCTCGAGCCAGGGCTCGCTGATGTAGTCGGCCTGCGCCGGCCCGTCCACGGGAAACGTCGGCCAGATGTCGATGGTTCCGGCGCGCAGCGCATCGTCGGCCGGCCCGTGGAGCTGCACCCACCGGACCTCGACGCCAGACCGTTTCGCGGCCGCATCGACGACGACGACGGCCAGGCCCTGGGCTTCGCCTCCCGGGCCGACGAAGTAGAACGGCGGCGAGTTGCGGAATCCCACGCGCAGCGGACCGTGGACGGCGGGCGCGCGGAAGTACCAGCCCGCAGCGCCCGCGGACACGGCCGTCAGGGCAGCCAGGCCGGCGAGCAGCCAGAAACGAAACCGTACGGAGGTGGACGTGGCGGCCATGCGGACTGGCCCGATCATACTCCGGCCATCGGGTCGCCGGTCGGAGATCTATGGATCGGTGCCGCCCGGGGCCCCCGCCGTGGCGTGCTCTTCTTCGACCTGGGTCCGCTCGGCGCGCATCAGGTGGTCGCGCATCACGCGGTGCGCGCGCTCGGGGTCGTGCGCCCGGATCGCCTGGTAGATGGCCCGGTGCTCGTCGGCGGCCACCCGCAGGTCGCGCGCGTGGCGGATCGAGTTGCGCCGCGCCTCCAGGAAGATCTCCGCCATCATCTCGACCATCGCGGCCAGGACGGGATTGCCCGCCGCGGCCGCCACCGCCCGGTGAAACGCGACATCGTGCGCGAGGAACACGCCGGGTTGCCCGAGGGCGGCAAACATGGCCGCCGTCTCATCGCTCAGGGCGATCAGCGTCTCGGAGGTGGCCCGCTGGGCCGCGAATGACGCGACCGCCGACTCGAGCGTCTGCCGGGCCTCGAACATCTGGTGACGGGTGAAGCCGTGCAGGGCGGCCAGGTAGCTCAGCGGGCCCGTGGTGAGCGTGGGCGGGCCCGCCGCGATGAACGTCCCTGCCCCCTGCCGGGCGTGGATGACCCCCATGGCGCCGAGCGAGCGCAACGCCGAGCGGACCGTGGGACGGCTGACGCCGAAGCGCGCCGCGAGCTCGCGCTCGGGCGGCAGACGGTCGCCGGCCTTCAAGTCGCCACGTTCGATGGCGGTCCGCACCTTCCCGATCACGCGCTCGGTGGCTCCCGGTGGAGCAGCTGGCGCCGGTCCGGAGCGTGGCGCGCGACGGGAAGCGGCAATCGCGGACATGTGGCTCTCTTCCTGGAGGCTGGAACAGGAGGCACCGGAGACCGGTCACTGGTCATACCACAGGGCGTTCCCGGGGTGGTGACGCGGGTCGCCGCTGATGTATAGCAGAAGTTGACAAGGGCCGCAATCCTTCTTAGTATCTATCCCGCCGCGGCCCGGTTGCCCCACGGCTGTGCCTGTGGCATTGGTCAGACCCTGATCCACGATCGACCCTCAATCGTCTGACCGACCGGCGATTCTGTCCGTTGTTTCAGTGGAGGAGATCACACATATGCGCACGCGCACCAGTCCTGGCTGGCTCACCGTCGTGCTGCTGACCGCGTTCGTGTGGGCAGGCCTGGCTGGCCTGGCTCACGCGCAGGCGATCCGCGGCACGCTGCTCGGGACCGTCACCGATCAGAGCGGGGCCGCCATTCCAGGCGCCACCGTCACCATCACCGAGACGCGCACTGCGGTCTCGCGCGACACCGTCAGCAACGAAACGGGCAACTACACGTTCCCGAACATCCAGGACGGCATCTACACCGTCAAGGCCGAACTGCAGGGATTCAAGACGGTCATCCGCGAGAACGTCCGCGTCACGGTCAACACCAGCGTGCGCGTGGACCTGGCCCTGGCCGTCGGGGCCCTCGAGGAGACCATCACGGTGTCCGGCGAAGTGCCGCTGCTGCAGACGGACCGGACGGATACGGGGCGGACGCTGGAGAGCATCCAGGTGGCCGCGATGCCGCTGTCCTTCAACCGGAACTTCCAGGGCATGATGGCCACGGTGCCCGGCGCCAGCCGCCCGTACCGGCCGCACTCCGAGTTCTTCAACTCGCAGGACAGCCTCTCGACGGAAGTGAACGGCCAGTCGCGCATGGCCAACAACGTGCAGATCGAGGGCCTGGACAACAACCAGCGCACGGGCCTGCTGACGATCCTGATCCCGCCCGCGGAAGCCATCGACACGGTCAGCGTGACCACCAGCAACTACGACGCCGAGTTCGGGCGCGCCGCCGGCGCGGTCACCTCCGTGCAGCTGAAGTCTGGGACGAACTCCCTGAAGGGCAGCGCGTTCTGGTTCGGCAACACGGACAAGACGATGGCCCTGCCGGCCTCGACGTACTTCTCGACGGTGCGGACCAAGCCGCCCACGAAGTACAACCAGTTCGGCTTCACCATCGGCGGGCCGATCAAGCAGAACAAGCTGTTCTACTTCGGCGACTACCAGCGGACCCAGGACCGGCTCGGCGCGGCGTACCGCTTCACCGTGCCGACGGCCGAGTTCCGCGCGGGCAACTTCAGCGCGGCGCCGACCAAGGTCTACGACCCGCTGACGGGCGACGCCTCGGGCAACAACCGGCAGCAGTTCGCCAACAACCAGATCCCGGCCAACCGCATCAGCCCCATCGCCCTGGCGATTATCGCCAAGATGCCGCTGCCGAACCTGCCGGGCCTGCAGCAGAACTACCAGGTCAACAGCTACCGTGACAAGAACACGGACAGCTTCGACGTCAAGATGAACTACGCGCTGAACGACACGAACCAGTTCTCCGTGCGGTTCAGCTACCAGCGTCCCGAGATCACCCAGCTGCCCGCCGACGGGTACGGCAACTGGGGCGGCCCGCTGGGCGGCGGCTTCATGGCCACCGGCACGAACATGACCTACAGCACGGGCGCCAACTGGACGCACACCTTCTCGAACACGTTCCTGATGGAAGTGCGCGGCGGCACGAGCTACTACCACAACGAGGCGCTGACGACCGCCAACGGCCTCAAGCTGGCCGAGGAAGTCGGCATCAAGGGCGTCAACATCGACGAGTGGACCAGCGGCCCGACCACGATCAACATCAACAACGGGTACTCGAACCCGGTCGTGGGCTACGTCAACAGCCTGCCCTGGGATCGCTGGGAGCGCAGCTGGGAGTTTGCCGCGACGATGACCAAGGTGGCCGGCAACCACACCGTCAAGTTCGGCGGCAACTGGCGCCACAACAGCGACAAGCTGCTGCAGACGCAGGACAACCAGGGCCCGCGCGGCGGCTTCACCTTCAGCGGCGCCCAGACCGGCTCCACGGCCGACACCGGCGCCAACAGCGGCATGGCCAACGCCTTCGCGTCGTTCCTCCTCGACCTGCCGAGCGGCATGGCCCGCGACCTGAAGGTGCTCGAGGACGTCGGTTCGCAGCACTGGGCGTTCTACACGTTCATTCACGACAAGTGGCAGGCCACGCCCAAGCTGACCGTCGACCTGGGCCTGCGGTGGGAGTACTACGATCCGCTCACCGGCATCGCCGGCAAGGGGTCGCTCTCGAACTACGATCCGGTCACCAACTCGCTGCTTGTCTCCGGCTACGGCGACATCGCCGACGACTTCAGCGTGAAGAAGGACTTCAACAACCTCAGCCCGCGCCTGGGCGCGTCGTACCGCATCGACGACAAGACGGTGCTGCGCGGCGGCTTCGGCGCCAGCACGACGCCGTTCCCGGACAACCGGTACGCCTTCAACTACCCGGTCAAGCAGAACAACAGCTACCAGACGCCGAACTCGTACTCGCCGACGCCCTTCAACATGGGCACCGGCTTCCCGGCGCCGACGTACCTGCAGATCCCCGACAACGGGATCATCAACGCCAACTCGGTGATCGGGCAGTCGCTCTTCCACGTGCCGAACGACCTGCAGCAGGGCACGCTCTACTCGTGGAACGCCGCCTTCCAGCGCGAGCTGGTGTGGGGCCTGACCGGTGAAGTGGCCTACGTCGGCAACATGAGCAACGACGTGCTCAACCGCTTCCCGATGAACGCCGGCATGGTGGTGGGCGCCGGCATCGCCGGCCAGCCGCTCTACGCCAAGTACGGCAAGACCGCGGGCGTGGAGAACCTGGCCTGGAAGGGCAAGACCCGGTACAACGGCCTCCAGATGAAGCTGGACCGGCGCTTCCGCAACGGCTGGCTCGTCACCAACTCGTACACGTTCTCGCGGGCCCGGGACTACGCCAACGACAACGGCGGCCCGAGCACGCCGGCCGAGCCCGAACGCAGCTGGGGCTACGGCAACTTCGACCGGACCCACATCTACGTGTCGTCCTTCGTGTGGTCCCTGCCCTGGTACAAGGAGCGCGAAGCCGGCTTCCTGCACTACCTCCTGGGCAACTGGCAGCTGTCGGGCATCTTCACCTACCAGTCGGGCCAGGCCCTCGACGTCACGATGGCCAGCGGCGCCTCGCTGAATACGCCGGGCAATACGAACCGGCCGAACCAGAGCGGCGACATCGACATCATCGGCGAGTACGGCCCCGGCAAGTACTACTTCAACACCAGCTCGTTCACGGCGCCGGCCGTCAACACCTTCGGCTCGATGACGCGCAACATGGGCGACCTGCGCGGTCCCCGCTTCACCAACCTCGACTTCAGCGTCGTGAAGCAGTTCGGGCTCGGCGGCAGCCGGATGGCGGAAATCCGCATGGACATCTGGAACCTGCCGAACACCGTCCACATGAACAACCCGAACACGTCGTTCGGCAACGCCCAGTTCGGCATGGTCACGGGCGCCTACGGCGAGCGCCAGATGCGCTTCAGCGGGCGCATCCTCTTCTAGGATCGATGGTCCCGCAGGCGGCCGGCCCGCGCCGGCTGCCTGCGGGCCTCACCGTCCGTCTTCCAGGCTCGCCTGCGCTGGGACGTCTGCCGGCAGATCGCCGCGGGACGATCTCAGGCAGGCGAGTCGCGGTTTTGGAGGCCAGTCATGAGCACCAATGACGTTTCCCGGCGGTCGTTCATCCAGACCGCCGCCGCCGCCACCGTCGGACTCGGCGTGGCGGGCTCGGCCACGCTTCGCGCCCAGGGCGCCAACGACCGCATCGTCCTCGCGGTGATGGGCACCAACGGCCGCGGCGCGCAGCACGCGAAGATGTTCAGCCGCATGCCGGGCGTCGAGGTCGGCTTCATCTGCGATCCCGACGAGAAGGCCCTCGCCAAGGGCATGAAAGCCGTGTCCCCCACCCAGGCCACGCCCGCGAAGGCCGAGAAGGACATCCGCCGCATCCTCGAGCGCAAGGACGTCGACGGCGTCGTCATCGCCGCGCCGGACCACTGGCACGCCCCGGCCGCCATGCTGGCCCTGGCGGCCGGCAAGGACGTCTTCGTCGAGAAGCCCTGCAGCCACAACCCGCTCGAGACCGAGCTTCTCGCCGCTGCCGCGAAGCGTTACGGCACCCGCATCCTCCAGGTCGGCAGCCAGCGGCGGTCCTGGCCCAACATCATCGACCTCATCCGCCAGATCCGCGACGGCAGCCTCATCGGGCGCGTGTATTTCGCCCGCGGCTGGTACGTGAACACGCGGGCGTCAATTGGCGTCGGCAAGGAGGCCCCGGTGCCGGCGGGCCTCGACTACGACCTGTGGCAGGGCCCGGCGCCCCGGCGGCCCTACAAGGACAACGT
The DNA here is from genome assembly GCA_964396055.1 of uncultured Vicinamibacterales bacterium. GTDB lineage: Bacteria > Acidobacteriota > Vicinamibacteria > Vicinamibacterales > JAKQTR01 > CAYJPV01. The sequence goes on along the minus strand of CAYNDV010000178.1, from coordinate 684 downwards.
CATCCACTACAACTGGCACTGGTTCTGGCACTGGGGCACCAGCGAGGCCTGCAACAACGGCAACCACGAGATCGACGTGATGCGCTGGGGCATGGACGTCGGCTACCCGGTGCGCGTGGAGTCGGCCGGCGGCCGTTACCACTTCAAGGACGACTGGGAGTGCGCCGACACGCAGGTGGCCACGTTCACCTTCGAGGGCAACAAGTCGTTCATCTGGGAAGGCCGCAGCTGTAACGGCTTCCGCACCGAGGGCCTCGCCCGCGGCGTGACCTTCCACGGCGAGAACGGCAGCGTCCTCATCGACGACCACGCCTACACCGTGTACGACCAGAAGATGAAGATCGTGAAGAAGATCGAGGACAAGGCCGAGCAGTCGACCATCGACACCACCGGCCCGGGCGACCGCCTCGACGCGTTCCACATGAACAACTTTATCGACTGCATGCGGTCGCGCAAGGCGCCCAACGCCAATATCGAGGAGGGTAAGCGCAGCGTCATGCTGTGCCACCTCGCGAACGTCGCGTACCGCGTCGGCCACTCCCTCCAGATCGACCCGGCGAACGGGCACGTCGTGGGCGATCCCAAGGCGGAAGCCCTCTGGGGCCGTACTTACGAGAAGGGCTGGGAGCCGGAGGGGTTCAAGGGCTAGAGGCTAGAGGCTAGAGGCTAGAGGCTAGAGGCTAG
>CAYNDV010000177.1:0-8589 GCA_964396055.1 uncultured Vicinamibacterales bacterium | reverse complement strand
CATGGTTGCAGCCGTCGTCGAGGATCTGATGCTGCGGTCGCGCGTGACGTCGGCCGCAAAGGCCGTGGGCGTCGAGGTGCGGTTCGTGTCGTCCGAATCGCAGATCGCGGCGATCGAACCGGCGCCGCGGTTCGTCATCGTCGACCTGAACGGGCGGCGAGTCGACGGCGTGGCCCTGGTGGCGCGTCTCAAGGCCGATCCGGCGCTGGCAGGGATCCGGCTCGTCGGCTTCGTCGCGCACGTGGATGCGGACACCGTCTCGGCGGCGCGGGCCGCCGGCATCGACGAGGTGATGGCCCGCGGTGCGTTCGTGGATCGCCTGCCCGGTCTGCTGCGGGGAGCAACGGCATGACGCTGCGGCAGGTCTACGCCGCGCGCAATCGCATCGCCCCGCTGGTGCGCCGGACGCCGCTTGTCCCGTCCGCGTGGCTGTCGGCGCTGACCGGCTCGGAGGTCCGGCTGAAACTCGAGTCGGCGCAGGCCACGCACTCCTTCAAGGCACGCGGCGCCTGCAACGCCGCGCTGGTGAGGCGCGAGGCGTGGCAGCGGAGCGGAGGGGCCCGGCCCCGGCTGGTCACGGCATCGGCGGGCAACCACGGCCGGGCGCTCGCCTTTGCCGCGCAGCAGGTGGGGCTCCCGCTCGTCGTCTTCACGCCGGCCGCCGCGCCCAGGGCAAAACTCGATCACATCGCGCGGCACGGGGCCGACCTGCGCGCGGAAGCCGCGACCTATGAGGACGCGGAGCAGTTCGCGAAGGAGTACGCGGTCGCCGAAGGCGCCGAGTTCATTTCGCCCTACAGCCATCCCGACGTCATCGCCGGAGCCGCAACCGTCGCGCTGGAGATTCTGGAGGACTGGCCCGAGGCCGACACCCTGGTCGTCTCCGTCGGCGGCGGCGGTCTCGCCAGCGGCGTCGGCATCGCCGTCAAGGCCATCTCGCCTGCGGCCGAGGTGATCGGCGTGGAGGCGGCGGCGTCACCGGCGTTCACGGCCGCGCTGGCCGCCGGGCGTCCGGCGTGGGTGGATGTGTCGCCGACGATTGCCGACGGACTGGCCGGCAACATGGATCCCGACACGATCACGTTCGACTACGTGCGGCGCCTGGTCGATCGGATCGTGCTCGCGCCCGAACAGGCCATCGTGGACGCGATCCGCGGCCTGGCGGCCGAGGAACACCTGATCGCGGAAGGCGCGGGCGCGACGTCCGTGGCGGGGTTGCTGGGCGGGATCGTCCCTGCGGGCCGCCACGTGGCGGTGGTCGTGTCCGGATCCAATATCGACGCCGCCGTCCTGCGCACCGCGCTGCGCGCCCCGTGACGGAGCGGGGCGGCGAACCGGTCGATCCGGCCTAGAACAGGCCGTCGAGCGTTCGCGCCGCCTCCGCCCTCGCGCGGACGAGCGCCGCATCCAGCGCCGTCACGGAGGCCCGGAACTGGGCGTTGCCGGACACCCGGCTCCAGGGAAAGAGCCCCGCCCGGATGGCGGGTTGCGGAGCCAGCACGGCGTTGGTGGCGATCCACGCGCGCAACGCGCGCTGGTCGTCGGCCACGGTCCGGATCCACCGGGCTGCCTGCGCGGCATCACCGGTGCCGGCCGCCGCCATGGCCGCGCACCGGGCCCAGTCCTGCGGGACGAAGGCCGCGCGCGCCGCGTCGGCGATCTCCGCCGCCAGCCGCTGGCCTTCGGCACGTTCGCCGGCGGCGTGGCGCACGCCGGCCAGCAGCGCCCGCGCCTCGCAGGACTCGGGCGTGACCCGGACCACGATCCCCAGGATATTGGCAGCCTCGTCGAGCCTGTTCGCGGCCACGGCGTCGAGGACCCGAGCCACTGCGCCGGGAACGAAGTCCGACACGCTGCGCGCGGCCACCGGCGTGGGCGCCTGGCGCGGCCCGGCCAGGTTCACGCGCTGACGCAGGGCATCCCACCAGGCGGCCGACGGCAGGAGCGCCTGCCCGCGCGCGATCACCGCCAGCGTGTCGCCGCGCTGGCCGGCAGCCAGGCCGGCCGCGGCTTCGTGGTAGAGCGCCAGGGGCTGCGCGGGATCCAGGTCGCCGGCACGCCTCGCGAAACTGATGGCGCGTGCCGCGTCGACGTCACGCAGGAGATCGGCGGCGGCCAGGTGCGCCCGCACGGAAGACCGATCGATTTCGATGGCGCGCCGGATGTGTGACAGGGCTTCGGTGATCGTCGGCGCCGCGAGCCCCATGGCCAGCGCCACGTCACCGCGATCGGCATCCACGGCGGACGCCGCCTCGGCCACCTGGCGTATCCGCGTGTGGACGCCGGCGAACGACAGGCGCGCATCGAACACGGCCGCGCGGTACAGCGCCTCGACGAGGGCCGCCTGGGCTTCCGTGAAGCCGGGATCGGTCCCGGCGGCGGCCTCGAAGTACGCGACCGCCCTGCTCGTATCGCCTTCGGCGAAGGCGTCCCCGCCCTGGAAGTAGCTGTCCAGGGCCTCGGGGCTCACCAGCCGCAGCGCCGACCGTCGCTGCAGGGGCGACGGCACGTAGGTCACCTCCAGGCGCGCGGCGATGTCGATGGCCGCCCGCCCGACGATGGCCAGCGCGTCGGCGGCGGCTCCCTGGTAGCGGCCCGACCACGTCACGGTGCCGGTCGCGCCGTCGATCAGGTCGAGGCGCAGGTCGATCCCGGCCCAGCCCGACGACGACGGGGACACGGTGCCGGTGACGACGGCGGCCGCCTTTGTGTCGGACGCGACCGTCACCGGTGGCCGTCCGCCGAGCGCCCTGACCGATGTGCGTCCCTTCACGATGAGTCCCGGCACCTGCGCGAGCTGCGCGGCGAGTTCCTCGGACAGCCCGGGTCCCAGGTAGGTCCTCGTGACGTCGGGGCCGCCGACCGACAGCGGCATCACCGCGACGACGGGCGCCAGCTTCGCGCCGTGCCACGACCTCCACGCCTCCGCCAGCGCATCACGGAAGGTGAATGCCGCCACGGCCAGGGCCGCGGCGAACAGCAGCGAGAGCAGCAGCATCCGCCACGGCGCGCGGGCGGCCCGGCCAGCCGGCGCTGCCTGCGCCAGTTCGGCCGCAGTCTCCCGCTGAAGGATGGCCGACGCGGCTGACCGGAGGTCGGCGGCCATTTCGGCGGCGCTCGCGTAACGGTCGCCGACATTCTTGGAGAGGGCCCGGGCCACAATCGTGTCCACTTCCGACGGCACGTCCGGGTTCACCTGACCGGGCGGCGGGGGTGTGTGCTGGGCGATCCGGACGGCGGTGTCGGCGGCGTTGGCGGCCTCGAACGGCCGTCGGCCGGTGAGCAGCTCGTAGAGAATGACGCCCAGAGCGAAGATGTCCGAGCAGGAGCCGGCGGACTGGCCCAGCACCTGCTCGGGCGCCATGTAGGCCACCGTGCCCTGGCCCAGTGCGGTGCCCCGGTCGGCCAGCCGCGCGGCCGTGTGACGGTCGTGGGTGCCGGCGTGCCACGCGGCGAGGCCGAAGTCGAGCACCTTCACGCGGCCCTTCGTCGTCACGGCGACGGAGGACGGCGTCAACGCGCCGTGCACGAGCCCGAAGGCGTGCACGTCGGCCAGGGCATCGGCCACCTGCGCGCAGATGTCGATGGCCCGGCGGAGATTGAGCGGCCGCCCTCCCGCCATCGTCCCGAGACGTTCGCCGGGGACGAACTCGGAGGCCAGGATGGCGCAGCCCTGGTGCTCGGCCACCTCGAAGATCGTGGCGACATTGGGATGCGAGACTGCGGTGAAGGGCCGCACCGCGTCGAGGAACCGCGCGCGGCGCCGGGCGTCGCCCGACGGGTCGCCGATGACCCGGACGGCCACGGTCCGGCCCACGCGTGTGTCGCGGGCGCGGTACACCGTGCCGGAGCCGCCCGTGCCGAGCAGGCCCAGGATCTCGAAGGAACCGATCGTCTCGCCCATGGAACGTCCGCGACTATACTAGCTGCTGTCCGGCCGACTGTGAATCCTTATCGCGCCCTTCTCACCGGCAACCGCAACTACCGCAACATGTGGCTCGGCCAGGTCGTGAGCCAGCTCGGGGACTGGTTCAACTCAGTGGCCCTCTACGCGCTGCTGCTCGAGTTGACGGGCTCGGCCACCTCGGTGGCCGTCATGATCATCGTGCAGTTCATGCCGATGGCCCTGGCCGGCCCCCTCGCAGGCGTGGTGGTGGACCGCGTCGATCGCCGTCGGCTGATGATCGGCGCCGATCTCCTGCGGGGCGCCCTGGTGCTCGTGCTGCTCGCGGTCGAAGGACGGGATCAGGTGTGGCTCGTCTACACCGTCATGGCCGCGGTGGTGTCGGCCACCGCCTTCTTCGAACCGGCGCGCACGGCCGTCATCCCCAACATCACCTCCCGCGAGCAACTGCTCACGGCCAACGCCCTGTCCAGCGCCACGTGGTCCGCCATGCTGGCGATCGGCGCCGGCCTCGGCGGCGTGGTGGCGGCCGTGCTCGGCCGCGACGCCGCCTTCGTCGTGAACGCACTGTCGTTCTTCCTGTCGGCCGTGTTCATCGCACGAACCGACTTCGACGCGGCCCCGCCGGCCGTGAAGCGCCCGGCGGGCCTGGCCTCGGTGACCGGCCTGGCGGACCTGGTCGAGGGCGCCCGCTTCATCCACGGCAACCGGCACGTGGCGGCCCTGATGCTGGTGAAGGCGGGCTGGGGCATGGCGGGCGGCGTGCTGCTGCTCATGACCCTGTTCGGGGAACGGGTGTTCCCCGTGGGCGGCGGCGCGGCCGCCGGCATCGGCCTGCTCTACGCCGCCCGTGGCGTGGGCGCCGGCCTCGGTCCGATCGCGGCCCGTGCGTGGCTGGGTCACGGCCCGGCCCAGATGCGCCGCGCCATCGTGCCCTCGTACCTGCTGGTGTCGGTGTTCTACCTCGGCCTCAGCTGGGCCCCGTCGATCTGGTGGGCCGCCCTCGCGGTGCTGGCCTCGCATGCCGCCGGGTCGGTCCTCTGGGTGTTCAGCACGGTGCTGCTCCAGATGTCCGTGCCTGACCGGTTTCGCGGGCGCGTGTTCGCCACCGAACTGGCTCTGCTGATGACGATCTCGGCCGCCTCCAGCTACGTCTGCGGAATCGGCGTCGACCGCTTCGGATTGTCGCCCTTCGTGCTCACGCGCGCGCTGGGCATCCTGTTCGTGTTGCCGGCGCTCGGGTGGGTGCTCGTCGAGCGGTGGGCGGCCAGGCAGGACGGCGCGGGAACGCCAGCCCCCGGGTGATCCGCTACTTGCGGCGCGGCGGCTGCGACGGCCTGATGTCCACGCGGCTCGGGAGGCTGCGCGAGGGGTGGGCGACCAGATCCAGGACTACGCGGGCCACGTCGTCCGGCGTCAGTTTCCAGTCTGCCGTGGCGGCCGCATCGAACCCGCCGAAGCCCGTCTTGACCGAGCCCGGGCAGACCGTCGTCACCCGGATCCCGTCGTAGCGCAGTTCCTGCATCAGGGCTTCGCCGAACGCGTTGAGCCCCGCCTTCGTGGCGCAGTACGCCGAGCCGCCGGCGAAGCTGTTCTGGCTGGCCAGGCTGCTGATGTTGACGATCCAGCCCCCGCCCCGCTGGCGCAGGTGCGGAATCGCGGCGCTGGTGCAGTAGAACACGCCGTTCAGGTTGGTCTCGATCGTCTCGCGCCACTGCTCGCCGGACATCGCCGCCGCCTCGACGATGATGCCGACCGCCGCGTTGTTGACCAGGATGTCGAGCCCGCCGAAACGCGTGATGGCGGCGTGCACCATCTCGCGCGCATCGCGCTCGATGCGCACGTCCCCGGCATGCCACTCCACGCGGGTCCCGCCGCGGTGGGCCGCCACGGCCAGATCGGCCACCGCGGCCCGCAGTGCGTTCGGATCCCGGCCGGTGACGAGCACGTGAACGCCCGATTCCAGGAACGCGGCGGCGATCGCACGGCCGATGCCCTTCGATCCGCCGGTCACGACGGCCACGCGCTGATGAGCGGGATGATCCATCGCTCTACAGTACAGGGGGACGGGCTGGTTTTCCACCCGTGAGCCCTGACCCGTCCCCCTCGGCCATTCTGCGTCCAGGTCTAGGCGACCGGGACGGCGTTGTCGAACGAGGCCCGGTGCAGCGACAGGCCGCCGGCGAAGGCCGACAGGCGCGTGCGCAGGAAGATCCGGCCCCGGTGCAGCCGCGACTTGAGGGTCTGCTCCTTGATGCCGAGCCTCACGCTGGCCTCCTCGGTGGACAAGCCCTGCAGGTCGCGGAGCAGGACGGGCTCGCGGTAGATCTCGGGCAGTTCGTCCAGCGCCCGCGTCAGGGTCTGCCGCATCTGCGAGCGCAGCACGGCCTCGTCGGCCATCGACGACCAGTCGGCCGGTTCGTGGCGCACGCGACCGCCGTTCTCCTCGACGTCGGCCAGCAGATCATCGGCGAGCACCTCGTGCCGGTTCGTGAACTTCTGGCCGCGCAGCCGCGACATCACCGTGTTGAAGGTGATGCGGTAGATCCAGGACGACAGTGCGGAATCGCCCCGGAACGCGTCGATCTTCCGGTAGACCTTCAGGAGCACGTCCTGGGCCACCTCTTCGGCGTCTTCGGGGTTGCGGACGTATCGCATCGCGAGCTGCTGGATCCGCGCGCGGAAGAGCTGATCGAGGTCGGCCACCGCCGACTCGTCACGGGCGCGCAATCGTTCGATCAGGAGCTGGTCGTTGACGGTCTGTGCGCTGGAGGCTGCCATGGTGTCTCTTGTCCTTGGTTGTGTCGCGTTACATATCCAAGAACCCGGGCGGCAGCCCGTTTATTCCGACCGTAGCGGTCTTATTTTGACGTGACTCTTAAGTGCCTATTTATGAACAGGATACGGACGCCAAGGTTCATGGTTCAAGGTTCAGGGTTCAGGGTTCAGGGTTCAAGGTTCAGGGTTCAGGGTTGGCACATGGAACCGCCCAACGGCCGAACGGTCTGATGGCCTGATGGCCCAACGGCCGAACGGCCTGATGGCCTGATGGCCTACTGGCCTTCTTCCGCCTGCCGGCCGAAGACCTCGCAGAAGTGGCGCACCAGCCCGTCCTCGACCTGCGCGAGGTCCTGTGTGCGTCCCGTCAGCTTCTTCAGCGAGGTGACGCCCCGATCGGTGATGCCGCAGGGCACGATGAGCCGGAAGAAATCCAGGTCGGTGTTGACGTTGTAGGCGAAGCCGTGGCTCGTCACCCACCGCTGGATGCGCACGCCAATGGCGCCGATCTTCTCCGCGCCCACCCACGTTCCGGTGAGCCCTTCGATCCGTCCGGCGGCGAATCCGGCGTCGCCGGTCACCCGGATCATCACTTCCTCGAGGTCGCGGACGTAGCGGTGGACGTCGCAACGGTCGGGCTTCAGGCTGATGATCGGATACCCGACGACCTGCCCGGGCCCGTGGTAGGTCACGTCGCCGCCGCGGCCGGTCTCGACCACCTCGACCCCGAGGGCGCGCAGCCGCTCGGGGGTGGCGACGATGTGCTGCCGGCTGGCGCCGGCCTTGACGCCGAGCGTCAGGACGTGCGGATGCTGCAGCAGGAGGAGCGTGTCGTCCACGTCGCCGGCGATCCGGCGGGCCACCAACTCCCGCTGCAGCTCGAGCCCGTCGGCATACGAGACGGTTCCAAGGCGGCGGACGACCAGCCGGGAGGTCACACCGACGCCGGGTCGAAGTGCTCGATCGTCTTCTTCACGTGCGACATGAACTCGTCGGCCACGGCGCCGTCGATGAGGCGGTGGTCGTACCCGAGCGTCAGGTAGCCCTTCATCCTGATCGCGAGGGCATCGTCGATGACGGCCACGCGTTTCTCGATGTTGCCGACGCCCATGATCGCCACCTGCGGCTGGCTGATGATGGGCATGCCGAACAGGGCGCCGAACACGCCGGGATTGGTGATGGTGAACGTGCCGCCCTGCACCTCGTCCGGCTTGAGCTGCTTGGCCCGGGCGCGGGTGGCCAGATCGAGCACGGCGCGGCTCAGGCCGAGCACGTTCTTCTCGTCGGCCCGCTTGATGACGGGCACGATGAGGCCCCAGTCGAGGGCCACCGCCACGCCGAGGTTGATGTCCTTCTTGTAGACGATTGTATCGCCGTCGATGGACGTGTTCACGATCGGCACGGCCTTGAGGGCGTCGACGGCGGCCTTCAGGATGAAGGACATGTAGGTGAGCTTCGCGCCGGCGCGTTCGTACTCCGCCTTCTTCGCCTCGCGGATCTTCGCCACGCGGGTGTAGTCCACCTCGAAAACCGAGTGGACGTGGGCCGAGGTGCGCCGGCTGAACACCATGTGCTCGGCGATCTTCCGTCGCATCACCGACATCGGCACCACTTCCACGTTGTCGCCGGGCTTGAAAGCGGGCGCGTGGGCGGCGGGCGCCGGCGGCGGCGCCGGGACGGCACGGGAGCCGGTTTCCGCACCGGCGCCGTCGATGAAGCCGAGGATGTCGTGCTTCGTCACGCGGCCGCCCAGGCCGGTGCCGGCGATTCGCGACAACTCGACGTTGTGCTCGCGGGCAATCTTCCGCACGAGCGGCGACGACTTCACCCGGCGCCCGTCGTCGTCGGCCGGGGCGGCGGCCGGGGCCGGAGGCGCGGACGCCGCAGCCGGCGCGACGGCGGGAGCC
>CAYNDV010000176.1:2405-8722 GCA_964396055.1 uncultured Vicinamibacterales bacterium | reverse complement strand
TCGAATCCCGGGCCGTCGCGCCCTTCTTCAAGAACGGCTTTCTCGTCGCGTGCGCGCGGTCGAAGCGCGGGGTGCTGATCGACCCGGGCGACGAGGTGCCGGACTTGCTCGCCCTGGCCGGGCGGCTCGACGTGACCATCGAACACATCCTGCTGACTCACGCCCACATGGATCACGTGGCCGGCGTGAAGGCGGCCCGGGCAGCCACGGGCGCGCCGGTCTGGGTGCATGCCGACGACCTGTTCCTTTATGAAGCGGCAGTGGAGCAGGGCCGGTTCTTCGGGTACGAACTCGAGCAGCCGCCAGCCCCGGACCGGTTCTACGAACTGCCGCAGCGCATCACGGTCGGCGACGTGGAGTTCGCCGTCCATCACACGCCCGGTCACAGTCCCGGCGGCGTGTGCCTGGCAGCGCGCGATAGCGCCACCGGCGGGCTCGACCTGTTCGTGGGAGATACGCTGTTTGCCGGGTCCATCGGCCGGACGGACCTGCCCGGCGGAGACTACGACACGCTGCTGCAGTCCATCGGCCGCGTGCTCTTTCCGTTCGGGGACGGGGCGCGGGTTCACCCCGGCCACGGCCCCGACACGACCATCGGCGACGAGCGGCGCAGCAACCCGTTTCTCAGGCGGCTCTGAGGAAGCGTCCGGAGCTATTTCCCGGCCGGCGTGTCGCGCTCGAGGACGAACTCGACGCGTCCCACCTTCAGCACGTGGCCTTCCGTCAGGGGCGCCGTGGTGATCTGCGAGCCGTCGATCCACGTGCCGTTCGTGCTGCCCATGTCCGTGACTTCCACCGTGCCGTCGTCGGCCACCGTGATGCGGCAGTGTACGCGCGACACGAGCGGCGCGTCCACGATCAGGTTCGCGCCCGCGCTGCGCCCGACCGTGCGCAGGTGGCCGGGCAGGAGGCGGAAGGTCATCGAAGGCTGGTCGTCACGCGCGACCGATCGCAGCACCCACATGGCTACCTCTTCCCAGCCGGTTCGGGCAGCCGTTCCTTGAGCCACTTCGTGAGGTGATCGAGCACCTGCGGGCTCACCTTCTTGTCCGTCAGGGTGGGGTACTCCGACACCTCGCCGGTGGGCGCCGGCACCAGCAGGTGGTTGATGCCGTCGACGATGACGAGGTCGGTGCCGGGGTTGCGCTTGCGCGCGCGGCCGGCCTCGGCGAGGCGATACGCGTGGCGCACCGGCACCTGGCGGTCGCGCTCACCCTGGATGATGAACACGGGTTCCTCGACCTTCCGCATGACCGCGATGGGATCGAACAGGAGGAAGCTGCGGAACCACGGCGTCTCGGCCTGGCGCCGGTAGCCCGGTGGAATGGCCTCCCATCCCGTGCCGGAGATGACGGCCTGCTGGATCTTCTGCTGCAGTTCGATCCGGTTCCGTCGTTCGCCCTCGGGCAACTGCATCGAGTCGAGCAGGCGGGCCTGCTGTTCCAGCACGAGTTCGCCGCCGTTGGTGGAGGGCGTGGCCACCAGCGCCAGGGCCGCGATACGTTTCCTGTCACGTGTCGAGGCGAGCATGCCCACCAGGCCGCCTTCGCTGTGACCCACAATCGCGATCCGGCGCTCGTCGACGTCCTTGCGCTTGCGCAGGAAGGCCACGACCGCGCGCACGTCCTCCGCGTAGTCGTCGATGGTGGCCGACTCGTCGCGGCCCCCGCTCTGGCCCACGCCGCGTTTGTCGTAGCGCACCACCAGGAACCCCGCGTCGGCCAGGGCGTTGGCCAGTTGCGCGAACACCGAAATGCCCGCCACGGTCTCGTCACGGTCCACGGGGCCCGAACCCGGCACCAGGATGACCGCGGGCAGGCGCGGCACGTTCTTGGTGCCCGGCGGCAGCGGCGGCATGGCCGGCTTTGACAGGGTTCCGGCCAGCGAGAACCCGATCGACGGCATGCGCACCTGCTCGTCGCCTGGGCGGGTCATCCGTTCGACGCGGGCCGACACCGTGGCGATGTCCTCGCGAGCCACTTCGAGACCCTGCGCGGCCACCCGGAAGCGCAACAGGCGCGCGTGCTGGTCGATCCACACCTCGGCCGGCACCGGACCGTTCGGGTTGACGAACGTCACCGCGAACAGCCTGGCGGCAACGGTGGACGTCGCCGTGCGGATCGTCTCCTCCGAGATGCCGATCACCTGGATCTCGATCTCGGCCTGCGGCACCACGTACGCCTTGAGACTGTCGCCGGGCTTCGACGTGGCGAGCTTGCGGGCCAGCGCCTCGTAGGCCGCGAAGAACATGTTCGGCAGGATGAGGGCGTCGGCGGCCACCGCGTCGGTCTTCTGCGTCTGCTGACCGGCCTGCAGCACCTCGCTCGCGGCCGAACCGTTGGCGAAGACGGTGCGCAGCGTCATCGCCTGTCCGCGCAGCGACCCCTCGATCTCGAGACGCACCGGCTGCAACTGGGCGTCGTAGACGGCCTCGAACCTGGCCGTCGTCAGGTTAGCCGGCGCGCCGAGACGGCCGGTCGCGCGAATCGTCCAGCCGGCTGCGTCCGAGGTGACGGTCACCTGTTCACTGCCGAGCGGCATGCCCTGCATGAAGACCACCAGGGTGGACGACTGACCCGGCGCGGCGGCGGCCGGCGCCTGAGCCGGGACCGGCGACGAGGCACCCAGGACCATGACGAGAGCGGCGGTAGAAAGACGGAGTTTCATTCCGGAAATGAGCATACCAGCAAATCCCCCCGCCGGCGCCCGTCGGCCCGGGTCCCCGCGCGGCGCGCCAGACGCGTCCACCCTCGGGCCCAGCCGGGGCCTGCTATGATCGGACCACCATGCCCTTCGACCCAGACCAGTACCGTGCGGTGCGCCAGGCGGCCGGCGTCCTCGATCGTTCGTCGCGGGGCCGGATCGTGCTCAAGGGGGCGGATCGCCGCACCTTCCTGCACGCCCTGCTGACCAACGATATTGCCGCGCTCGGGCCCGGCACGGGCTGTTACGCCGCCCTGCTCACGCCACAGGGCCGGATGGTCACGGACATGCGCGTCTTCGAGCTCGGCGACGTCGTCTTTTTGGACGTTCCGGGCGCCACAAAGGACGAGCTGCTGGCGAAACTCGACCAGATGCTCTTCTCGGAAGACGTGCAGATCGGGGACGTCAGCGGCGGATTCGGCTGCATCAGCGTCCAGGGACCACTGGCGCCGGGCGTGGTCGCGGCCACGCTGGGCCTGCAGGGGCACGACCTCGGGTCCTGGGCGCCCTGGCGCAACGCCCGGGTGACGTGGGCAGGCGAGACCGTCATCCTCGCGCGGGTCGACGAGTTCGGCCTGCCCGGCTTCCTGCTGTTCACCACGATGACTGCGGTGCCCGCGCTGGCGGCTGCGACAGGCGGCCACGGCGCCGTCGTCGTCGAACCCGACACGGCCGACGTCCTGAGGATCGAGGCCGGCAGGCCCGAGTTCGGCGCCGACATGACGGCCGAGACGATCCCCATCGAGGCGGGGCTCGACCTCACCGCAATCAGCTACACCAAGGGCTGCTTCCCCGGACAGGAAGTACTCGTCCGCATCCGCGACCGCGGCCACGGACGCGTGGCACGCAAGCTGGTCGGGCTGACGCTCGACGGCGGCGTGCCGCATCCAGGCGCCGAGGTCGTCAGCGGCGACAAGGCGGTGGGGCAGGTGACCAGCGCCGTCCACTCACCTGCGCTGGGTCGGCCCATCGCGCTGGCCTACGTGCACCGCGACTCGGTCGAGCCCGGCACCGCCCTCTCGGTGTCCGTCGGCGCTTCGGTTGTTCCGGCGCTCGTCGCGGCGCTGCCGTTCGTGCCGTGAAGCCCCGTATCGTGGTGACGGCGGCGGTGGTCGAGCGGGACGGCGCGTACCTGCTCACCCGGCGGCCCGCGGGCACGCACCTCGCCGGATACTGGGAGTTTCCGGGCGGGAAGCGCGATCCGCACGAGTCCCTGGCCGAAAGCCTGGTGCGGGAGATCCGCGAGGAACTCGACGCCGAGATTCACGTGGGCGGCGAGTTGCTGTGCACCGCCCACGAGTACCCGGAACGGATCGTCGAGCTCCACTTCTTCCGGTGCGACCTGCTCTCCGAGCCGCGGCCCGTCATGGGGCAGGAGGTGGCGTGGGTGCGGCCCGGGAGGTTCAGCGAGTATCCGCTCCCCCCGGCCGACGACGAACTGGTCCGCCTTCTAGCCTCTAGCCTCTAGCCTCTAGCCTCTGTCCCCTTGTACGTCCCGCACATCGTCCTCATGGGACATTCCCCGCACTTCGGCTTCCGGGCGGTGCAGACCGTCGCGCCGAGGTCCATCAGCGCCTGGTTGAAGTCGAAGACACGCCGCACCGGCAGCAGCGCCTCGGAGAGGGTCCACAGCCGCTTCTTCATGGCGTGGCTCTTCGGGTCGCCGCGCGCCACGAAGACGCGGAACACGACGCGCGCGACGTTCGTGTCGAGGATGGCGGCGCGTTTGCCGAACGCGAAACTGAGGATGGCCCCCGACGTGTAGGGCCCGATGCCCTTGAAGGACCGGAGCGTGCCTGCGTCGGAGGGCAGCTCACCGCCGAACCGTTCCACCGATTCGCGCGCGATCGCATGGAGCCGCCTCGGCCGGATGTTGTAGCCCAGCGGGTACCACGTGCGCACGACGTCGTCGACCGGCGCGGCGGCGAGGTGCGCGAGTGACGGGTACTTGCCGAGCCACTCCCCGTACTTCGGCAGCACCCGATCGACCTGCGTCTGCTGGAGCATCACCTCCGAGACAAGGACGTGGTACGGGGCGGGGTCCGAGCGCCAGGGCAACGTGCGGCCGTGACGGTCGTACCAGGCCAGCAGGCGGCGCCTGAACGCCTGCCGACGGGCGGGCGGGGGAACCCGGGGACGTATAATCGACACAACATGAAGATCTACACTCGGACCGGGGACGGCGGCAACACCACACTGTTCGACGGCACCCGGATCGCCAAGTCGGACCTGCGCGTGGAAGCCTACGGCGAGGTGGACGAAGCGAATGCCACCGTCGGCGCCGCCCGGTCCGAGGGGCTCGACGCCGACATCGACGAGGTGCTCGATCGCGTCCAGCGCGATCTCTTCGCCCTGGGGTCGCGGCTGGCGGATCCCGCCGAGCGCATCGCCGACCGGGTCAGCAAGATCGGGCTCGGCCCCGATGACGTGACGCGGCTCGAGGAGTGGATCGATCGGTATGAAGCGGAACTGCCGCCCTTGAGGCGGTTCATCCTGCCGGGCGGGACCCGCGCGGCGTCGGCCCTCCACCTGGCGCGGACGGTATGCCGGCGTGCCGAACGGCGCATGGTCGCGCTGGTCGTCATCGAGGTGGAGTTCATCGCCTACATGAACCGCCTGTCGGACCTGTTGTTCGTCCTGTCGCGCGTGGTCAACCGGCGCGCCGGCGTGGCCGAGGCCGAGTGGTGACACTGGATGCCGCCTACGCCGCGTGCGCGTTGCAGGCACGTTCCCATTACGAGAATTTTCCCGTCGCGTCGCGGCTGCTGCCGGCAGCCATGCGGCCCCACATCGCCGCCATCTACGCCTTCGCCCGCACCGCCGACGACTTCGCCGACGAGGGCGATACCGCGCCGGCCGAACGCCTGCGCCAGCTCGACCAGTGGCTCGGCTGCCTGCACGACGCGCTCGAGGCAGGGGCGCCCGGCTCCGTGCCCGATGCGCCCGTCTTTGTTGCCCTGCCCCACACCATCCGCGTGTGCGGCCTGCCCGTGTCGCTCTTCGACGACCTCATCAGCGCGTTCAAGCAGGACGTCGTCACGACCCGCTACGCCACGTGGGACGACGTGCTGGACTACTGCCGCCGGTCCGCGAACCCGGTGGGCCGCCTCGTGCTGCGGGTGGCGGGCGTCGCCGATGACCGCCTCGACCGGGCATCCGACGATGTCTGCACGGCGCTGCAGTTGACCAACTTCTGGCAGGATCTGGCCGTGGACTGGCGCAAGGGGCGGCTCTACGTGCCGCGCGAAGATCGGGAGCGGGCCGGCGCCGACGAACGCGATCTGGATGACCGAAGGTGGACGCCGGCGTGGCAGGCGGTCATGGCCGACCTCGCCGGGCGCACGCGCGCCTTGTTCGAACGCGGGCGGCCGGTGTGCGACGGCGTCTCCGGCCGTCTGCGGTACGAGTTGCGCTTCACCTGGCTGGGCGGAAGGCGTATCCTCGACAGGCTGGAACAGGAACGATTCGACGTATTCGCCGGGCGGCCGTCGCTGGGCGTGTCCGACGGCGCGGCCCTCGCCTGGGGAGCGCTGCGCTGGAAGCAGGCGGTAATGTAGCGATTGGCCGATTGGCCGATTGGCCGATTGGCCGAACAGCCCAACGGCCGAACGGCC
>CAYNDV010000176.1:0-2305 GCA_964396055.1 uncultured Vicinamibacterales bacterium | reverse complement strand
ATTGGCCGATTGGCCGATTGGCCGATTGGCCGAACAGCCCAACGGCCGAACGGCCGAACGGCCGAACGGCCTGCTGTGGCCGAACGGCCTGATGATCCCATGCCCCGACGCGACACGAACTTCTTCTACTCGTTCGCGGTGTTGCCCGCAGAGAAGCGCGATGCGATTGTCGCCGTCTGGGACTTCTTCCGCGCCGTCGACGATGCCGTCGATGAAGCAGGGGAGGGCGGCGGCGACGCCGCGGCGGCCGAGGCCAGGCTGGCCGGCTGGCGGCGTGAAGTTGCGGCGTGTTTCGAAGGCGGAAACCCCGTCACGCCCCAGGGCGCGGCGCTCGTGACGCACATCCGCCGGTTCAACCTTCCCCGCCAGGGGTTCGAGGACGTCATCGCCGGCGTGGCCATGGACCTGGCGCAGTGCCGCTGGCCGACTTTCGACGATCTCCACCTGTACTGCCTGCGGGTAGCGTCCGCCGTGGGCCTGGTCTGCATCGAGATCTTCGGCTACCGCAACGCCGGGTGCCGGCAGTACGCGATCGATCTGGGCGTGGCGCTGCAGTTGACGAACATCCTGCGGGACCTCGGCAAGGACTTTCGTGCGGGGCGCCTCTACCTGCCGCAGGCCGACCTGGACCGCCACTGCGTCAGCGAGGCGGACATCGCGGCGGGCCTCCCGACGCCGGGACTGCAGGCGCTGCTCGCCGGACACGCGCGGCGCGCCCACGAGTACTACGACAAGGCCGAGCGGGAACTGCCGGCGGAGGATCGGCGCAGTCTGCTGGCCGCCCGCATCATGGCCGCCATCTACCGCACGCTGCTGCGGCGCATCGAGCGGGGCGGCTTCGCCGTCTTCGGCGAGCCGGTCCGGCTGCCGCGCTGGCGCAAGGCCCTGATCGCGTTCCGGCTGTGGATCACGCCATGACCAGCCCCGACCTGGTCGTCATTGGCGCCGGCGTCGCCGGCCTCAGCGCGGCGACAGCCCTCGCCGAACGCGGCGCGCGCGTGCTGGTAGTCGAGGCGCGGCCCACGGCCGGCGGCCGCGCGATGTCGGCGACCGATCCCGTGACGGGCGAGAAGATCGACAACGGGCAGCACATCCTGATGGGCTGCTACCGCGAATCGTTCGCCTTTCTCGCGCGCATCGGCTCAGCGGGCCTCGTACGCGTGCAGCCGCACCTCGAGGTGTCGATCGTCGATGCGGGCGGCCGGCTGTCCACCCTGTCGTGCCCGCCGCTGCCGTCGCCGTGGCACCTGCTGGGCGGGATCATCGAGTGGGACGCGCTGGACTGGCGCGACCGGCTCTCGGTGCTGCGCCTCGGGCCCGTCCTCCGCCTGGCGCAACAGCACCTGGCGGGACGCACCAACCGTCTGGCGGCTTCGCCGGGTGAGACGGTGGAGAACTGGCTCGTCCGCAACGGGCAGACGCCGCGCCTCCGGGAACTGCTGTGGGAACCCCTGGCCCTGGCGGCGATGAACCAGCCGCCAGGCGAAGCCGGCGCCGAGGCGTTCGTGCGGGTGCTGGCGCAGGCCTTCGGCCCCGATTCGCGCGACTCCGCGATCGCGCTGCCGGCCGTCCCGCTCAACGACCTGTGTGTAGAGCCGGCGCGGCAATACCTGGAGGCGCGCGGCAGCGCCGTGCGCACGGGCGCCGTGGCGAGGGTGCTCGTGGCCGGCGGACGCGCCGCGGGCGTGACGCTGCGAGGCGGGCAGGTGGTCCGGGCCGGGGCGGTGGTGTCGGCCGTGCCGTGGCACGCCTTCGGCCGGATCTTCGACGGGATGCCCGCGCCGCTCGTCCCGATTGCCGAGCGGGCGTCGCGCATGAAGGGCTACCCCATCGTCACCGTCAACGTCTGGTTCGATCGTCCCGTCATGTCCCGGCCCTTCGTCGGGTTGCCCGGCCGAGACATGCAATGGGTCTTCGACAAGCGGGCCCTGTTCGAGGGGGCGGCCTCTCACCTGTCGCTCGTGTCGAGCGGCGCGGCGCACCTCGTGCCGCGGTCGAATCGCGAGGTCATCGATCTGGCGCTTGCTGAACTGCGGCAGGCCCTGCCCGCGGCCGCAGCGGCCACGGTGCGGCACGCGTCGGTCATCCGCGAGCGCAACTCCACGTTCTCGGTGGCGCCCGGCGAGCCCGCGCGCCCCGGCTGCCGCACGGAGCTGCCAGGGCTGTTCCTGGCCGGCGATTGGACGGATACCGGATTGCCGGGTACGATCGAGAGCGCAGCCGCGAGCGGACACACCGCGGCGCGGGGCTTGCTAGAGGCTAGAGGCTAGAGGCTAGAGGCTAGAGGCTAGAGGCTAGAGGCTAG
>CAYNDV010000175.1:0-8739 GCA_964396055.1 uncultured Vicinamibacterales bacterium | reverse complement strand
TTCTGCGGGTTGTCCTGGAGGGCGGGGCTCTTCGTCTTGTAGAGGACGCGCTCACGGCCCTTGCGAACGAGCTGGCTGATGGTCGGCACGGCTGCTCCGTACAACAACTGACCGACGGACAGCCCGGCCGGACACCGGCCGCACTGCGCCGTCAAACCCATGTCGACTTCGACCGTCAAGGGGGGCACCCTTGCTGCAACCCCGGACAGCGCGAAGTCCCTCCAGGCCTAGAAACCCCGCTCGCGCGGGGCTTGGCACCTGGAGGTGCCTGGACCCTATCGATTGTGTTTTCTCGCCTTCGGCTTCAGAGCGGAGGTCTGGTCCGCATCGCCTCTCTGGCGGCGGTCACTAGATAGGGTGTCCTAGCGACCGAGGAACCTGACGAGTATAGCAGGGTCGTTCCCACGGCGCAAGTAGGGGGGGCCGGCGCGTTGACGTCCTTCCGGCGCGGTGGGTAGACTTGGGGCGCCTGCGGCCCTTCGGCCGCCGCCCACAATGCCGCCTTCCTCTCCAGGCCCCGCCCGTCCGGCCACGCCGGCCCAGGTGCTCGTCGTCGAGGACGACCCGCGCTCCCTCGAGCTCACCTCGGCCTTCGTCGCCGAGAGCGGCGCCGAGGTGCTCCAGGCGGCCTCGGTGGACCAGGCCCTGGACGCTCTCGCCCGCCACGCCCCCGGCATCCGCCTCGTCATCACCGACATCCGCCTGCGCGACCAGAGCGGGCTCGACTTCTTCCGCCTCGTCCGCCAGCGCCATCCCGCGATCCCCGTCATCCTGGTCACGGCCTTCGCCAACACCGACGAGGCGGTGGGCGCGATGCGCGACGGCGCCCTCTATTACTTCACCAAGCCCATCAACTTCCCGCTCCTGCTCAACCTCGTCCGCGAGACGCTGGAGAAGCAGGCCCTGCAGGAGCAGGTCGCCGAGCTGCGTGCGCGCCTCTCGGGCCGCGTCGGGCGGCGCATCCTCGGCACGAGCCGCCCGATCCAGATCGCGCTCGACCAGGCGGCGGCCGTTGCCCAGCTCGACACCACGGTCCTGCTCATCGGCGAGACCGGCACCGGCAAGGAACTGTTCGCCGAGTTCATTCATGCCCGCAGCCCGCGTCACGCCCACCCGCTGGTGGCCGTCAACTGCGCCGCCCTCCCCGAGCCGCTCCTGGAATCAGAACTGTTCGGCCACGAACGCGGCGCCTTCACCGGCGCCGTCGCCCGCAAGCCGGGCCGGTTCGAGCAGGCGGCCGGCGGCACGCTGTTTCTCGACGAGGTGGGCGACATGTCGCTGGGCCTCCAGGCCAAGCTGTTGCGCGCCATCGAAGGGCGGCAGGTGGAGCCCCTGGGTTCGACCCGGCCGGTCCGCACCGACGTCCGCACCGTCGGCGCCACCCATCGCGACCTCGGCGCCGCCGTGGCGTCCGGGGCCTTCCGGGAGGACTTGTACTACCGCCTCAACGTCTTCCCGATCGTGCTGCCGGCCCTCCGCGACCGGCGCGACGACGTGCCCGTGCTGGCCCAGCAGTTCCTGGAGGAATTCCGGCAGGCCCTCGCCAAGCCGGTCGAGAGTTTCGAGCCGGCCGCACTCGACGCGCTGCAGGCGTACCGCTGGCCCGGCAACGTGCGCGAACTCCGGCACGCCATCGAGCGCGCCGTGATCCTCGCGCAGCCGCCCCGCGTCCGGATCGCCGACCTGCCGGCGGCGGTGGCCGCCCCGCACGAGACCGGCGCGCGCGCGGCCGCCGCCGACGCGGCGGACGGCCGCGGGACGTCACCCCGGCCTCTCGCCGAGGTCGAGCGCCAGGCCATCCTCGAGGCCCTGGCCGCGTCGGGCGGCAACCAGACCCGCGCGGCGAGGGCCCTGGGCATCACCCGCAACCAGATCCAGTACTGGCTCAGGACCAGGGGCCTCCAGGGCTGATCCGTGCGGACCCTGCCGCTCGGCCTCCGGATCGTGCTCCTCGTCATCCCGCTGGCGCTGATGCCTTTGGCCGTGGTCGCCGGTGTCGCCTACATCTACCTGGAAGCCACGGTCCGCGACACGCTCGACGCCGCCGAGCGTCGCGTGGTCGCCGACGGCGCGCGGACCATCGACGCCGCCCTGGCCGAAGCCCGACGTACCGCCCGCGCCGTGGCGGCGGCGCCAGCCGTCGCCGGCCCCGCCGCCGGGACGGCCCGGATGCACCACGAACGTACCCTCGGCCCGCTGCTCGCGGTCGCGCTCGCCTCGACGCACTCGGTCGGCGGGCTCGCCGTGCTCGACCAGGAGGGCCAGTTGCTCACCGCGTCGGGTTCCGTCCCGACACCGGACGCGGAACCCGCCTCCCGGGCGTGGCCGCGGCCCGGCAGTCAGTACCCGGTTCTCGCGTGGCGGCACGGACAACCGACGCTCATGGTCGTCGAACCCATCCGCTCGCTGCCGGGCGGAGCCGTGCTCGCCGCAGTCGACGTCGCCGAACTGGCCGCCCCCCTGGCCGCCATCGCCGGCGAACCCGACGGGTCACTCGCGCTGCTGGATCCGGGCGGCGCCACGTGGCTCGCCACACGGCCGGATGCCCCCGCGGTTCCCGCAGCGGCGTGGGCACGCGTCCGGGCCGCTGCGGCACCTGTTCCCGCGGTCGTCGAATACCAGGCCGCGACCGGCACCGCGCGCGCCGTCGTCGCCGCCGTCGGCCGCTTCTCGCGGCCCGGCGGCCCGGATGGCCCGGCCTTCCTCGTCCGGGTCGTCCGGCCACGGGCCGGGGCCGACCAGGTGGGGGACCTGCGGCGAACCGCGATGCTGATGGCCGCCACGGCCATCGCCTTCGGGTTGATCGGCGCCGGGGTGATCGCGCGGACGATCGTGCATCCCCTCAGCGCGCTGCTGGACATGACGAAGCGCGTCGGCGAAGGCCAGTTCCACGTGCGGCTCGAGGCCGCCCGGCACGACGAGATCGGCCAACTGGTGCGCGCGTTCAATTCGATGGCCGCGTCCCTCGCCGAATACCAGGGGCGCCTCGTCCACGCCGAGACGTTCGCCGCGCTCGGCCGGGTCGCGTCCACCGTGGCGCACGAGGTGCGCAACCCGCTCAATGCCATTCGCGGCTGCGTCGAGTACCTGCGCCTCAAACGGCCGGACGATCCGGTGCTGCAGCACCACACCGGCATCATCGCCGAGGAGATCACCGCCCTCGACGGGTTCGTCGGCGACTTCCTGCAGGTGGCGCGCATCGAGCGCCCCCGGGCCGGGCGCGTGAACCTCGCGGCCCTCGTACGCAGCCACCTCGACCTGCACGCGGCGCGCGCGGCCGGCCAGGGCGTGCAGGTGATTGTCGACGCCGCGACCGACGGGCCGGAGGTGCCCGGCGACGCCCAGCAACTGGGGATGGTCGTCGAGAACCTGATCAATAACGCCATGGACGTCATGCCGGGCGGGGGCCGGCTGCGTGTCGCCGTGCGTGACGAGGGCGCGCGGGTGACCGTGATTGTGGCCGACAGCGGGGGCGGGGTGCCGGCCGCCGCCCGCCAGGAACTGTTCACCCCGTTCTTCACCACGAAGATCGACGGCACGGGACTCGGCCTGGCCATTTCGCGGCGCATCGTCGAGGCGCATGGCGGGTCGATCCAGTACGAGGACGGCGAGGGCGGGGCGGTGTTCCGGTTCAGCCTGCCAGCAATGGAAGTTGATGAATTTTCAACAACTTCGGCGCCACCTGCTGACTCTTCAGCGTCTGGCACCATCCCCCCCGAGCGTGCAGGCGGCTCGTGACGTCACAAGTGGCGTATTAACAGCCAGTTAGAAGCCTTGACCTTGGACGTGACTTGCCCGTATGCTGGCACGGCAATTGGTTACGTTTTAGTGATTCCTCGGGCTGGCCCCCTTCAGTCATCCTGCCGCTTCGAGGTGGACTGTGGCCTTTGCGGTTGCCCGGACCCATCCGGGCCGCGTCCGGACAGGCAATGAGGATGCCCATATCCTCGAGCCGGATCTGTCCCTGTTCGCTGTGGCGGACGGGATGGGCGGGCACGAGGGCGGCGAAGTCGCGTCGCGCATTGCCACCGAGACGATCACCGAGTTCATCCGGACGTCGAAGCAGGACTCCGGCATCACCTGGCCCTACGGTTTCAATACCAACCTGACCTTCGAGGGCAACCAGCTGAAGAGCGCGGTTCAGCTGGCCAACCACCAGATCCGGTACCACGCCCAGCGGCACCCCGAACTGGACGGGATGGGCTCGACGTGCATCGCGGTGATGACCGGGGGCGCCGAGGCGGTCTTCGTCAACGTGGGCGACAGCCGGCTGTACCTGTGGCGCGAGGGTGCACTGCGCCAGGTGTCCGAGGACGATTCGTGGGCGGCGTCGATGATCCGGGCAGGCGCGGAGCCGGCGTCGATCGAACGCCATGAAATGCGCCACATGCTGACGCGGGCCCTGGGCGCGGCGGCGGCCCTCGACGTCACGGTGGGCCGCATCGCGCTGCAGGACGAGGACGTGCTGCTGCTCTGCAGCGACGGGCTGCACGGGCCGCTGGGCCACGACGGGATCGCACGCGTCCTCGGCGAGGGCTGCGACAACCTCGACGCGGCCGCGGGACGCCTGGTGGATGAAGCCAACGAGGCGGGCGGCCCCGACAACGTCACGGTGGTGCTGGTGCGGCCGTCGGCGCGGGCCGCCGGCGGGCGGAGGCCGGCGTCGCGGCTGGCCGACGAGTCGGGCCAGACGGTGTCCGAGTACGTGGTGACGGCGGGGGTGCTGGTGGCGCTCGGCCTGGTGATCTCCCGGGTCCTGCTGGCCGCTTTCCGGGTGTTCGTGTTGAACGTGATGCACGAAGTCTCGTTCCCGTCGGTGTGAGGCCATGGACAAGCGCGCGCGAGGCGACGGGGGCTGGCGGGCGCGGTGGGCCCGCGAAGAGGGACAGGTCCTGAGCGAGTACCTCACGGTGCTCGGGGTGATGGTGGCCACGGTGGTGGTGTGCATGGCGGCGTTCATCACGCCGGTCGTGGCCGCCTACATCCGGCTGTTCAAGCGGCTGGTGCTGCACTTCACCAGCCCGTGACGGGGTGCCGGCCGCGGGGCCGGACGGCGCCGGCGGCACCCGCCGCCGGCTGGTGGCGGGATGCGGGCCCACGGCCCGCGGAAGGGAGGACACGCGATGCTCGGTGTGATCGTGCGTGCGCAGACCCTCGGCTGGCGTCTGAAGAACCGGCTCCGCAACGAAGCCGGCCAGACGAGCAGCGAGTACCTCGTGATCGCGGGGATGGTGGTGGCCATCATCCTGGTGATCATGGGGATCTTCCGGACGGAACTGACCAACGCCATCAAGACGCTCTCGGGCGAGGTCAACAAGGGGGCCAAGGGCGGCTAGTGCCGCAGGCGCTCATGACGTCGCCACTCACGCGGCCGAGGGAGGTGTTCGTGCGCCGGGCGCGCGGCACCTCCGGCCAGTCGCTGGTCGAGACCATCATCGCGCTGTCGTTGCTGATGATGATCATCCTCGGCCTCATCCACCTCTCGTTCCTGGCGGTGACGCGGCACGTGTGCAACCTCGCCGCGTTCCAGGGCGCCCGCGTCTCGGTGTACGGCGGGCTGGGAGAGGCTCCGCGCGCCTACCAGGCGGCGCGGACGGTCACCGGCATGCTGCCCGCGGGCTCGCGGCTCATGCTGGCGGTGCCCGGGCGGGATACGTTCACGGTCCAGGTGCACTCGCCGTTCGGGTACCCGCTGAGCGGGCCCGGCGGCCGGGCGATCGTGAAGTCCGAGGCGCCGATGTACACTCAGCCGAACATCCCCGAGGAGGGGGACAATGCCCGGCGCTGATCGGGGCAGTCGGCCCGTCGGTCCACGGCGCGACGGCGAGCGGGGGCAGACGTTCCCGTTCGTCGTCACGCTGCTCTTCGCCCTGTTCGTCCTGACCGGCGTCGTCATCAACGTCGGCCAGGCGGTGAACCGGCGCGTGTTCGTGCAGATTGCCGCCGACGCCGGCGCCTTCACCGGAGCCACCGAGATGGCGCGGGGCATGAACACCATCGCCGACCTGAACGGCACCATCCAGAAGGCCTGGGGCACCCTGACGCAGGCCACGGTGGGCTTCACGGTCACGCCGTGCCCCGCCAGCGTCCTGGGCGTGGCCGGGTACAGCACGGTGCGCGGCGTCACGGGCACGATCATCAACTTCGTCAACATCGGGTACGGCAAACGCGCGCGGGCGCAGGCCGAGCGCGTGACGAAGTACAACGTCATGGACCTCTTCCCGGGCGAGGAGTCGCAGATCCAGATGGGCGAGACCGACGCGGCCTACGGGTTCGCAAGCCCGCGGCCCCAGGGCAAGCTGGTGGATCTGCGCGAAGTGCCCGACGGGACCCGGCCCCAGTATCCGGCCCTGTCGCCGGCCCGCAAGCGGGCGAACTGGATCTGCCTGACGCCCCTGCCGGTGAAGCAGTCGGCGGTCTTCGGCCTGTGGTTCGAGAAGGCGCCGGGCAACCCGATCGCCTTCGTGTGGGTGGTGAAGGCGCCGGCGACGCGCGCGCGCGTTTTCGACTCGTTCTTCGGCGGGCGCATCGTCCCGTCGATGACCGCCGTGGCGGCGGCCAAGCCCGTGGGCGGCAACGTCAAGGAAGCGAAGGCGAAGTACGTCGCCAAGTTCATCCCGGTGCGGGAGCTGCGGAGTGCCATATGGGACGCGCTGAAGCGCAAGAACCGGCCGGTGCTGCACTGACGCCCGGGCCGGGCGGGGCGCCGCCGCCCCGCTGGCGCTCGGCGCGGGGGCAGGCCATCACCGAGACCGTCCTCATGACCTGGGGCCTGGTGCTGATCCTGTGCATCGTCCTGCAGGTATTCCTGATCGACCAGCACAGCTACCAGCTGGCCACGCGCGCCCACTCGCGCCTGTTCAACCACGTGGCGTACCCGGACAACAAGCCCACGGTGAAGTACGAGACGCGGTGGACGCAGAAGTTCGAGGGGCCCGACGAATACGTGCCGGTGGTCGGGTACTTCAAGATGTACGGCCTCACGCGGGACGACCTGCGGATCCGGACGACGCACGGGCGTCCGGGAGGCTACAAACGCATCAAGCTCGGGCGTGGCACCAAGCCCGATGTCGCCGCCGGCCTCGAGGGGCTGGCGGATTTCTCGTCGCTGTGGTCGCAGGTGCTCGGGGGGCTGAGCGTCCTCGACACGGCCAAGCAGAAGGCGCAGGACCGGACGGGCGGAGGCAAGCGCTGATCGCCACGGACGCTGGAGCACACCATGAAAGGTCGAATGGGATTGCTGGTTTCGCTGGCGGCAGGCGTGTTCGCCGTCATCGCCATCATGCTGTACCTGAACGCCCGCGAGAAAGAACTGCTGCAGCAGTCGGCGCTCCAGGACGTGGTCGTCACGACGCGGGACGTGCTCGAGAACACGCCCCTCGACGAGCGGATGATCCAGACGATCCAGGTGCCGCGCAAGTACCTGCAGCCCGGCGCCATCGGCAAGGCGGGCGAGGTCGTCGGCCGCGTGGTGGCGGTGCCGATGCCGCGCGGGACGCAGGTGACGGGCCAGGGCCTGCTGGCCGGCGGGCGCGAGTCGCTGGCCTTCAACGTGCCGCGCGGCATGCGGGCGATCGCGGTGGCGGTCAACGACGTGACGGGCGTCGGCGGCCAGCTGCGGCCGGGCAACTTCGTCGATCTCATCGGCACCTTCGAGTACGGCGTGCCCAGCGGCACCCAGGGCGGCCAGATCACGTATGCCCAGGAGCGGACCGAGGCGATCACGATCGCCCAGAACGTGCAGATCGTCGCGGTCGGCGGCGATCCCGCCACGACGCCCGCCGCGCCCCTCGGCGGCGGCGCGGAGGAGGATCAGCCGCAGGGCGCCGGGGCCATCGTCTCGGTCACGAGCGTGACGCTGCTGCTGACGCCGGTCCAGGTGCAGGAGGTCGTGCTCGCGCAGCAGATCGGCGCGCTGACGCTCAGCCTCCGCTCCGGCGTGGACTCGACCCCGGTGGAGATCCCGCGCCTCGACGAGAACTCGTTCCTGAAGATCCCGATGCCGCTCAAGCCGCGGGCGCAGCCCGTGTGGCGCGAGATGCGGGGCACCGGGCGCTGACCGAGGGCACGGCCGGCGGCCGCGGCGGCCGCTGGCCCGGGAGGGGGGCATGCGACATCACGTGACGCGTGGACTGCTGGCGGGGGCGCTCCTGCTCGCCTGCGCGGCAGCGGTGGCGGGCCAGACGCGCACCGAACGGCTGGTGGTCGGCGAGCAGCGCACCTTCAAGCCCGGGTACGCGGTCGGCGACATCGCCATCGCCAATCCCGCCGTCTGCGACTTCCGCGTCGTGTCCGGCCGGCGGGAGGTCATGCTCATCGCCAGCGGCGAGGGCTTCACCAGCCTCACGGTCTGGGACCAGCGCAACGTCAAGCGCGACGAGGTGGCCATCGAGGTCGTGTCGCGCGAGTTCGCGAAGCTCATGGCGGACCTCACCGAACTGCTGCAGCCGTACCCGGCCGTCAGCATCAAGCGTTTGGGCAGCCGGGTCGTGCTCGCGGGCACCGTCCGTTCCGCCGATGAACTGGAGGCCGTGCGGACCATCGCCGCCGCCGCGGGCAACGTCGTCTCCACGGTGACGGTGCGGGCGGGCGGCACCGCCGACGAACCGGCTGCGGCGACGGGCGGCGCCACGTCGCGCACGGGCGGAGACACGCCGCGCGCCGTGTACGACCCGCCTCCCCCGCCGCCATCCAAGCGGCCCGTCGGCGCCGCGCCCGAACCGGTGCCGCTGCGCGGCG
>CAYNDV010000174.1:0-8801 GCA_964396055.1 uncultured Vicinamibacterales bacterium | reverse complement strand
TTACCGTGGCGTTCGGCAGCCTCTGCTGCACGGACTGAACCACTGCCCATTGCTCGGCCGTGGCCTTGACGGCGTTCGAGCTGACGACAACTAGATCGGCGGGGGAGACGATGGCGTCGGCGTATTCGGGGAACGTTCGCAGGTGCGCCTGAAGCCGATCGGCGCCGTCCCGCGCGTACGGCGGGTGATCTGCGACGGCGGCAAACGCTTCGTCGGTGATCGCTTCGAGGGCCTCCTCTATCGGGAGCACGCCGGCGGCCTGGCGGGCCTGCTGCTCGGGCGTCCCGTGCTCCGCGATCCACGCACCGATGTAGCGCTTCTTCTCCTCGTGCAGCGCAAGCTGGGCTGCACGCTCTTGCTGGTTCTTGTCGTGCTTGGCGGTTAGGTCGGCACGAAAGCGGCGATGCGCCTCTGGCGGCACGTCGCGGGCTGGCCCCTCGTCGGTCGCCACGTCGAAGAGCACACGACCCTGATCGGTGCTGACGTAGCAGCGCTTAGGAGACGGCGCTGGATGCACCACGGCACGCTGGGCACGGTCCGTCAGAAAGGCCTGCGCTACCTGCAGGCGTCGCTCGTGGTCGGCTTCGCGCTTCTTGGCTCTCGTGACGGCGCGCTCGGCCAGGTAGACGCGCTCCCGCTCGTGGTTGCGTGCGGCCTCCCTGAACAGCTCGTCGGCAGTCGGAGGCGCGTCGTACGTCGGGGCGTCGTCGAGACGCACGACGCGCTGGTTGGCGTCGATGTCATATCTGGGGCGCAACTTAAGCCGCGCCACGCCCTGGACGTCGACGCTGACGAGGTGCATTCGGTTTGCCGACACCTGCACGGTGATCTGCTGGACGGCACGGCCGTCGCCCCCGGCAAGCAGTGACGACTTCCGGCCGGCCTCCGACAGGTGATAGATCGCCGTCACGGTCAACGCGTGTGCCGATTCCGGCATGGCGAAAGGCGCGGCCTCCGTGACCAGTTCTGGACGACGCAAGGCGGAGTGGGCGGCGGGGTCCATGACGTGTTCCTTCCTCAATCGCGGTTGAAGGCGCACCATCTGCGAGCTACGCGTCGACCGAGTGACGCGGCCACTGTCGTTCTGACGGGCGGGGGCCCGGGGCAGCGGCCGTGAAGCGGCTGCCCCGGGTCGCCAGAGACGGACGGCTCACTCGTGGATCTCGACGCGGCTGTACGCGTCGAGGATGCACTCGCGAAGCGCGTCCTGCGCGCTCGGCTCTCCATTCGCGGAACGCAGGAGCGCGAAGCTCCGGCGCTCGCCGCTGACGGAGTACTGCCGGGCGGGGAACGTCACGTTCTTCCCTCCATCGCGACGTTCCCAGACGGCGAAGCCAATGAGTCGCAGCCCGCTGAGCGGGCCAGCACTGGCTTCGAAGACCACCTCCGCGTCGGCAAGCTTCCCTGGGGGACGACCTTGCTCGTTCGGAATGATCTTCACGGACACCAGATCGCCGTTGTGCGTGGACATTGGAGATCCTCCAAGACTGCCGAGGGCCTGGGCCGACGGCAGCGGTTACGTTCGCCGGATCGATGTGGATGCCGGCGAACAGGGTGAGACGCACGGCCGTGTGGCGCGTGCGTGGTCGACGAAGCTCGAAAGATGCTGGGCTCACACACCTCCTGTGAGCAGGCCGCCGATCGGCTCTCGGCCATAGCGCTGCGCGTGATCCAACTTGGCCAATAGCTCACGCTCGGTCCACGGCGGATTGCACCGCGCATTCCACTCGGCGAGCAGGCGCAGCGCGTCGTCCGGGGCCAAGCCAAAGCCACGCGCCAATCGACAGCACACCTGAAACGTGCGCACGTCGCCTCGCTGGCCGGAAACCGCCGCGGGCACCGCTGCCACGTACCGACGAGCCCGCTCGATCACGTCAGGCGGCGTCAATGGCGCTCTGCCTCCGGTGGTCCTGACGGTTCGCAGTGGAGCCGGCTCGTCGCTAGTTGTCGGATGTGGATCTGCCGGAATCGGGAAGTCGCACGATTCAAATACCCTGCTTGTGTTCCCACACTCGCCAGTCACGACAACCGGCGGCGCGTACTTCCAGTTCAGGAATCCCGGAATGCGCATGGTCTGGGTGCACGCGGTTGCGGCCAGGTCAGTCCCGAGTTCCCGCGCGAGCTGCTTCTGCAGGCGTTCCACGCATTCCGGCGAGAACCCGTGCACGCGCCAGAGCACCTGGACCCGGCCAGGCGACGTGTTGAGAACGGACGACGGTGTCGGCAGGTCGTGCCGGCGCTCCAGGCGTCGCACGACGTCCGGCCCGCCGTGGTCGGCATCCAGGAAGACGTGCCTCACCGCGTGCACGGCTCCCTTTGTCCGCTCGCGCCGCCCTGGCGTCACCGCATTCACGCTGACGTACACGTTGAAGCGATGGACGTTCATCACGCGCAGCCACGTCTGCCACCGCGGCTCCGTGAACACTGCGACAGGTGCGACACGCTGGCACGCGTGACCGGTGTCGTATGCCTTCAGGAACACGGCTACCCAGTCGTCTGCCTCGAACATCGTTCGCAGGAAGTGCGAGGCGTCGTCTCGGCTCATGACGGGCACCTGAGACTCCCTCAGCGCTTGGTCAGCACGATCCGGCCGGTGAACGTCGTGTGGTTACAGTCCACACCCGTGAAGTCTGCGTCGATGCGTGTCGCCTCCGCCGTGCCGGAGCTGCCGAAGGTCCCGCGACAACCCCGGGGGGAGTCGTACGACCCCTGCGTACTGATCTGCGTCGGCGGGACGTTCTGCGGCACCAACGTCGTCGTGCCGGTCATGGTCGTTGGCAGCCACGGGTGCTGCGACCGCAACGTGTTCGAGAACGTCTGCAGATTGGTCTGCGGAACCACCTCGAACGTCCACTCGGTCGTGCCCGTCGTGGGGAGCGGCGCGCCGGGGTCCCCCGGGTTGACCTGGATCGTGAGGGTGCCCTGCCACGTGCCCGAGAGAAACGACTGCGGAGCCGATGGGGTGCTGGGCCCGCTTGGTGTCGTCCCGCCACCGCACGCGGACAGAGCGAGCCCTGCGACCCAGACAAAACCCGCGCTCCAGAGATGCCATGGACGACGGAGTCTATTCACGTGTCTCATGACGCTGCTCCCGGGCTGGCGTCTGCCGTGTAGCGCTGTTCGAGCAGGAACCGGTCGGTTTCACCGTCGTACCCGCGCACGGCGACCAACTCCGTGACCCGTCGCCGCCCGCCCACTCGGGCGACGTGCGCGACCAGGCGGATCGCCAAGGCAATCGCCTCCCGAATGCTGCGATGGGGGAGGCCGACGTTGGCCGTCAGCACACAGTGCGCCAGGCGAGTCAGGGCCTGTTCCGCGGAGTTGGCGTGAATCGTGGTCAGGCTCCCGAGATGACCGGTATTGAGCGCCTGCAACAGGTCGAAGGCCTCGGCGCCCCGCACCTCGCCCACGAGGATGCGATCCGGGCGGTGGCGGAGGGTCGCACGCACGAGGTCGGCAATCGTGACGGGCGGCAGCGGCGCTTCGTGCCCGAGCGGGGCCTGCGCGCGCCGCGCCTCCAGACGCAACAGGTTCGGCTTGTCGAGGTGAATCTCCGAGGTTTCCTCAATCACGACGATGCGCTCAGCGTCGGGGATACCGGCCGCGAGTGCATTCAGGAGTGTCGTCTTGCCGGTGCCGGTTCCGCCGGAGATGAGGAGGTTCTGGTGCGTCGCGACGGCCTGGGCGAGTTGTGCGGCTAACGCAGGCGTCATGGCGCCGACGTGGACGAGATCCTCCAGGCTGTACCTTCGCGTGAACTTTCGTATCGTGAGCGCCGGGCCGGCCATGGCGCAGGGCGGGAACATCGCCGCCACCCGCGACCCGTCTTCCAGTCGTGCGTCGAGCAGCGGCTGGGCCTCGGAAATCTCGTCGCCACACGCCCGCGCGATGTTCTTGATCGCCACGGTCAGGTTGCGCGGCTCCAGCGACCGGCCAACCACCGCCTCCAGCGCACCCTCCCGCTCGACGAAGACATGCCGGCCTCCGTCGTTCACCATCACCTCGGTGATCGACGGATCGACCAGCAGATCCTCAATGGGCCGGAGGAACGGCAGGATGCGGTCCAGGCTACTCACAGGGCCCCCTGCGCAAGGTGGTCGAAGTAGCTGGTCTGCACGTCGAGGTAGTGCGGCTTCAGATAGCAGAACTGCGGCGGCAACGGGTTGAAGCCGTCATACGGCAACGCAATGGCCTGGGCGTTCTGGAGCTCGGTGAACACGCGCGGCGGGAAGATGTAGTCGTTGTGCGGCGCGTAGCTCTTGCTCGTGCTGAGCGTTTGTTTGGCGGCAGCCGCTCGTCCGGTCAGCAACGACACGTGTGCGCTCTGCCCGGCCTCCGACAACGTGTAGTGAGCCTTGAGGCGGTCGCGCTTGCCACACAGTTCGGCCGCCGTCCGCGCCGTGAATTCGTCGCTCGTGGCGAGGAACAACTTCGTGCGGAAGCACTGGAGCAAGGTGCGCCAGCTCTCCTCGCCCGGCAACGCCGAGCGCAGGGAGCTGATGCTCTGGGTCGCGACGATGGGAATCAGGCGTGCCTGGCGGGACAGCGCGAAGGTGCGTTCGTCACCGGTCGGGTCGGTCTCGCCGACGGTGGCAAACGCGTGGTACTCGTCACACACGAAGAGCAGATCGCGCCAGATACGATCCGGGCTGGCCGAGATCCGGGGAATCCGCTGGAGCACGGCGCGCTGGAAGTCGAGCTTGAGCATCACCCCGAGGGCGCGTGCCAGACCTGGGTTCATCCCGACGGGGAAGTTGAGCGCCAGAACGTGTCCCGTCTCGAGGAGATCCTCAATGGGCGGCAGGGGCCGCGGGGCACCCGCCACCGGCGGATCGACGTAGGCCGATCGCGGTGGGCAGAACGTCCGGTGGATCGCCTGGTTGTCATCGAACAACGACAAAAAGACGATGACCCCTTCGGTGATGGACGATCGCAGGCGCGCGTCGAGGCGGCTCCATCCGTGCAGGTACCAGCGTTCGACGGCGTCGAGCTGGTAGCGACGCTCGGCCCATCCGGTGCCTTGTGCCTGTTGCACGACGTACGACACTTGGCGCGCATCCAGGAACGCTTCCAGTTCGCTGTCGTACGGGTGCGCCATCTGGGCCGGGCCTTCAGCAAACCAGTGCGTCCACGTCGTCTGCGCGCCGTGCTGGCGGTAGTCTTCGAGCGACACGACCAGCACTTCGGGCGGCTCCGCCAGCGTGCCCTTCAGCCGCCGGATGTCCCGATCGATCTGGCCCTCATCGAGCACGTAGCGGTAGACCTCGGAGAGGGTGGTATAGCCGTCGCTGAGCCGGCGGAGCAGGATGACGAACTTCAGGAGGTCGGTGTAGGCCTGTTGCCAGAACGGTTCCTTCGACTTGCCGAACAGGTTGTTCAGGAGCGAGGCGATGGCATACGCGACGGCGTACGGGTCGAGATCGTTGTGGAGGGGGTTGTAGCAAACATCGCCGCCCACGGCGATTTCCAGGTAGTCGTCGGCCCGCCCCGCTCGCGCGAGCATCGTGCGCACCTGCTTGCAGAAGTCGCCTTTGACTTCGAGCAGCAGGCCGCCCAGTTTCCGCTCGGGATCGTCGGCCCGCCAGCGGAGCAGTTGCTCGACGTAGGGATACATGCAGGCGGACGTCTTGCCGGTGCCCACGGCGCCGAGAATCATGACGCCGGTGTACAGACCTCGTTGCGGGATGGTCAGCCACGTTGGCGCGGGCGCGCGTCCCGCCGACGTCGGGTAATGGGCTTCCCCCAACACCAGCATCGGTGCCGGCCGATGCTCGGGGGCGGTGTACGGCGGCAGCGCGTGAGATCGTGTTGTTCGCCGGCGGCGGGACTCGGCGATCGTGGCGAGCGACAACAGCGTGGAGATCGCGAAGAAGGGCGTGCTGAACCACAACGTCGCGTACCCATACGTCAGCACGTGGAAGACCACGGGCTTCCGCACGAAGATCATCTGCAGGAAGATGTCATCGCCCAGTCGCACAGGGAACGCGTGTAGTCCCCAGGTTCCAATGGCGACCGCCACGCAGAGTGCTAACACCGCGCGCACCTGGACAATGGCATGCAGCATGGTCGTGCCTGTGGCTACGCCCGTTCAGGGACGGAGACGTTGCTCGCCGAACGACCGCGCCGGCGGCTCGTGAGGTGCGGCACGCAGGACTGCCGGTGGTCGGCGCGCCACGCGACGTAATCCTTGTCCTTGGCCAACACCGTGTCGACCAACTGGTTGAGCACGTACTCCACGGGCTCACCCAGAAACTGCGCGTAGGCGTAGAGCGCCTCGTTGTTCTCACGGTCGAGCCGCGTGATCAGACGGACCATTTGTTTCCCGCGCGTGCGTGGCTTGATCAGTGGCATGACGGACCTCGTGGACGGGTAGCTGCCGACGGGTTCAGCACCGTGGTTCCGAGCGACATGGCGCAGCGGATGTGCGGCGCATTGCGGGCAGGATGGCGGGTCGCAACGACACCACCATCACCGGCCGCTGACGCAAGACGTTGAGATAGGGACAGCCGGGGCGTGAGCGACCCCCGGAACGGGGGCGGGGCCACCCAGGCCCCGCAAACGGGGGGTCGCTCACGCCCCGGTACCCTGTGCGACCTGCGGCTGTGGGCTCCGGCGGGCGGCACAGAACGCCGCCCGGGGTCGACGGCCGGCACACGCGCCAACTCACTGCGACGACAGGGGCTTACAGCTCGACCCGCCGTGTCCAGCGCGACGAATGCCCGACCGCCCATGACACGGTCCGTGACCATCGGCAGGGGGGAACAGTGCGCTTTGGGACCCGTTCCCCCACCCGTTCCCCCTCGCGCCACGTCAGGCGCTGCCAACCAGGGGGGTGAGATGGAGGTACCGATGGGCCGGCACGTCACATTCGAGGCGCCCAGCATGACGGGCCACACTGTCGGCCAGCGTCGGCGACGTCGTCGCGTGCAACACGCGGTCACCGTCGCGTTGCCAGGCCCGGTAGAGCGCGCGATAGCGGGATGCCGCGAAAGCCCGCTGGGCCTCCCGCAGGCGAACGCCCCCCGGCTCCGGCACGGCTCTGAGTTGCCGGAAGTACCAGGCAAGTTCCTCGGCGACGGCTGGTCGCAGGGGCTGTGCGAGTTCCTCATGAAACGCCTCCCGATAGGCGGCCGTCGAGGCCGTCAGGTGACGTGGAATGAGCAGGCGAATCTCCCACTCCGGCAGCGCACGCAGCAGCTCTGCGTGGCGATGCAGGAACGCCCGAAAGTCGAGCGGGACATCCTGGGTGACGAGATACACGAACACGTGCCGCCGCCCATCGCTGGACACGCCGATGGGCAGTTTGTCGGAGAAGTAGCGTGTGGTCTTCGTCCCGCTGCCGGTGAAGGTCAGCGCAGGCAGTTCCTCACGTCGGAGTGTCGTGGTGCGGGCGAAGTACTCGACCTTCTCGTGTTCACCGGCGAGCCAGCGCAGTTCCCGGTGCGCGAGCACGTGGTCGAGGATCATCAAGCGCTCGACGGCCCTGGCTACCGCCAACGGCTTGCGGAATCGTGCGTCGGGCTCGCCGATGGCGGCGTAGAGCTTCTTGTGGTGCACGTGATAGACGTGTGCCTGACGCGAGCCGCCACGGTGCGCAGTGGCGAAACGCCGGCTGACCAGCCCACCGAAGAAGTCGTGCGTCTTCTGCCCGCGGACGATGCCGGCGTAGGTGCAGTACTGCCTGGCGAGACAGACGCCTGCATGTCGCATGACCTCGACGAGGAAGCCCGCCTGACGGCTGGTGAAGCCGAAGGCAACGACCGCCTGGACCTGCTCGTCGAGGGTCATGAGAACAGCTCCTCCGCCACCCGCGGGTCGAAGGGGCGGCTTCCGGACCGACTGTGGCCCCCACCGAGCCGGCCCCGCCCGCCGGCGTGGTAACAGCTGAAGCCTGACCGTGCCTTCGAGACGGCGAGCGCTCCGCGGTAGTGGGGCGTGACCACCTCGACGTTCTCCACCTCGCGCCGACCGTCCTCACGCTCGAATTCAATCTGCACGTCTGGGAATCGCACGTGTCCGTCCTGCACCGGCAGGTCGTGGTCGCGCGCCCAGTCTTCGACCGTTGGCACCGGGTGCTCGGTGTCGTGATCTGGTCCGCGGCGCGCCCGGTTGCGTTGGTGCAGGAAGCGCTGGTAGTCGCGCTTCAGCTCGTAATCCAGGGCGACGCGGCGGATGTCGGCGCCCTGTGCCGTGAGCCGTTCGGCCGCGTGCAAGTACGCGCGGTACGTCTGACTGTCGTGCGTGAGCTCTCGCGGCTTCAGGGCGCCGGCATAGAAGACCTGCGCGCGTTCGTCGCCACGGATCCGGCGGCTCTCCAGTAGGTCCCGGCCCCGTTCGGTGAGCACG
Source organism: uncultured Vicinamibacterales bacterium (assembly GCA_964396055.1). GTDB lineage: Bacteria > Acidobacteriota > Vicinamibacteria > Vicinamibacterales > JAKQTR01 > CAYJPV01. The sequence goes on along the minus strand of CAYNDV010000174.1, from coordinate 455 downwards.
ACAAGGCTGGTCCGGTTTCGCCCGACGAGGAACGGAATCGTGCGGATCAGACCAGCCTCGCGGAGGTGGTAGAGGTCTCCCGTGCGCGCGTTCGGGCGAGGGCTCGACTCGGAGCGGAGGTCCTCTGCCGGGATGACGCGAAACGCACCGACGTTGGCGAGCGTGCGCGCCTCTGAGCCGCGGAGCGTGTAGGTCTGCGTGTAGACCTTCACCCGCTCTCGCACGCGGCCGCGTGGCAGGTCGAGGCCTTGGGCGACCACGTCGCGCGGCTCAGGCCGGCGGACGTCCCGACCCACCGCGCTGCCGCTGCCGCGACGCAGTGTCGGCCGGTCCATCGACTGCTCACGAGAGTCCAGGTCTCGTTCCATGCGAGTGTCCCGCTAGCGAAATGGGCCGCTCCCCGAGGTCGTCGAGCACCGCGTCCGGTGTCCCGAGCTGGCGATCGAGGTGCTGGA
>CAYNDV010000173.1:1806-8932 GCA_964396055.1 uncultured Vicinamibacterales bacterium | reverse complement strand
GGCGCGAGTCGTTCGCCGGCGGGATGAGTTTCGGAGCCGCCGGACCCTATGAGAAGCTAGTCGGACGCCTGCACTACCGCGTCGACCCGAAGAACCCGGCCAACGCCCGCGTCGTCGACCTGCCGCTCGCCCCGACCGACGATCAGGGGCAGGTGCGATTCGTGGGCGACTTCATCCTCCTGAAGCCGGTCGATCCCGCCCGGGGCAACCACCGGCTCCTCTACGACGTGAACAACCGCGGCGGGTTGACCATTCTCCAGCGCTTCAACCTGGCCGTCGGCAGCAACGACCCTTCCGCGCCGGAACATGCGGGCAACGGGTTCCTGCTGCGGCTGGGTTACACCATCCTCTGGAGTGCCTGGAACTGGGACGTCCTGCCCGGCGACGGCCGCCTGCAGATCGAACTGCCCGTGGCCACGCGCGGTGGCGAGCCCATCACCGGCCGTGTCGTGTCGGAAATCGTCGTGGATCGGCGGACCAGCGCCCAGCCGCTGGCCTGGGGCAACAGCCGGTGCTACCCGGTGCGCGATCCCGCGGCCCCCGACGCGGTGCTGACCGTGCGCGACGAGCAGCGTGCGCCCCGTGTGCCCGTGCCCCGCGATCGCTGGCGCTTCGCCCGCGAGGAGCGCGGCGCGGCCGTGCCCGATCCCCGGTCGCTCTGGCTCGACGGCGGCTTCGATCCGGGACGGATCTACGAACTGATCTACACGGCGCAGGACCCGCGGATCGTCGGGCTTGGGCTGGCGGCGATCCGCGATGCGATCAGCTTCTTCCGTTTCGAGGTCCGTGACGGCGGCGGCACGGTGAACCCGCTCGCCGTCGCCGGCGCAGAGGCGGGCACGCTGGTCCCGGATGCCCGGCACGCGTACATCTTCGGCATTTCGCAGTCGGGCCGGGTCATCCAGCACATGATCTGGCAGGGATTCCACGTCGACGAGCGGCAGCGGATGGTCTTCGACGCCGCAATGCCGCACGTGCCCGGCGGCGGGAAGGGCTCGTTCAACCACCGCTTCGCGCAAACGACACGCCATCCGAGCGAGTTCGAGGACCATCAGGCGCCGGCGGATTTCTTCCCGTTCGTACCCGGGCCGCAGACCGACCCGATCACCGGGCAGCAGGGCGACGTCCTCGCGGTGGCCAGGGCGGCCGGGAAGGTGCCACTGGTGATGTACACGGGCACGTCGACCGAGTACTGGGCGCGATCGGCGTCCCTCGTCCACACCGATGTGACCGGCACCCGGGACGCCGACCTCGATCCGCACGTCCGGCTGTACGTCATCAGCGGCGGCCAGCACCAGAACACGCGCACCTCGGCCCGGACGATCTACGAGCACGCCGGCAATCCCCTGGATCACTCGGCGCCGCTGCGCGCGCTACTGGTGGCACTGGACCGGTGGGCGTCCGACGGGGCCGAGCCGCCGCCAAGCCGCTATCCGCGCATCGATCGCGGCGAACTGGTGTCGGTGGCCGCGCACAGGGCGTCATTCCCGCCCATCCCGGGCCTGCGGCACCCTGGAACGTTGCTGCAGCCGCCCCGCCTGGATTTCGGCCCGCGCTTCTGGACCGAGGGCATCGCCGAGACGCAGCCACCGGTCTTCGGCCCCGCCTACGTGACGCTGGTGCCGGCCGTCGATACCGACGGTAACGAGGTGGCCGGCATCCGGACGCCGGACGTGGCCGTGCCGCTCGGCACGTACGCCGGTTGGAACCCCCGCCGTGCCGACATCGGCGCGCCCGGCCACCTGGCGCGCTGGTCGGGCTCGTTCTGGCCGCTTGCCCCGACCGAGGCGCTGCGGGCCGCCGCCGGAGACCCGCGCCCGTCTGTCGAGGGGCGGTACCAGTCGAAGGCGCGATATGTTGAGCTCGTCAGGGCCGCCGCGGCGAAACTGGTCGACGAACGGTACCTGCTCCCCGACGACGGCGACGCCTTCGTCCGGCGGGCGTCCGACGCGCCGTGGCCACCGGCGGCGCCGGGCGTGGTGCGGTAGCAGGGGAGTGGTCTGGCGGGCCGCGGGCGGGAGCGTACGACATGCCTGACATGAGCGTGCCGAGGGCCGGTGATGGTCGTGGGGCGCGGATGCTGATCGACGGAGCGTGGGTGACACGCGAGACGACCATCGACGTGCGGAATCCGATCGACGGCCGATGGGTCGACACCGTGCCGCTCGGGACGGTCGACGACGTGACGACGGCCGTTGCGGCCGCCGCCCGGGCGGTCGAGCGGCCCTGGCCCGCCCACGCCCGGTATGACGCGCTGATGCGTGCCGCCGCGCGGCTCGAGGCCGACGCGGAGGCGTACGCCGCCGTCATCGCGCTGGAGGGCAGCAAGACGATCCGCGAGGCGCGTCGTGAGCCGTTGCGATGCGTCACGCTGCTGCGACTGTCGGCGGAGGAAGGACGCCGGCTGGCCGGCGAGACGTTGCCGTTCGACAGCCGGCCAGGCTCCGAGCGGCGCCTGGGGTACTACTTCCGGTTCCCCGTCGGCGTCGTGGGCGCCATCACGCCGTTCAACGATCCCCTGGCGATGGCGTGCCACAAGCTGGGGCCGGCGCTGGCGGCCGGCAATGCCGTGGTGCTCAAGCCCGGCACGGCCACACCACTGTCCGCCCTGCGCCTGGCGCGGGATCTGGAGGAGGCCGGCGTGCCTCCCGGCCGCCTCAATGTCGTGACCGGCCGCGGCCAGGACCTGGGCGATGCCCTGGTCCGCGACGCGCGTGTCCGCCTGGTCACGTTCACGGGTGGCGTCGAGACCGGCGAACGGATCACCCGCGCCGCGGGCATCAAGAAGTTGTCGATGGAACTCGGGTCGAACTCGCCGGTCATCGTCATGCCGGACGCCGACCTGGAGCGGGCCGTGCCCGCCGTCGCGGCCGGCGCGTTCGCCCAGGCCGGCCAGAACTGTCTCGGTGTCCAGCGGGTCTTCGTCCTCCACGAGGTGTACGAGCGGTTCCGGGAGGCGTTTGTCGCGCACGTGGGTGGCCTGCGCGCAGGGTCGTCGATGGACGAGACGACCGACGTCTGCGCGATGATTACGCTGGCGCAGGCCGAGCGCGTCGAGCGCTGGGTGCGCGAGGCGGAGGCGGCGGGCGCGCGGACACTGGTCGGCGGGCGCCGAGAGGGTACGCTGATGTGGCCCACCGTGCTCGAGCAGGTGCCCGCCGGGGTGCGTCTCGACCGCGATGAGGCCTACGGCCCGGTGGTCTCCCTCTACCGCGTGGCGTCCCTCGACGACGCGATCGCCGGGGCCAACCGCGTGGACTACGGCCTGCACGCGGCCATCTTCACGGAGAGCCTGCGTCACGCGTTCACCGCCATCGAGCGTCTGCACGTGGGGGGCGTGATGGTGAATGACTCGACGGACTACCGGCTCGACGTCATGCCGTTTGGCGGCACCAAGCTCAGCGGCATCGGCCGTGAAGGGATCCGGTTCGCGATCAACGAGATGACCGAGACGCGGGTGGTCTGCTTCAACCTCGGCGGGTCGTAGCACGGCCCCCGCGCCGATCGGCACTCACGCCGAGTCCTGGGGAGACAGACATGCGTACCGCACGAGCGGCAGCGGCGGTGCTGGCAGTGGCCGCCTTCGGCACGGCCTTCGCGGCGCAACAGGGCCGTGAGCCGTCGGCGATCCCGCCGGCCGTGACGCTGGTGGGCTTCGCCAGCCTGCCCGCGGACACGTTCGGCGACGGGCCGCCGGCGGGCGGGTTCAGGGAGAACGGCGCGCGTGGCGTGGCGTTCGCGGCCCAGCCCGTGCAGGGTGTCTCGGCCATCCGCCCCGACCCGGAGCGCCCGGGATCCTGGTATGCGCTGTCCGACAACGGCTTCGGCGTGCGCTGGAATTCGCCGGACTACGTGCTGAGCCTCTATCGGCTGACGCCGGAGTGGAAGACGACGGACGGCGGGTCTGGCACGATCACCGTGGATCAGGTCATTCGCCTGTCCGATCCCGGTCGGCGGGTGCCGTTCCGGATCACGCGCGAGGACACCGACGAACGCTGGCTGACGGGCTCGGATTTCGATCCGGAGTCGTTCGTGCGTATGGCTGACGGCTCCTGGTGGATCGGCGACGAGTTCGGGCCGTTCTTGCTGCACGTCGATGCCGAGGGGCGTGTGCTGGCCCCGCCCGCGTCCGTTCCCGGCCTGGTCTCGAGCGATCGGCCAGGGTTGCCTCCGCCGGACGCCGGAGGGACCAACCCGGCCACGGTGCGGCGGTCCCGCGGCTTCGAGGCCCTGGCCATTACGCCTGACGGAGGCCGTCTGCTCGCCATGCTGGAGGCGGCCACGACCGTGGACCCGGCCGGAACCGCAAGAATCCTGGAGTTTGCCCCCGAGAAGGGGGCGTTCACGGGACGCGAGTGGAAGTACCGCCTGGCGGACCCGGCCCATGGCGCCACGGAACTGGTGCCGTGCGGCGGGCCGTGGTATCTCGTCATCGAACGCGACGGTGGACACGGTCCCGAGGCGGGATTCAAGCGCGTCTTCGCGATCCGGCTGGGCGAGCCGGGTACCTACGTGACGAAGGACCTGGTCGTGGACCTGCTGGCGATCGCCAATCCGTCGCGCCTCGCCGGGCACGCGCATCCGTTCACCTTTCCCTTCGTGACGACGGAAGCCGTCTGGGCCGAGGACGCGCGGACGCTCGTGCTGGCGAACGACAATAACTTCCCGGCGGCGGGCGGGCGGGAGCAGGGCCGGCGCGACGCCACGGAGTTCATCCGCGTGCGCCTCGCGCGGCCCCTCGCGCCTACTTCTTGAACTCGCCGCAGCGCAGCATTTCGGCGCCGTAGTATGGGTTGGCGATCTGGCCGTCCTTCTGCAGCCAGCTCTTCTTGGCCATGGGGCAGTAGGCCACGCGTACGCCCGCTCCGCCTGTGCCGCCACCGGCCAGCGCCAGCATGGCATCGCTGAGGGTGCCGAACGCCGTGCGGGCGGCCTTGATGTCGCCGGCGGCCGCGAGGCCGGCGGCCGTGTCGGCTGCGGCCTTGAACGCCGGGCCCAGCTTTGCGCCCTGCGCGGCCAGGGTCCTGGCCGCGGTCTTCGCGCCATCGAGCGAGTCCGCCGCGAGCGCCGTCTGGATCTGCAGGTAGGGATCGAGCACCGCCGCCGGGATGTCGGCGGCGCGGGCCGGAGCGGCGGTGATCACGACGGCCGCGAGAGCGGCGAGTGCCAGCAGTGTCTTCATGGGAGCCTCCTTCAACACTTATACACCACGACGCCGGGCGTTGGGCCGTCCGGCGGCCGACTTGCCGTAAACTGGACGCCACAAGGAGTCGACCGTCATGCAGGACTTCGAGAAGCTTGGGGTGTTCTACCTGGGGCGCGAGTACGACGTGGCTGCCGGGCGCCGTGGCGACGGGCTGTTGCTCTACGATTCGAAGGACCTGGTGACCCACGGCGTGTGCGTCGGCATGACCGGCAGCGGGAAGACGGGGCTCTGCCTGTCCCTGCTCGAGGAAGCCGCGCTCGATGGCATCCCGGTGATTGCCGTCGATCCGAAAGGGGACCTCGGCAACCTGCTGCTGACGTTCCCGGACCTGGCGCCCACCGACTTCCGCCCCTGGGTCAACGAGGATGACGCGCGTCGGAAAGGCCTGACGCCAGAGGCCTACGCCGCCGACCAGGCCGGGCGCTGGGCGAAGGGCCTCGCGGACTGGGGCCAGGACGGCGCGCGCATCGCCCGCCTGCGCCAGACGGCGGACTTCGCGATCTTCACGCCCGGCAGCACCGCCGGTTTGCCGCTGTCGATCCTGCGTTCGCTCGACGCGCCCCCGCCGGCGCTGCGCGACGACCGGGAACTGCTGGCCGAACGGGTGTCGACCACCGCGACCAGCCTGCTCACGCTCGCGGGAGCCGGGGGCGAGCTCGAGCGCAGCCGCGAGCACGTGCTGGTGTCGACGATCCTGGGCCGGGCGTGGGCTGACGGCGAGAGCCTGGACCTTGCCGGGTTGATCCAGCGGATCCAGCAACCGCCCGTGCAGCGCGTCGGCGTCCTGGAACTGGAGTCGTTCTTCCCGGCCGCCGACCGGTTCGCGCTGGCGACGGCGTTCAACAACCTCCTGGCGGCGCCGGGGTTCGAGACCTGGATGGAGGGCGAGCCCCTCAGTGCGGATCGGCTCCTCTTCACGGCCGACGGCCGGCCCCGCGTCTCGATCATCTCGATTGCCCACCTCGGCGATCGCGAGCGGATGTTCTTCGTGGCCCTCCTGCTCAACGAGCTCCTGGGCTGGATGCGGAGCCAGCCCGGCACGACCAGCCTGCGCGCGCTCTTCTACATGGACGAGGTGTTCGGCTATTTTCCGCCGGTGGCCGCGCCGCCGTCCAAGGCGCCGCTGCTCACCCTGCTCAAGCAGGGCCGCGCCTTTGGCCTGGGCGTGCTCCTGGCCACGCAGAATCCCGTCGACCTCGACTACAAGGGGCTGTCGAACGCCGGCACGTGGTTCCTGGGCCGCCTCCAGACGGAGCGGGACAAGGCGCGGGTGCTGGACGGCCTCGAGGGCGCGATCACGACCGGCGGGGGCTCGTTCGACCGGGCCGGCGTGGACCGGCTGCTCAGCGGGCTCAGCAGCCGCGTCTTCCTGATGAACAACGTGCACGAGGCCTCGCCAACCGTGTTCGAGTCGCGGTGGGCGATGTCGTACCTGCGCGGGCCGCTGACACGCGAGCAGATCAAGGTCCTGATGGCGCCGCGCAAGGCGGTGGCGGACGCGCCAGCCGCCGCGGCGGGCGGAAGGTCGTCTGTCGAGGGGGCCGCGGCGGTCGTGGCGGGGCGCGCGATGCCCGCCGGTACGGAGCGGCCCGTGCTGCCTCCGGGGATTCCGCAGTTCTTCCTGCCGTGCCGGGTGCCGGCGCCCGCCGGGGCCCGCCTGACCTACGAACCGGTGGCCCTGGGGTTGGCCAGCGTCCTGTTCGCCAACGCGAAGATCGGCCTCGCGCACGCCACGGGTTGCGCCCGCCTCGCGGGCGTGGACGCCACGCTCGGGGCCGCCGACTGGGCGGGCGGCGAGGACGTCGCTCTGACGTCCAAGGATCTGCGGACCGAACCAGAGGGGCCGGCCAGTTTCGGCGCCATCCCGCCGGCGGCGGCCCGGGCACGGACCTACGAGGGGTGGGAGAAGACCTTCAAGGC
>CAYNDV010000173.1:0-1706 GCA_964396055.1 uncultured Vicinamibacterales bacterium | reverse complement strand
CAGAAGCTGCAGACCGGCCTGTCGATCGGGGCCACCGTGCTGGGTGCGCTCTTCGGGAGGAAGGCAGTCTCGGCGTCCACGCTGGGCCGCGCCACGACCGCGGCCAGGGGCGTCGGGCGGAGCATGAAGGAGCAGCAGGACATCGCCCGGGCCCGGGAGACGCTGGCGGCCGTGCAGCAGCAGAAGGCCGACCTCGAGGCGCAGATTGAAGCCGAGGCCGGGGCCCTTGGGGCCTCACTGGACCCGATGGCGGAGACATTGGTACCGCTGCCGGTGAAGCCCAAGCGGACCGACGTGACCGTCCAGGCCGTCGGGCTGGCGTGGGTGCCTTACTGGGACGGGAGTGCCGGGCGCGTCAGGGCGTAGCGGGCCGGCGGAGGGGCGGGTTGACCGGGGGCTCGGCCGGGCGCATAATGAGCTACGGTTCTAGATATGAATAGTGGTTCATCTACCCGCCGCCAACGCCACCGCGACACCGACATGGCCACCCTCGTTCACGCTGCGGAACGGGTGTTCAGCGACCGCGGCTACCACGCCACGTCGATTCGCGACATCGCACGCGAAGCCGGCTTCAGCGTCGGGGGCGTCTACCAGTTTTTCGCCAGCAAGGACGAACTCTACCTGCGGGTGGTCGACGAGCAGTGGCAGCACTTCTTCACGCTGCTCAATGAGGCGGCCCAGGCGCCCACCGCCCGGGAACGGCTCCTCGCCCTGACCGAGGCGATGTTCACCGCCTTCGAGCAGCGCAAGGGTTTCTTCAAGCTCTTTCTCTCGGAACGCGGCCGGCTCTCCGCCGCGTTCACCGGCGAGATCGCGGCGCGGGTCGGCGAGCACACGCGCCGGCTGCGCGCGCACATCGTCGACCTGATGCGGGCCGGCATCGACGAGGGGTGCCTGCGCGCGGCGCCACCGGAGATGCTGGCGTCGGCCTACATGGGGATCGTCCACAACTGCATCTTCGAGGCGCTCGCGTCGGGGGCCGATCGGCCGTCGCGGCCGGCGGCCGTGATCCTCGACATGTTCATGCACGGCGCCGCCGGCAGTGCGAGCTAGACGACCTGGAGTTCCTCGAGTTCCGGGATCTCTTCCTTCAAGGCCGTCTCGACGCCGAAATAGAGCGTCATCTGCGCGCTCGGACACCCGACACAGTTGCCGGTCAGGCGGACCTTGGCCCGGTTGTCGGCGACGTCGACGAGTTCGATGTCGCCGCCGTCGTTCTGGAGCAGGGGCCGGATACGATCGATGACGGTTTGCACGCGTTCGCGGGTGACCATGAGGGCCTTTCGTTGTGGCGGCCGCCAGGCGGCTCGTCTGGAGCCGCAGCCCGACGCCTTCAGATGATGCTGGCCGCTGGGACTGGCAATAGTATACTCCGTCCGCATCTGCTAGACTGAATACACACAGGGATCAGTACCCAGCCCCTCTTCAATGACCGCAGCCGCGCCATTCACCATCGACCAGGTCGTTGTCGGCCGGAGTGCCCGCATGCGGGCCGTGTTCGACTTCGTCCGCGTCATCGCCGACAGCGACTCCAGCGTGCTGGTGACCGGCGAGACGGGCACCGGCAAGGAGATGGTGGCGAACCTGATCCACTCGTCGAGTTCGCGCCGGCACAAGCCGTTCGTGCCCGTGAGCTGTGCGATCCTGTCCGAGACGCTGATCGAGTCGGAGCTGTTCGGCCACGAGCGGGGCGCCTTCACCGGCGC
>CAYNDV010000172.1:0-8977 GCA_964396055.1 uncultured Vicinamibacterales bacterium | reverse complement strand
TCTAGCCTCTAGCCTCTAGCCTCTAGCCTCTAGCCTCTAGCCTCTAGCGTTTGACGAACCGCAGGTGCCGGACGCGTCCGGCGTACACGCGGAAGCCGTCCACCGTTCCGGCACCGTTGCGGGTGAAGCGGAAGACGTTGCCTTCCCCCTCGAACCCGTCGGCAAAGACGGGCGCCAGCGCATGCCGCTGCGCCGGCCGGAACCGCGCGATCAGCCGCCCGTCCTCGACCACCAGCCGATACACGACGCCCAGTTCGTCGCTGAAGTACTCGCCTTCGTAGGCCAACAACTGTCCGGCAGTCGGCGCAAACGGGGCCTCGAAGTGAAACGCGCGTGCCTTGAGCGCGCCGAGCGTCGCCGTGACGCTCAGCGGCGGCCCCGCGGCCGGCCACGCCGGGGCACCTGCGCCAGCATCGACGATCACCGGATCGCCGCCGTTCTCGGGCGTCAGGACCCCTGGCGCCGAGGGAAGCAGCACCTGCCCGCCGAGGCGGACCGCCTTCCGGTCCTTATCCCACACGAGGCGCAGCAGCGCATCGGTGGCGCGATCCCGGTAGACACCCGCCAGTCGCTCGAGCGCGTCCGCCGGCGCGGCAATCGCCTTCGGCTTCTCCGCCGGTTTCAGCCGGCTCCGGAGAAAGATGTCGGCCACCTGGTGCGCGTAACCGCCGGGATTTCCCCCGGTGGTGTTGCACAGAACCGCCACCGACAGCTTCTCGTCGGGAAACCGCGCCAGAAACGTCTGATAACCGGCCGTGGAGCCGCCATGGCTGATTTCGCGCACCCCCTGATAGTCCTGGATGAACAGGCCGAGGCCGTAACCGGTCGGCGTCCCGTCGTTGAGCGTCCCCGAGGTCTGCAACGCGTCGGCGAAGGCCTTTCCCCCGACCTTCGGGTTGTCGAGGTTGGCGTTCCAGAGCAGCAGGTCGCCCACCGTGGTCAACAGGCCGCCGTTGCCGACGACCGAGGTAAAGGAGGCGTTAGCCTTGAAGGTGCCGTCAGGCATCCGCCGGTAGGCCGCGGCGCGGCCCTCGACCACGCGGGCGTAGTCGTCACGCCACTGCGTCTTCGACATGCCGAGCGGCTTGAACAGCCGCTCCCGGCTGAACTCGTCGAACGACTGCCCCGACACCCGCGCGACGATGACGCTGGCGAGCGTGAAGGCGGTGTTGTTGTAGAGGAACTCCTCGCCTGGCCTGAAGTTCAACTCCTTCTGGGCGGCGACGAGCTCCAGGATTTCCGGGATCGTGTGCACGGCCAGGCCCGCCGGGCGCCCGGCCAGCGTCAGCAGCGGCCACTGGCTGCGCAGGCCGCTGGTGTGGCCCAGGAGGTGGCGGACCAGAATCGGAGCGCCGAAGTCCGGCAACTCGGGCAGGTACTTCCGCGCGGGATCGTCCAGCGACAGCTTGCCGTCCGCCACCAGCATCAGGATGGCGCCGGCCGTGAACTGCTTCGCGACCGACCCGGACTCGAAGATCGTGTCGGGACGGATCTTCACCCCGTACTCGAGGTTGGCCAGGCCGTAGCCCTGGGTGTAGACCGTGCGCCCGCCCCGGGACACGCCTACGGCACACCCCGGCGTACGGCCCGTGCCCCATGCCTCGAACACCTGGTCCACCTGCTGGGACACGGTGGGACCGGGCTCGCTGTCCTGGGCTCTGCCAGGGACGGCCCCCACCAGCAGGCACGCCACCACGACCATCACGCCACAGGCGAATCGACGCGTCATCACGCCTCCCGTCGTTCCAGATGGCAGGTCCAGGGCCTGCCGGACACGGTCTGCCGCGAGCGGCGCGCCGGCGGTCAGGTACGTTCGCGCAGGCGCGTCACGGGAATGCCGCACAGGAACTTGAACGGCGTGTCCCCGGCGTTCGCGTACTGGTGCACGGTATCCGCCGGCACGTATACCACGTCGCCCGGTTGGAGCGCGTGCCACTCGCCGTCCATCAGCACCTTGCCCCGGCCCTCGACCACGAAGTTCTCGTGCTCGTAGGGATGGTTGTGATGCGGCGAGTACCCGCCGGGCGCGAGTTCGACCATCCGCAGCGCGTAGACGGGCGCGCCGTCGTGCGTATCGTCGATGAGCCAGCGCATCGACGCGCCCTGCGCGGGCTCGCCGACGGCATCGGCCGGGACATCGGTGTAGTGGACGACTTTGCCTTTGGACATGCAGTCTCTCCAGGCCGTTCGGCCGTTCGGCCGTTCGGCATCAGGCCCTTTCACCACCGCCAGCAGCCAGCCGCCCCTTGAGGTCGGCGACGGCGGACCGGTCGGTCAGGTCGTACGTGTTCTCGGACGGATACAGCGCCCCGCCGAAGGTCACCCAGGGCTTTTGCGCCGTCGAGTCGTCGCGCTGCGTCTTCCAGGCGGCCACGTGCACCTCGCGGCAGCCGCACGTCCGCACGATGCGATCGAAGTTGTGCGGCTTGATCCCGCCACCCGGCATCACCACGATCCGGTCGCCCGCGTAGTCGACTAGGCGCGCAATCAGGTCGAGCCCTTCGTCGACCGTGTCCTTCTGGCCGCTCGTGAGCACGCGGGTGATGCCGAGATCGATCAGTTCATCAATCGCCCGGAAGGGATCGGGCGTCACGTCGAAGGCCCTGTGGAACACGGCCTGCCGGTCGCCGACCAGCGCGCGCAGGGCCCGGGTCCGATCCCGATCGATCCGACCGTCGGGCGTGAGGATCCCGAACACCACGCCGTCCGCGCCCTGGTCGATCGCCATCTCGGTGTCGCGCAGCATGGCCGCGAACTCGGGCTCCGTATAGCAGAACCCGCCGCCCCGCGGGCGGGCCATGAAGATGACGGGAATCGCCAGCCGGCGTTTCGCCTCGACCAGCGCGCCGAACGACGGCGTCAGCCCTCCATGGAACAGGCTCGAGCACAACTCCACCCGGTCGGCCCCTCCCGCCGCGGCCTCCAGCGCATCGTCGAGCGACCCGCAGCAGATCTCCAGCAGCACGTTCCCGCGTTCAGCCATGACGGTCCTTCCGTGTGTCGATTGCCGGCCCGGACAGCCGGCCTACTTCACCGTGGCAGCCGCCGGTTCCCTGGCCAGCCACACGGTCATCTCGCCGGGCCCGCGGTGGGCCCAGGCATAGTACGGGATCAGCGTGAGTGGGACGGTCCGGCGCTCGGTCCGGCCCTCCTTGAGCGACAACGCGTCCGCGGTGCCTTTCACGACCGTGACGCCGGTGAACAACGCGCTCTCCTCGGCGCGCAGGGCGGACCCCTCCCCCACGACGAGGTTCGTGACCCGTCCGGCGTGGTCGGGCCACTCCGCCGCGTACACGAGCGGCCCGCGTTCCACCGCGATGCGCCCGGCGTTGGCCTTCACCGCCGGGTGCGCCGTCACGCGGCGGACCGGCATCGGCAGGTGCAGCCGCACCTCGTCGCCCGCCTGCCACGTCCGGTCCACCACGGCGTAACCCTTGTCGAGCACCACCGGCACGCTTGTCCCGTTCACGGCCAGCGTGATCGGCGGAGCGGTGGCGGCGTCGTAGCGGTACAGATCGCCCGCAACGGGTGCCTGCCGGGCCCAGCCGGGGATGCGGAGCATCAACGCCATCCGGCCCGGATCGCCCGCGGCCACGCGCAGGCGCACGTCGCCATCCCAGGGGTAGCGCGTGTCCTGCACGAGCGTGAGGGCCCCGCCCGTTCGCTCGATGCGCGCCGTCCCCTGCACGTAGAGGTTGACGAAGACGCGCGCGCCGGACGTCGCGTAGACGTTGCCGGGCAGCGAGAGCATGAAGCGCGGCAGGTTGCTCGGACAGCACGCGCACGCGAACCACGGGCTGCGCTGGTGCTGGCCGGTGGACAGGAGCGGGTTCGGGTAGAAGAACGTGTCGCCCGCCAGCGACAGCCCCGAGAGCATCGCGTTGTAGACCGCGCGCTCGAAGATGTCGACGTACTTCGCGTCCTGATCGAGCAGGAACATCCGCTGGTTCCACAACGCGTTGGCAATCGACGCGCAGGTCTCCGCGTAGGCGGAGTTCGGCAGGTCGTACCCGGGGCCGAAGCCCTCCCACGCGCCCGTCGCGCCAATGCCGCCGGTCAGGTAGAGCTTCTTCCCCACCACGTCGTCCCAGAGGCGGTTCAGGGCGCGGGTGTACGCCTCGTTGCCGGTCAGCGCCGCCACGTCCGCCATCGCCGTGTACATGTAGGCCGCGCGCACGGAGTGTCCGACGGCCTCGGCCTGCTCGGCCACCGGCTTGTGGTCCTGCGCGTACTCCTCGTAGCTCTTCCGCGTCTCGTGGCGGCCACGCTGGTCGAGGAAGAAGAATGCCTGGTCGAGGTACTTCCGTTCGCCGGTGACGCGGAACAGCTTCACGAGGCCGATCTCGATCTCCTGGTGCCCGGGCACGTCGCGGCGGCCGCCCGGGCCGAAGGTCCGCACCACGAGGTCGGCGCTCTTCAGGGCCACGTCCAGCAGCGTCCGCTGGCCCGTCGCCTGGAAGTGGGCTACCGCGGCCTCGTAGAGGTGGCCGAGATTGTAGAGTTCGTGGCTCCACTGCAGGTTCGACCAGCGCGCCGGGCCGGCCATCTCCATCGGGTTGTCCGGCGCAATCGTGCGGGCTGTGAACAGGTAGCCATCGGGCTCCTGGGCCTTCACGATGCGGGCGATCACGCGGTCCACCCAGGCCGCAATCGCCGGATCCGGCTTCGTGGCCAGGGCGTACGAGGCGCCCTCGATGATCTTGAAGACGTCGGAGTCGTCGAAGGAGAAGCGGGAACAGAAACCGCCCTCGGCCGAGCCGCCGGCCACCTCGAAGTTCCTGACGCGGCCCGAATCCTCGCTCTGCTTGAAGACGGCCGGCAGCGTGACCGACCGCACCGTGGCCAGGCGCGGGGCCCAGAACGTGTCGGTGAAGGTCACGCTGGTGAAGGGCACCGGCCGCGCCGGATAGTCCGGGGGGGCTTCCCGCGCGGGAAGCGCCGCCGCCGATGCCGCCACCACGGCCGCCACGAGCACCGCCTGTCGAATGCGCATAGACGAGAATCTAGCGCACTTCACGGCCCGGTTGCGAGAGCAACGCGCCACGACGCCCCTGAGGGCCCGGCCCCGGGCTGCAGTAGAATGTCCGCCATGGCGCGTTCCCTCCTCATCATCGGGCTGGGGGTCCTGTTGGGCCTCATCATCTGGTGGCTCGTCGGATCCAGCCTCGCCCAGCCGCCAGCCAACCCGGCGCAGTTCCAGATGCCAGCCTCGCGGACACGTTGAACTCCGCCCCGGTTGACGCGATGGCCGTGGACACCACCTCACGCCGCGACCCCGACCTCCTGGACGGCTGGAAGGCCATCGCCGACTATCTCGGCAAGTCCATTCGCACCGCCCAGCGCTGGCGCTCTGAGTTCGGCCTGCCGGTGCACCGACTCGGCGGCCAGGAGGGCGAGGGCGTGTACGCCTTCCGCTCGGAGATTGACGAGTGGCGCCGGACGCGCCGTCAGCGCGGCGCGGTGAACGGCGGCGATCCGCCTGATGCCAGTGGCGAGAATGGGTCGCATATCACGCCGCGGCCTGGATCGGCGGGACTTGAGATTGCGCCCGCGCGCCCCTGGCGCCGCTGGGCCTGGGTCGCGCTCGCACTCGCCGTCGTGGCGGTATCCGCCTGGGTCGGCTGGCGCGAATGGCGACGCAGCGCGTCGTACTGGACGGTGCGCGACGGCGTGTTGATCGTGTTCGACGCCGAACGCCGCGTGCTGTGGGAGAAGACGTTCGAGCGTCCGCTCCTGGACGCCGTCTACTTCGGGCTTCCAGATCCGCTGCGGCTTGGCGGCCCGGTCGAGGGGACAGGGCCCAGCGGCAGCCGGGCGGCGAGAGCAGAACTGGCAGACCTCGACGGCGATCGCCGCCGCGAGATACTGATCGTCCCACACTACGCTGACGCGCCCGTCCAGGAGCACCTCGTCTGCTACGACAGCCGGGGCAGGGAGACCTGGCGTTACGCGCCGTCGGACACGGCGGTGTTCGGGACAGAACGTCTCGGGGCCCCGAATCTCGCCGGGGTCGCCGTCAGGCATCGCTCCGACAGCACGCCGGTGCTCTTTGTCGTCAGCCAACACTTGGCGGAGTTTTCGTCCCTGGTTGCCCGGCTCGCGCCGGATGGCCGCGTGATTGGGCGGTACTGGAGCGCAGGGCACATTGTGGGCATCGAAATCCTGCACCTGGGCGGACGCGACTGGGTCCTGCTGGGCGCGGCTCACAACGAATCGCTGGGCGCATCGCTCGCCGTGTTCGACCTCGAGCGCTTTGGCGGGTCGGCCCCGGCCGACGTGGACAAGTACCGCTGCAACGGGTGCCCGCCCGGCAGACCGGACTACTTCTTCGTCTTTCCCCGTACGCCGGTTTCCGACGTGGGTGGTTACCCGACCGTCACATCCATCTACAAGGGACAGCGTGACTCCTTCCACATCGACGCCCAACACGCGTGGCGGGAGCTTCCTGGTCAGGTCGGACACCACCCGGCCAAGGTCGTCTACCGCTTCGACGCCCTGTTCCGGATTCGCGACGCTGATTTCAGTAGCATCTACTACGGAGTGGAGGCACTGCTCGTGCAGGAAGGCCGTCTGCGGGCCGCAACGGCGCGTCAGGACAAGTCCACCTTGTGGCCCGTCCGCCGGTGGCATGCGGGCGCGTGGGAGACGATCGCCGGACCTGAGCGCTGACAGCGCCGCCGGCCGAGGGGTCTGCCGTCCACCCGCCTAGCGCGCGCCCGCCAACTCCCGCTGGAACTCGTCGAAGGGCATCTGGACCCGTGCGGCAAATGCGCGTTCGAATGGCTCGCCGGCACCCAGGTCGGTGATGAGCGCCACCACTGCATGCAGGCCCACGCGGTCGACGATGGCGCGGACCGCCGCCCCGCTCTGGAGGTAAGCCGCCTTGACCTCGGCCGGCTTCAGGCCGCCAAAGGACGATGAGAGGCGGTCGAGGGCCACGAACTGCGGGGGCTTCGCATCGGCGGAGGCCTCGCGCTCGAGAAACACCGCCAGCCCCTCGTTCAGCCACGTCGGCACCCCTGAAGCCGCCAGCCCATGCACCACCGCGTGCACGTATTCGTGGGTGAGCACCCGCGCCAGTTCGGCGCGGTCCTTCAGGCCGTTCCGCACCGGCACCTTGATGCGCCCGTCGTAGAGGCCGCCGGCCCACGACGGTGAACGGGTGACATCGCGGAACTGCTCCTGGGTGTAGAGCACCACCGTCACGGGATCGGACGGGTAGACGAACAACGCATCACCGATCCGCAGGTACGCCTCTTCCAGGATTTCAACGGCGGCCTGCGCGAGCGCTTCTTCCGCCGGCCCTTCGAACAGCACCGTGAAGTGCCCGCCTTCCGCCCGCAGGTACCCTTCCTGGGCCGCCGCCTCCCGGCGCCAGCGTTCGAGGTGAGCGGTGAGCTGGGGATGATCGGGCGTGCGGAACAGGGCCGATTCGTAGACGCGGATGGCGCCTGCCAGATCGCCCTGTTCGTGGCGCATCATGCCGAGCAGGAGCGATGCCGGGGTGAGGGCTGGATCGATCTCGAGGGCACGGGTGAAGGCAGCCTGGGCCGCCTCGCGTCGGCCGAGCCGGCGGGCCACGATGCCCGACCCGAGCAGCAGCACGGGGTCGTCGGCGGCGTCCCGCAGGGCCCGGCCGAACAGCGGCTCGGCGTCCTTGAAACGCCCCTCCTCGAGGGCCTGCCATGCCTGGCGGGCCACGCCAGACGGCGGCACGACGATCGTGATCGACTGCGCCGACGCCAGCCCCGCGCCGAGCAACAGGGCCAGGGTGCCAGCGGCACAGACGCCCCACCCGGCTCCCGACCGGCGCGTACCCTGCCCGTTCATCACGCGCTGAGCCTGAGAATCTCGACCATCATCGCCACGGCCCGCTCCATGTCCTCGACATGGATGTGCTCGTCGGTGGAGTGCTCGAGGCGTGCCCCGATGCCCACGACGCCCATCTCGATGCCGTGGTTGTTGTAGATGGAGGCGTCCGTGAACCCGCACATCACGGCCGGTTTCGCCTCGATGCCCTGCTTGCGCAGGGCCTGCTGCGCCATCCGCACGGTCCACGCACCGTCTGGGATGAACGACGCCTGGCAGAGGTTGTTCACCGTGATGGCGACCTCGGCCCCGAACGCCTCCACCTCGCGACGGATGGTCGCCACCATCGCATCGGCCAGGGCCTGGCCTTTCGCGTGCGTCAGGCTTCGGCACTCCGCGGCGAAGGTGCAGGTGGCCGGGACGCCGTTGCGGATGAGCCCGCCCTGGATGATGCCCACGTTGGCCGTGGTCTCGTGGTCCAGCCGGCCGAGCGTCAGCGCCGCAATCGCCCGCGAGGCCGCCTGGATGGCGTTGATGCCCTTTTCGGGCTCCATGCCGGCGTGAGCCGAGCGGCCGGTCACGGTGACGTCGATGGCAAAGTACGACGGACCGCCGGTGATGATCGTGTCGAGCGTGTCGTTGTCGAGCAGGAACCCGCGGCGGGCGGTGAGGCGGCTGAAATCCAGCTGCTTCACGCCGAGCAGGCCCACCTCCTCCTGCCGCGAGATCGCAATCTCGATCGGCGGGCGGACCGGCGCCACGCGCAGCGCCTCCAGCATCTCGGCGATGCCGGCCTTGTCGTCGGCGCCGAGGATGGTGTCGCCGCCCGAGCGGATCACGCCGTCCGCCAGGACCGGCTGGATCCCCTTGCCCGGCTTGACCGTGTCGCCGTGGCAGGACAGCAGGATCGGCGACGCGGTGCTCTTCAGGGCCGGCAACGTGGCGATGAGGTTGCCGTAACCGTCCAGGCCGGCCGTCGCGCCCACTTCCTCGAGGCGGGGCGCAAGCCACGCCATGAACCGGGCTTCGTCGCCCGATTCACTGTCCACCTGGACCATCTCCATGAACTGAGACACCATCCGGCCGGTGTCCATCGCCACGCCGAATCGTTCCTGCAGTGCCACGGGCATCCCTCCAGGTACGAGGATATCAGGGATGCCGGGCTCCG
>CAYNDV010000171.1:0-9086 GCA_964396055.1 uncultured Vicinamibacterales bacterium | reverse complement strand
ACCTTCGAAGGGCCGATGATGTCGATCAAGTCGGTGAACGCGGTGTCGCACTTCACCGACTGGACGATCGGGCACGTGCATGCCGGAGCCCTGGGCTGGAACGCCTTCCTGTCGTTCGGGATCCTCTACTGGGTGGTGCCGCGGCTCTGGAAGACGCCGCTGTACTCGACGAAGCTGGCGACGGCCCACTTCTGGGTGTCCACCATCGGCCTCATCGCGTACCAGGTGTCGATGTGGGTGGCGGGCATCACGCAGTGGGGCATGTGGCGCGCCTTCGAGGCGGACGGCCGCCTGGTGTACCCCGACTTCATCGAGACCGTGATCCGCATCGTGCCGATGTACTGGGTCCGGCTGATGGCGGCGCTGCTGTTCTTCTCAGGCCTCATCCTGCTGGTCTGGAACCTCATCAAGACGATCCGGAGTGCGCCGGCCGACTACGCCGTCGAGCCAGCGGTCCACGCGCCGCCGATCGTGAAGGACCTCGCCGCCCCCGGCGCGGTGACCCCGGCCAACACGTATGACCACGCCCTCTACCGGTGGCAGCACGAGCTGCGCCACGGCGTGCACCGCGTGCTCGAGGGCCGCATGATCACGTTCACCGTCCTGGTGGTGCTGGCCCTTGCGGTCGGGTCCCTGGTCGAGGCGATCCCGATGTTCTTCGACAAGGACAACGTGAAGGAGATCGCCAGCGTGAAGCCGTACACGCCGCTGGAAGTCATCGGGCGCGACATCTACATCCGCGAGGGCTGCTATAACTGCCATTCGCAGCTGGTCCGCCCGTTCCGGTACGAGACCGAGCGGTACGGCGAGTATTCGAAGGCGGGCGAGTACGTGTACGACCACCCCTTCCAGTGGGGGTCGAAGCGCACCGGGCCCGACCTGCACCGCGTGGGGGCGAAGTACCCGTCGTTGTGGCACGTCCGCCACATGGACCGCCCGGCGTCGACGACGCCCGGGTCGGTGATGCCGCGTTACCCGCACCTGCAGACCGACGCCTTCGACACGAGCCTCATCGGATCGAAGATGCGCGCGCTGCGCACGGTGGGCGTGCCCTACACCGACGGCGAGATCGAGGCGGCCCCCGCGTCGATCGCGCGGCAGGCGGCGGCCATCGCCGCCGAGGTGGCGTCGCAGCAGGGGCCGCCGGGGCTTGCCGACAAGGAAATCACGGCGTTGACGGCGTACCTGCAGCGCCTGGGCACGGACATCCGGTGGAAACGCCCGCAGCCGCAGTTGCTCGCGCTTCCCGCCCCGGCTCCGGCCCCGGCCGCCGCGTTGCCGGCTCCGCCCGCAGGTCCGGCGGTGAAATAGCCATGCTGCAGGAACTGGCGGCGCGCACCGGGGCCGCCCCGTGGATCGTGGCCGCGATGCTGTTCTTCATGGCGGTCTGGGCAGGGATTGCGGTTCGCGTGTACCGGGCCCGGTCCGAGGACATGGACGCCTGCGCCCGTCTCGCCCTCGACGGCGAGGACGCGACGGCTGGCGACACGGCCCCCGACACCGGGCACGGCGCCTGACACGAGGAGACCATGGCACAGTACGAAGACAAGGTCCTCCACGAACTGGACGGCATCAAGGAGTACGACAACCCGATGCCGGGCTGGCTCATGGCCATCTGGTGGGGCTCGCTCATCTTCTCGGCGGCCTACCTGGTCTTTTACGCCCTCAGCTTCGGCGAGGGGTCGATGGAGGCGGAGTACCGCGGCCAGACGCAGGCGGCCCTCGATCGGGTCCAGGCGCACTTTGACGCCAACCCGCTCGTGCCGCCGTCGCCCGCGGACCTGCTGGCCGGCGCGGCCGACCCGGCTGTCCTCGACCTGGGGGCCACGCGTTTCGGGAAGTCCTGCGCGTCGTGTCACGGTGAGAAGGCCCAGGGCCTCATCGGCCCGAACCTCACCGATGACCGGTGGATCCACGGCGGCGCCGTCGAGCAGGTCTTCCAGTCAGTGGCCAAGGGCTGGCCCGCCAAGGGCATGCCCCCGTGGGGCCGGGCGATGAAACCGGAGGAACTGGCGGCGCTCGTGTCGTACGTGCGGAGCCTCCAGGGCTCCAACCCGCCCAACCCGCGGGCGCCCGAGGGCGATCCGTTCACGCCTGAGCCCATTCCCGGACGCTGAACGGGGGAGTGACGTGGGAGTCGACGTGCGGGAACCGCAGGCCGTCACGGCGCCGTCGGGCTACGTGCCCATCTTCGAGGTGGCGCCCGAGGCGGATCTGCTCTACAGCCTGTCCGCAGACGGGAAACGCAAGTTCATGCACCCCGTGGTGCGCAAGGGCCGCTACTGGAAGATCCGCCGCGCGATCGCGTACGGCCTGTACGTGCTGTTCTTCGCCCTGCCGCTGATCCCGGTCGGCGGCAAGCCCGCGCTCCAGTTCGACATCCTGGCGCGCCGCACCCATGTCTTCGGCGGCACGTTCTATCCGACCGACAGCCTGATCCTCGTCTCGTTCGGGTTCAGCATCATCGTCACGGTATTCTTCGTCGGGTCGACCTTCGGCCGGATGTGGTGCGGGTACGCCTGCCCGCAGACCGTGTGGCTCGAGTTCCTGTTCCGCCCGGTCGAGGCCTGGCTCGAAGGCGGGCCGGTGAACCAGCAGCGGCTGAACGCGGCGCCCTGGTCCCGGCGGAAGCTCGCCATCAAGGCGGCCAAGTGGGCGTTGTGGAGCGTCATCGCCCTGCTGATGTCGTCGACCTTCGTCGCCTACTTCGTGGGCTGGGGGCCCCTGCTGCGCGGCCTGGCCTCGGATCCCGGCGCGTGGACGGCCGCCGTCGGCGTCATGCTGTTCGTGGCCGCCGCCATCGTCTTCGACTTCGGCTGGTTCCGCGATCAGATGTGCACGATTGCCTGCCCGTACGGCCGGCTGCAGAGCGTGCTGGCCGACCAGGACACCATCCTGGTGGCCTACGACCAGCCGCGGGGCGATCCCAAGGTGCGGCTGGCAGACCGCAAGGCCGGCGTACTGGCCGGCGACTGCATCGCCTGCAAACACTGCGTGAGCGCGTGCCCGACCGGCACCGACATCCGGCGCGGCCTGCAGTCCGAATGCATCGGCACGGCGCAGTGCATCGACGCCTGCGACGACGTCATGCGCGGCCAGGGCAAGCCGATCGGCC
Source organism: uncultured Vicinamibacterales bacterium (assembly GCA_964396055.1). GTDB lineage: Bacteria > Acidobacteriota > Vicinamibacteria > Vicinamibacterales > JAKQTR01 > CAYJPV01. The sequence goes on along the minus strand of CAYNDV010000171.1, from coordinate 5,971 downwards.
TCATCAAGTACACCTCCGGGCGGGAGCAGACGGGCGGCCGGGTGCACCTCTGGCGCCTCCGCAACCTCGCGTACGTGGCGCTCATGACCGTGGGCTGGGGCGCGTTTGTCTTCCTGCTCCTCACCCGCGCTGAGGCCCTCGTCGAAGTGGTGCGCGGCGGGCGCGAACCGTACCGCCTCCTGCAGACCGGCGAGATCGCCAACCAGCAGCGCGTGCGCATCACGAACCAGTTGTCCGAGATTCAGCGTTTCACGATCGAGGTCCTCAGCCCGCCTGGCGCCAGGCTGGTCGTGAGCGAGTCGCCGGTCACCGTGAAGCCGGATGAAGTGGTGTCGGTCAACGCCGTGGCCACCGTGCCGCGCAGCGTGTTTGTCGACGGACAGGCGCCCATCCGGTACCTCGTGCGCTCCGACCGGGGATTCAGCAGGGAAGTGGCCTTCCTGCTGCTCGGTCCGTACGGGCCGGGAGGAGGAACGCCATGACGCTCGTCCGTCTCGTCTCGGCGTACCGGTGGCCGATCTTCATTGGCGGTCTCCTGGCGATGTCCATCGGGTCGTCGGCCGTGATCGTCTGGGTCGCCACGCGGCCGGATACGCCGCGACCGATCCCGGGCTACTACGAAGCGGCACAGGGCTGGGATGCCGACGAGGCGGTGGCGGCCGCGAGCCGGCAGCTGGGCTGGTCCGTGCGCTACGAACTGCCCGCCGGCGTGCCGCACGTCCCCGGCATGCCGCGGCCGGTCGACGTGCACGTGGCCGACCGCGATGGCCAGCCCGTCACGGGTCTGGCGGGGCGGCTGTTCGCCATCCGCCCGGCGGACACGCGTCTCAACCAGGCCGGCGACCTGGTGGCGCTGCCGCATGCGCCCGGGAGTTACCGGACGCTCGTCCGGCTCGACGTCGCGGGCGAATGGGAATTGCGCATCGACGCCAGGCTGGCCGCCCTGCGATTCGTCCAGGCTGCCCGTTTCACCGTGCCGCTCGAGCCGGCCGACGGCGAAGGAGCCGCGCGGTGACCGGTCCCCTCGCGACCCGCCGCCCGGGCACCCACGTGGCCTGCGCGCACTGCGGCCTCGCCGTGCCGGCGAACCTCGTGCGTGACGGGGACGCGGAGCAATTCTGCTGCAACGGCTGCCGGCAGGTGCACACGCTGGTGCGCGAGTGGGGGTTCGACCAGTATTACCGCCTCGTCGAGCGTCAGGATGGCGTCCTCGAGCCGGCCCGCGTCAGCGGGCGCAGCTTCGAGGACTTCGACGATGGGGGGGCGCAGGCGGAGGCGACGGCCGACCTCGGCCCCGACCGGCGCTGCACCCGGCTCTACCTGGAAGGGGTGCACTGCCCGGCCTGCGTCTGGCTGGTGGAGAAACTGCCCGCCGTGCTCGAGGGCGTGGACGACGTCCGGCTGAACCTCACCAACGCGGTGGCCGAGGTCACCTGGCGGCCCGGGCACACGCGGCTGTCGGTGGTCGCCCGGGCGCTCGATCGCCTCGGGTACACGCCCCACCTGCATCACGCGGCCGGCGTGCAGGAAGCCCGCCGCGTGGAGGACCGGACCGCCCTCATCCGGCTGGGAGTGGCCGCGGCCTGCGCGATGAACCTGATGTTCCTGCACGGGGCCCTCTATGCCGGCGAGTACTCCGGCATGGCGTCGCCCTACGAGCACTTCTTCCGCTGGCTGTCGCTCGCGGTGTCGGTGCCCGTCATCGTGTTCTCGGCCCGGCCCTTCTTCCAGACCGCGCTCGCCGGCTTGCGCACGCGGTTCGTCCACATCGACCTGCCGATCGCGATCGCCCTGGCGGTCACCTTCGCGGCCAGCGCGTGGAACACCGTCCGCGGCAGCGGGCCGATCTTCTTCGATTCGTTGGCCATGCTCGTCGCGGCGCTGCTCGGCGCCCGGCAGGTCCAGCGCGGCGCCCAGCGCGCGGCGCTCGAACGCGCCGACAGCCTGCGCGGGGCCGCGTTCCTCGAGTTCGCCCGCAGGTTCACCGGACCCGGGGCCGAGGCGCCCGTGGTGGAGGTGCCGCTGACGGCGTTGTCACCAGGCGACCGCGTGGAGATCAGGTCGGGCGAACTCGTGCCCGTCGATGGGGTGGTGCTCGCCGGGAGCTCGACGCTGGACAACGCCGTGCTGACCGGCGAGGCCGTGCCCGTGCCGGTCGGCGAGGGCGACCGGGTGAATGCCGGCGCGACGAACCTCGGGGCCCGTCTCGTCGTGTGCGTCGAGGCTGCCGGCGGCCGGACGCGCGTGGGGGCGCTGCTGGCCATCGTCCAGGAAGCGCTGTCGCGCAAGCCGACGCTGCTGGCGCACACCGACCGGCTGGCGCGGTGGTTCGTCCAGGGGCTGCTCGGCCTCGCGGCGATCACCGGGCTGGCGTGGATGTCCCAGGGGCCGGCCGTGGCCCTCGAACGCGTGGTCGCGCTGCTCGTGGTGGCGTGCCCGTGCGCCGTCGGCCTGTCGGTGCCGCTGGCCGTGTCGATGACCCTGCTGCGCGCCGCGCGGGCGGGCGTGTTCATCAAGAACCCCGATGCGCTCGATCACCTCCGGCGCGTCGAGACGGTGCTGCTCGACAAGACCGGGACGCTCACCGAGGGGCGCATGACGGTGGCCAGCTGGCAGGGCGACGCGGCGGCCCTGCAGCTGGCGCGGGACCTGGAGTCCGAGTCTTCGCACGCGGTGGCCCGGGCGTTCCGGACCGCGGCCGGCCACCCGATGCGGGTCGTGCGGGCCGTGGAGCAGGTCGTCGAGACGCCGGGGCTGGGCATCGCGGGCCGCCTCGACGGCCGCGAGGTGCGGGTGGGCAACCGGGCGCACATGGAAGGCGGCGGCGTGGCCGTGCCGGACGGCTGCCTGGCGATCGCCGCCGCCGCCGTGGCCGACGGCCTCAGCCCGGTGTTCGTCGCGGTGGACGGGCGCGTGGCCGGTGTCGCCGGCATCGGCGACGCGGTGCGCCCTGACGCGCGCCGCACCATCGAGGCCCTGCGGGCGCGCGGTGCGCACGTGCGCATCCTGTCGGGTGACCATCCCGAGGTGGTCGCGCGCGTGGCCGCCGCCGTCGGCCTGCCGGGCGCTGATGCGCTCGGCGGCCTGGCGCCCGAGGCGAAACGCGACATCGTGGCGGCGCTCACGGCGCAGGCGGGACGGCGCGGTGCCGTGATGATGGTCGGTGACGGCGTGAACGACGCCGCGGCCCTCGCGCTTGCCGATGTCGGTATCGCCGTGCAGGGCGGGACCGGCGCCACCATCGTCGCGGCCGACGTGGTCCTGACGCGCCAGGGCGTGGCCCCGATCCTCGACCTCGTCGACGGCGCCGGCCGGCTGCGCGGCGTGATTCGCCGGAACCTCGGGTTCTCCCTCTTCTACAACATGGGGGCGTCGGGGCTGGCGCTGGCGGGGCTCGTGTCGCCGCTTCTGGCGGCGGTGCTGATGCCGGTGTCGTCGCTGACCGTCGTGCTGTCGTCGGCCTTCACGCGCACGTTCGCGCCGGCGGGCGTCCGGCGCGGGCCACGCCCGGCTGCCGCAGGGAGGGCGTAGGGTGGAGACCATCTTTGTCCTGCTGCCGCTGGCCCTGCTCATCGCCGCCATCGCGGTCGGCCTGTTCATCTGGGCTGCGCGGACGGGGCAGTTCGACGATCTCGAGACGCCCGCGATCCGGATTCTGTTCGATGACGACGAGCCGGGCCCGGCCGGTGGGCGTGACCCGCGGGCCGCGAGCCCGCTGTCCGACGAGAGAAGGAGGGTTCTTCGATGAACCTACGGAGCAAGACCGTCCGCATCCTGGTGCTGGTGGTGGCGGTGGCGGCCACGGGCACCCTCGCGTACGCGCTGAGCAACGTGCGCAAGGGGTACGAGCCGCGCCAGCCGATCCTCTTCCGGCACACCCGCATGGCGGGGGCCCCGGTCTGGCAGACCAACGACAAGGGTGAGCGCGTGAACCTCGGGGGCTTCGGCATCCCGTGCGTCTACTGCCACACCATGCCCTACAAGGGCCGGCACTCGACCGTGCCGTCGACGGCCGTCTGCATGAACTGCCACACCAGCGTGGGCCTCAACAAGGAGTGGGTGCTCAAGATGAAGGACTTCTGGGATCGCGGCGAGCCGATCCCGTGGGTGAAGGTCTACGACCTGCCCGACTTCGTTTACTACGACCACTCGGCGCACCTGAACGCGAAGGACGCCGAGGGCCGGCCGCTGCTGCCCACCGCCGACGAGCAGGGCCGCCCGATGGTGGTGTGCCAGAACTGCCACGGGAAGGTGGAGGAGATGGAGATCGTGAAGGTGGATCACGCCTTCAACATGCAGTGGTGCCTCGACTGCCACCGCAAGCCCGAGATGAAGGCGTCCACCGACTGCGTCGTGTGCCACCGGTAGGGGCTGGCCCTGAGCGAGCGATGCGAGCCGAAGGGGAGAAGACGATGAACTCGAACGAGACCAGCGCGCGGCCGGACACCTCCGGGATGGACCGGCGCGAGTTCCTCCGGGCCGGCGGCACGCTTGCCGCCGCCGGGGCGCTTGTGAGCGCCGGCTGCCAGCCTCCGCACGAGGCAACGATCCCGTTCCACGACATGCCCGAGAGCCTGGTGGACGGCGTCGGGCGCGCCCGGTTCTTCCACACGGTCCTCGACGGCACGCCCGTGCTGGTCAAGACGCGCGAGGGCCGTCCCATCCTCGTGGCGCCAAGCCCCGCCGACGGGAGCGGCCGGGGCCTGACCGTGCGGCACCAGGCGGCGCTGATGGATCTGTACGATCCCGATCGCGCCCGTGGGCCACTCTCCGTGCGTCGGGGCCAGGGCGCGCCGGTGGCCTCCGACTGGTCCGCGCTCGTGCCCGACGTGGTGGCGCGACTGAAAGCTGCGGGGCCCCGGGCCGTGCTGCTGACCGGCCCCGTGGACAGCCCGACCCTGGCGGCGGCGATCGGCGCCCTCACGTCGCGCACCGGCGCCCGGCACGTGGTGTGGGCGCCGCTCGAGGCGGACGGCGCGAGCGTGGCCTGGGCACAGGCGTTTGGCGACCCGAGGGTGGCGCGGCCGCGCCTGGACAAGGCCGACCTGATCGTGGGCCTGGGCGCCGAGTTCCTCGATCGGCCGGCGGACGGGTTCGAGCGGGAGTTCGCCGCGCGCCGGACGCCCGAGTCGACGGGCGGCGCGCCGATGAGCCGCTTCGTGCAGTTCGAGAGCCGCCTGACGCTGACCGGCGCCAATGCCGATCGGCGCATCCGCGTCCGCGACTCGCACCTAGGCACCGTGGCCGCTGCGCTGGCGCACGAACTCATCGTCGTGCGCCGGCTGGGTCCCCTGGCGGCCGACCCGCAGGCGGCGCAGGCCCTGGCGCCCTTTGCGATCGGCGCGGTCTCGGCCCGGGCCGGCGTCGATGGCACCGCGCTGACGGCGCTGGCCGACGAACTGGCGTCGGCCGCAGGCCGCGCGCTGGTGGTGGCTGGCGGCTCGGCCGGCGCGTCGACCTCGGGGCCCGCGATCGAACTGGCGGCCCTGCTGCTGAACATCACGCTGGGAGCGTTCGACGCCGGGCTCTTCGACCGGGCGGCGGCGTCTGCCGCACCCCGGGGCCCGGCGGCGCTCGCGGAGCTGGTGGCCACGATGGCGTCGGGCGGAGTGGACGTGCTCGTCGTCCACGGCGCCAACCCGGTGTACGACGCGCCCGCCTTCGCCCCGGCTGGCTCCGCCGAGGCTTCGGCGAGGCTGACGCCGGGCGGGGTGGCGTTTGCCGAGGCCATGGCCAAGGTCGGCTTCATCGTCTCGTTGAACGACCGGCTGGACGAAACGAGCCTGCTGGCCGATGTGCTCCTGCCAGCGAGCCATCCCTTCGAGTGCTGGAGCGACGCGACGTTGCCGAAGGACCTCGTGGCGGTTCAGCAGCCGGTCATCCAGCCGCTGTTCGACACCCGCGGCGTGCTCGACATCCTGGTGGAATGGGGCAGTGCCGTCGGGGACACGGCTGCCGCGGCGGCCGTGAC
>CAYNDV010000170.1:6035-9151 GCA_964396055.1 uncultured Vicinamibacterales bacterium | reverse complement strand
GGCGTCGGGGTGGCGGCCATCCAGTTGGGCCGCGCGGCGGGCCTGACGGTGTTCGCCACGGCCGGCACCGATCGCGGCCGGGCCATGGTCCTCGCGCAGGGCGCGCACCGCGTGTTCGACCACACCGCGCCCGACTATCTCGCGGCGATCCTGGCGGCCGCCGGCGGACGCGGCGTCGACGTGATTCTCGAGATGCTCGCGAACGTGAATCTCGACAAGGATCTCGGCCTGCTGGCCCCGCGGGGGCGCGTGGTCGTGGTGGGCAACCGCGGCCGCGTGGAGATCGACGCCCGCCAGACGATGAGCCGCGACGCGGCGATCCTGGGCATGACCCTGATGAACACGACGCCGGAAGACCGGACCCGTATTCACGCAGCTCTCGGCGCCGGCTTCGCCAACGGCACGCTCACCCCCATCGTCGGCCGGGAGTTCGCCCTGGCGGATGCCCCCGCCGCCCACGTGGCCGTGCTCGCGCCCGGCGCGTTCGGGAAGATCGTGCTCATCTAGAGGCTAGCGGCTGGAGGCTAGAGGCTAGAGGCTAGAGGCTAGAGGCTAGAGGCTAGAGGCTAGAGGCTAGAGAGAGACGAAGGGGGCGGCGAAGTGGATGCTTCGCCGCCCCCACCCATTGAGGCGTGCGTATCCTCGCTTCTGTCTTCTGTCTTCTGTCTTCTGTCTTCTGTCTTCTTCCCCTATCGCGTCACGACCGCCCTGCCTCCGCCGCCGAAGTAGATCCCGTTGAACAGCAGCTTGTAGGTGCCGTGCGGCTGGGCGCGGAACGCGACTTCGGGACCATACAGGAAGACGTGCCCCTTGCCCATGGTCGCGGCGACGATGGCCGCGGCGCCGTCGAGATACGTCTGCCCCCAGGCCCAGCCGGAACGCAGCGGTTTCGGCGAGTCGTACCACGCCACGGCCTTGAGCCCCTTCGCGGCGGCATCGGGCGTGAGGCGGAACGCCGGGCTGCTCTCGAAGAACACGTCGGCGCGCGGCCGCATGCCCCACGCCAGCGGGTGCGTGGGATCCAGCGCGGCCTCGAGCACGGATCCCGGAATGAAGAACTTGTCGGACCCGAGCGGCTTCTCCTCACCTCGAGGCGTGCGCTCCGTGAGCGCGTTGGCCACGGCCAGCTTGAAGTGGTTCGCCACGGCGGTCGAACTGCCGATGGCCAGCAGCAGGCCGCCGTCCTCGACGAACTGCTTCAGTTGCGGAATGGTCTTCGCGATGGTGACGCTGCCCAGTTGCGCCCGGTACTCCGCCGGGATGTCCTCGGCGCGGGGCTGGCCGCCCAGGAACGGATCCGGGCCGCTCACCTCACGCTCGGGGATCGCGCCATCCACGAAGACGAGCACGTCGTACCTCGCGGCGAGGTTGCCCGCGTCGAGCATCGGGGCGTACACCACCTCGAACGGGAACTCGAACTGCTCGAAGAGGTAGCGCGTCCAGCCGGACGGCATCGACCCGCCGTATCGATCCCAGAGGCCGATGCGCACCGGCCGCAGCTTCATCGCCCCGGCCGGCACGCGCGCCGCCGTGCCCTCGAACGACAGGCCCGTGTCCTCGGCCAGCTTCTTCACGGCCGCGGCCGTGGCCGGCTTCGCCGCCACATAGACGCTGCCGGCCGGCCAGGTGACGGTCCCGGCGGTTATCGGCGCCGTCAGGCGGTAGACGTCCTCCTTCGCAGCCAGCAGGCGGTTGATGGCCAGGAACGTGTCGTTGGTGGCCGCGCCCACCAGGTAGCCGGCCGCCCTGGCCCCGGCCGGCACGCTCACCTTCCCCGCCGCCGGCTTCACCACGTCGGGGATCACCTCGAAGGGGCCGTCGAACGCGTCGAGGATGCGATCGAACTGGATCCCCATCGTGAACGCCAGGGTCCAGCCGGCGCTGTCGTAGGGCGGCCGCGGCGGGCCGCCCGGGTACGCGAAGTCGTCGGGGTGGTCCTGCGGCTCGAACTGGTCGAGCACGTACGGCCGGAACGCCTGCGCGGCCTTGATGACGTACGAGCCGGCCGGGTACGCCTTGCCCTGCACGGTGAACGGCGCCGTGGCCCGGTGAACGGTGATGCCGTTCTTGATGAACGTGTTCACGAAGCGGGTGGCCGTCAGGAAGTCGGGCTGATCCGACGGGAGGATGAACCCGCGGGGGTCGCGCGCCTCGGGCGTGCGCAGCCCGTCCAGGTACTTGGCCGGCACGGTGGCGGCGCCCCGGCCGCCGCGCGGCGGCTCGGGCGCCGCCGGCCGGTCCTTGGCCGCCTGGGCCATCAGCGCCTCGATCTTCTTCGGGGTGATCGTCCATGTGTCGCGGCTGCCCTTGGCGATGGCGTTCTTCCCCATCGTGTAGAGATTGAAGAGCAGCGTGTCGCGATACCGGGACGCGATGTCGAGGACCGCGCGGTTCGCCGAAATCTCGTAGTCGATCGACTGCCGGAAGTGCCACTTCTGCGGCAGGATCGGGAACGGGTAGTCGCCGCTGGCCACCAGCTTCGGCGGCACCAGCGGGATCTCCATCGGCGTCGGATTGCCGATGATCTCGGTGAGCAGGCCGATGATGTTGTGGAAGTACGCCGTCGTGCGCAGGCCGCCGTTCCACCATGTCGAATACGCGGCGCCCGACCGCATGGTGCTGCCCGGCTTGCCCTCTGCCGCGAAACGGCTGTGCATCGCCGTGCCGACGGCCTCGATGCCGAGGGGAATCAGCGGGTCGTAGTAGTAGTTGAACGGATCGCGGAACGGCGGCATGAAGACCACGGTGCCGATGGGACCCGTCTGGTGGTGGTTGTAGAGGATCTGCGGGTACCACTGCCGGTACAGCACCCGGTGCATGTTCTCGGTCTCAGGCAGGTTCACCATGTACGAGTCGCGGTTGTTGTCGTGGCCCGCGTACTTCTCGTACAGGCGCGGGATACCGCCGGTCGACCGCTTCAGCGGGTCGGCGTTCCGCATGTACCAGCCCGACACCAGTTCCATGCCGTCCGGGTTTGCCGGCACGCACAGCAGGATCACGTCGTTCAGGAAGCGGACCGTCTCGGCGTCGGTGCGGCTGACCATCTGGTAGACCATCTCGATCAGCTGCTGCGCGCCCACCACCTCGGTGGCGTGCAGGCCGCCGTCGATCCACAC
>CAYNDV010000170.1:2285-5935 GCA_964396055.1 uncultured Vicinamibacterales bacterium | reverse complement strand
GGCGCCGTCACGCGGGGCTGGGCCGGCGCGGCCGCAGCCACGAACAGCAGGACAGCCACCGCCAGGAGCAGAACGCGGGAACGCGTGCGAGTCATCGTGCCTCCGTTGAACGAGTGCGGTCGTCGGACCGGCATACCATAGCGCGTTTGCCGGACCCGGTCCACGGGTGGTCGGTGGGCGTGAGCCGCTCCTGAAGGTATAATGGCCTGGGTACTCCCCATAACCTGAACCGGAGGACGCATGCCCCCAGCAGCTCTCCACCGCGGCACGGCCATCGCCTGTCTGGCCGTCGCCGCGGTCGTCTCGACCGCCGTGGCGCTCGCGGTCAGCCAGCCCGCATCGGCGGCTGGTGCCCAGCCCGTGGCGACTGCCGCCGCCCCGTCGTCGGCCGCCGCCGGGCCGGACGGGCGGACGATCTACGATGCGAAGTGCGCCCAGTGCCACGGCACCAGCGGCATGGGCGACGGCCCGGCCGCCGACCTGCTGCTGGTCAAGCCGCGCGACTTCACGCGCGGCGTGTTCAAGTTCCGGTCCACCGCCTCGGGGTCGCTCCCGACCGACGACGACCTGCGGCGCGTGGTCGACGAGGGCCTGGCGGGCACGTCGATGATCGGATTCCGTGGCGTACTCAGCGCCGACGAACAGCGCGCGGTTGTCCAGTACGTCAAGCAGTTCTCGCCGCGGTTCGCCGCCGAACCGGCGAAGCCCGTGACGCTGGGCCCGGAACCGCCGGCCGACGCCCGCAGCCTCGACGCCGGTCGCCAGGTCTACGCGACGCTGCAGTGCGGCGCCTGCCACGGTGAGGGCGGCCAGCCGGCCACGGCGGTCGCCTCGTCGCTGCAGGACGACTGGGGGCACACCGTCGTCGCCGCGAAGCTGACCGAGCCCTGGACGTTCCGCGCAGGCGCCTCCGCCCGCGACATCGCCGTGCGCCTGAAGACGGGCATCGACGGCACGCCGATGCCGGGCGTCGCCGATCTGGCCACGGACGCCGAGATCTGGCACCTGGCGCACTACGTCGGGTCGCTCGCGCGCAAGCCGCTGTGGGAGATGAGCGCCGACGAGGCCCGGGCCCACTTCGCGGCCGAAGACGAGGCGCGGGCGGCCAGCCCGATCGAGCGCGGCCGGCAGCTCGCCGAGGTCTGCGCGCACTGCCACTCGCCCGTGGATCGCGAGAGCCGCATCATCCCCGGCCTGAAGTTCGCAGGCGGCCAGCGGTTCAAGCTGTCGATCTGGGGCGAAGCGGTGACGGCCAACCTGACGTCGGACAAGGAGACGGGCCTCGGCGCGTACACCGACGAGGAGATCCTGCGGGCCGTCACGAAGGGGTTCCGCCGCGACGGGTCGCGCATGCTGCCCTTCCCGATGGGCTGGTCGGCCTTCGCGCATCTTTCCGAAGCCGACCAGCGGGCGCTGGTCGCCTACCTGCGCACGATCCCGCCGGTCCGCAACCGGATCCCGGCCCGGGTGGTCCCGGGGACATTCGCCTATCTCGCCGACAAGTTCCGGATGCTCGTGCTCGGCGTCGACGAACCGATGGTGGTCTTCAGCGGCAACGCCGGTGCGTTGTCCGAAGGCCAGGTGAAGCAGTAGGAGGCCCCCGTGCTGCGACGAATCCTCAAGTGGACGGCCATCGCCGTCGTCATCCTGGGCATCGCCGGGTTCACGGCGTTCCTCTACTTCATTCCGCCGTTCACGCTCTCGCCGCCCGAGGCGTTCGCGACGATGCAGACGGATCTCATCCCGCCGCTCACGGCCATCAGCGATCCGGCCACGCGGGCGGTGGCGGAGCGCGGGCGGCAGATCCTGCTGACGTCGGACTGCGCCGGGTGCCATTTCCCGCCGGGGCCCGAGAACCAGAACCCGTCGATGTACCTCGCCGGCGGGATGAAGTTCGTCACCAGCAGCCACGGGACGGTGGTGAGCCGGAACCTGACGCCGGACACGGAGACGGGCCTCGGCGCGCGCACCGACGAACAGATCAAGCGGGCGATGCGCGGAGGCATCCGTGACGGCAACTGGGTGATGTCGCACCACGCCATGCCGTGGCCCCTCGCCGCGAACTGGTCGGACGAGGAGATCCACGCCGTCATCACCTTCCTCCGGCACCTCCCGCCGGTGCGGCAGCGGATCCCCGATCCGGGTCCGGAACGGCCGTCGGATCCCAACATCGTCGAACTGGCCTACGGCGGCGCCAGCGCGGGGAAAAAGTAGTCAGAGAATCCCGGTCAGCTTCCAGTACCCGACGGCGACCCACAGGCCCACCACCGAGACGACGGCGTACACGGTGGCGAGGCGGATCCGGTCGCCGTCGGTGTACGCCGCCTTCTTCGTGATGCCCTCGGTCATGACGATCCAGATGTTCTGGTAGTTGAACCAGAACACGTGGAGCGGCAGGAAGATCATGCCCGTCAAAACCACGGGCGTGATGCCCCAGGTCGGGGCCACGCCGACCAGGGCCAGGAAGAACGCCGCGATCGAGATGAACCCCACCGGGTCGATGAACCGCATCGCCATCACGCACAGCGCGAGCACGGTGACCAGCAGCAGCGGCTGCCCCGCCACGGGCGCGATGGCCGGGACGATGAAGCCCGCGAACCACCCGCTGATTTTGTAAGTGGTGATGACGGTGCTGACGCACAGGATGCCGCCGACGAAGAGCGCCAGGGGCCAGGAAATCCCGGTGCCGATTTCGGGAACGGTCAGCACCCCGCCGGCGAAGAGCGCCGTGAGGGCCAGCATGCCGATCGCCTCGGGCGGCACCTTGTGCCAGGGCTGCGAGGCCCACGCCAGGATCGACAGGGCCACCACGACAGCCGTCACGCGTTCCGCGGCCTTCATGGGGCCCAACCGGTCGAGTTCGCCGGCCGCAAGGGCACGCGTGACGCCCAGTTCGCCTTCGGGGCGCAGGGCGATGAGGTTGCCCGCCAGCACGAGCACGCACCAGACGATGGTCGGCACGAACATCACGCGGGCGTACTCGAGCCAGCTCAGCGGGAGGTTCTGGTTCGCGAACAGGCCCGTGACAAACGGCCCCCACAGCGCCCCCGTGAGCAGGGCGCAGCCCGGCAGCACGGCCATCTCGAAGATGCTCAGCACGAGCAGCGCCGACCCGCGCCCGGGCAGCGGCAGGCCCAGCGCCTGCACGAGGGCCCACCCGATGGGCATGATGATCGCCGTGCGCACCGTCATCGACGGGATGCCGAGCGTGAGCACGAACCCGATCGCGAGGAAGGCGAACAGGATGCCCGTGTAGGTCGGCGGGAACACCAGGAGGATGCGGTAGGCGATGCGGCGCGCCAGGCCCGTCTTGTCCATGGCGTACCCGAAGAAGAGGACCGACACCAGGATCCAGAATGCCGACGATGCGAAGCCGGCCAGGGCCACGGACCCCGGCACGCCGACGGCCAGCAGCAGGCCCAGCACCAGGACCGCCGTGATCCCCGCGGCCAGCACGTCGGTGGCCCAGAACACCACGCCGCACGCGATGACGGCGAGCGCCCGTTGCCCGAGGGGATCGAGCGACCCGATGCCCGGCCACAGCCACACCACTCCGCCGAGGACCAGGCCCGCCAGCACCCCGAACAGCCGTCGTGACATGCACGCCCTCCTGCGGGGGGACACTATCACGGGTTCACGGTTCACGGTTC
>CAYNDV010000170.1:0-2185 GCA_964396055.1 uncultured Vicinamibacterales bacterium | reverse complement strand
GACATGCACGCCCTCCTGCGGGGGGACACTATCACGGGTTCACGGTTCACGGTTCCAGGTTAGGCCGTTGGGCTTTGGGCAGCTCGGCTATCGGCCGTGCGGCCCTGGTCCGTGCAGCGTGACGGCGTGATCCCTTCTTGATCCTTGATTCTTGCTTCTGACAATCCTCAACGCCCCCGCCCCACGCCCCACGCCCCACGCCCCTAAGGTACAATCCCCAGCACCCATGCCCGCCGCCCTGCTGTCCATCATCGTCCCGGTCTACAACGAGGCGGGCACCGTTGCGGCGGTGATCGACCGGCTCCTGTCGATCGACCTGCCGGTTCCGCGCGAGATCCTCGTGGTGAACGACGGCTCGTCGGACGGCACGCGCGCGGCCCTCGACGCGGTGCCTGCCGACGCGCGTCTGCGCGTGATCCACGTCTCGCCCAACGCGGGCAAGGGAGCGGCCATCCGCCGGGGCCTGGCCGAGGCGCGGGGCGACATCATCGCGATCCAGGATGCCGACCTCGAACTGGATCCGGCCCAGCTCGCCGTCCTGGTGGCGCCGATCGTCGCCGGCCAGACACCGGTGGTCTACGGGTCGCGGTTCCTGGGTGACCGCCCGGACGCCCCGCTGATGACCCTGCTGGGCAACCGGTTCCTGACAGTGGTGACCAACCTCCTGTTCGGGTCCTCCATCACGGACATGGAGACCTGCTACAAGATCATGCGCACCGACGTGGCGCGGTCGCTGGGCCTCGAGTCGAACCGGTTCGACATCGAGCCCGAGATCACGGCCAAGGTGCTGTTGAGCGGCCACCGGATTCTCGAACTGCCGGTGGTCTACCGGCCGCGGCTGAAATCCGAAGGCAAGAAGATCAAGTGGCGCGACGGCGTGCACGCCGTGCGCGTCCTGGCCGGCTACCGCCTGCGCTGGCGCCCCGCGGCACCCTCCCGTGAGCACACCTCCGCCTGACGCGCCCGCCGGTCCGCCCGCCCCGCTGAAGGCGTCCGGGCGTTCGGGGGCCGGGGTATCGTCCGGGCGTCTGGTTCCCGCGACCCTCGCCGCCGCGGCGGCCCTCCTCACCATCGCGGCGGGCCTCTACTGGGGCACGAACGCCGTGGGCGGATCCGACTCCCATTGCTACGTCGGACAGGCGGAGATGTTCCTGCGCGGACAATGGGCGCTGCCGCCCGTGGTGACCGACGCCCCGTGGCCTGATGCCGCGGCCACGTTCGCCCCCTCGGGGTTCGCGCCGGCGGCCGGCGGGTCTGTGCCCCTCTGCCCGGCTGGCCTGTCGCTGATGATGGCGGCGTTCATGGCCATCGGCGGCGCCGGGGCGTGGTTCTGGGTGGTGCCGCTGCTGGGCGCCCTCGGCATCTGGAGCACCTACGTCCTCGGGCGCCACGTCGCCGGCCCGGCGGCAGGCGCCGGTGCGGCCGTGCTCGCGGCCTGCAGCCCGGTGTTCCTGTTCCAGCTCTTCCAGCCGATGAGCGACGTGCCGGCGGCGGCCTTGTGGACGGCCGCTCTGGCCGCCGCGGCGGCTGGCGCCGACGCCGACGACTCCCGCGGCCGGCGCCTGGCGTGGATGGCCGGAGCCTGTGCCGCCGCCGCGATCCTCGTGCGGCCCAACCTCGCTCCGCTGGCGATCATCGTCGGCGCCCTGGTGATCCGGGGACTGCGGCCGTGGCACCGCGCCGTGCGGTATGTCGCCATGGTGGCCTGCGGGGCTGGCGCCGTCGGATTCCTGCAGTTCCAGGTGTACGGTTCGCCGGTGCGGTCGGGCTACGGTGCCGTGGAGCAGCTCTTCAGCCTGAGCCACGTCCTGCCCAATCTGGCCCGCTATCCACGCTGGCTGATCGAGGCACACACGCCCGCGATCGCGCTCGCGCTGGTGGCACCCCTGCTGGTGCGGCCGCGCCGCAGCGGACTGTTGCTCCTCGCGTTTGCCGCCGCCGTCCTCGCGGCCTACCTCCCGTACGTCGTGTTCGACGACTGGTGGTACCTCCGCTTCCTGCTGCCTGCGCTGCCGGCCCTGTGCGTGCTCGTGGCCGCGGTCGCATGGGCGGCGGCCGCACGCGTGCCGCGCGCGAGGCCTGAAGTCTTCGCGCTGATCGTCGCGGCCCTCGCCGCCGTGTGGCTGCAACGGAGCGAGGGCCTGGAGGTGTACCGCGTCAAGGCCCTCGAGTCGAAGTACCCGGC
>CAYNDV010000169.1:0-9182 GCA_964396055.1 uncultured Vicinamibacterales bacterium | reverse complement strand
CGTGGGGCGTGGGGCGTGGGGCGTGGGGCGTGGGGCGTGGGGCGTGACAGTGTGATCCCTTCTTGCTTCTTGCTTCTTGCTTCTTTCTAATAACCGCAGAGGTACTCCCATGCGACTGCTTTCCTGTCTCACGTGTGCGGTCATTCTGGTCGCCCAGGCCGCCGGCCTCGCGCAGCAGACCGCGCCGGCCCCATCGGACGCCGAGCGCCTGCCGGTGAAGCGGGTGGTGCTCTACAAGAACGGCGTCGGCTTCTTCGAGCACCTCGGCCGCGTGCGCGGCACCCAGCAGGTGGCCATCGACTTCACGAGCGGCCAGCTCAACGACGTGCTGAAGTCCCTGACGACCGTCGATCTCGGCAACGGCCGCGTGACGGGGATCAGCTTCAATACGGACGACCCCGCCAACCGGAAGCTCGGCGCCCTGGCGCTGCCCCTCGACGAGGACACCTCGGTGCCGGCCTTCCTCGCAGCCTTGCGGGGCGCCCGCGTCGAGGCCGCCACGCCGGCCGGCCTGGTCACCGGGCGCGTGCTGAGCGTCGAGACCCGGACGCGGCTCGATGGCGACAAGCCCCTCGAGACGCGCGAACTGGCGCTCATCACGGAGGCCGGCGAACTGAAGACCATCGACGTGACGTCGCGCGTGTCCGTGCGCATCCTGGAAGGCGACCTGCGCGGCGACATCCGCCGCTACCTCGACATCCTGTCGTCCACGCGCCAGAAAGACCTCCGCCGGATGTCGATTGCGACCAGCGGGAACGGTGATCGGCAGCTCTACGTGAGCTACATCAGCGAGGTGCCGATCTGGAAGAGCACGTACCGGCTGGTCCTGCCGGCGAAAGCCGGCGACAAGCCGTTGCTGCAGGGCTGGGCGATTGTCGACAACACCATCGGCGAGGACTGGACCGACGTGGAACTGTCGCTGGTGGCCGGGTCGCCGCAGTCGTTCATCCAGCAGCTCTCGCAGCCGCTCTACGCGCGCCGGCCGGTCGTCCCGCTGCCCTCCGCCATGCAGTTGTCGCCGCAGACCCACGAAGCCATGCTCATGGCCGGCGCCGCACCGGAGGCCGAGGCCCTGGAGGAGAAGGCCGAGCGGCCGCGCCGCGCCATGGCGGCCGTGCCCGGTGGCGTGGTGGGTGGGATGGTGGGCGGCCTGCCCGAGGCGCCGCCGCCGCCGGCGCCCGCGCCGATGGCCCGCAACGCGGCGATGGAGGCCATGAGCCGCGTCGAATCCGCCGCCCAGGGCCGCGAACTCGGCGACCTGTTCGAGTACCGCCTCAAGGAGCCGGTCACCATCCGCAAGAACCAGTCCGCGCTGGTGCCCATCGTCAACGGGGCGGTGGAGGCGGAGCGGGTGTCGGTGTGGAACGCCGCGACGGGCGCGCGGCCGCGGTCGGCCGTGTGGCTGACCAACTCGACGCCGTACACCCTGGACGGCGGCACGTTCTCGGTGCTCGAGTCGGCCACCTTCACGGGTGAGGGCCTGATGGACGCCGTCAAACCCGGCGAGCGTCGGCTCCTGTCCTACGCCGCCGATCTCGCCCTGCTGGTGGACGCGAAGGGCGACGCGGCGGCGCCCGAACGCGTGACGGGCGTCCGCATCGCGCGGGGCCTGCTCGTGATGCAGCGCGAATTGCGGGACAAGCGCACGTACTCAGTGCGCAACGAGGACAGCCGGGCGCGCACGCTGGTCATCGAGCACCCCAACCGCAGCGGCTGGTCGTTCGTCAGCGCCGCGAAACCCGACGAGTCGGCGCCCAACGTCCACCGGTTCAGGCTGACGGTCGCCCCGAAGTCCACCGCGATGCTCGCCGTCGAGGAGCAGCGGGTCCTGGAAACCTCGTACCTCGTGTCCAACCTCACCGACGATCAGCTGGGCCTGCTGGTCAGGCAGCAGGCGCTGACGCCGGAAAGCGAGCGGGCGCTGCGGGCGGTGCTGGCGAAGAAGACCGAGATCGGCGGCGTCGAGGCAGAGATCCGCAGCCGCACCCAGGAACGCGATCAGATCTTCCGCGACCAGGAGCGGCTGCGTGAGAACCTCAAGGCGCTGGGGACCCGGACGGAAGAGCGGGCGCTCGTGACGCGATACACCCGCCAGCTCGAGGAGCAGGAGACGCGCCTGGACGCCATCGCGAAGGACGTGAGCAGCCGCGAGGCCGCGAAGCAGCGCCTTCAGCGGGAACTCGAGGTCATGATCGAGGGACTGGTGTTCGGGAAGTAGGCCGTACGCACCCGCAACGGGAACCCGTCGGGGCGCATCCGGCGCCCTGTCCCGGGCCAGGCCGGGACAGGCCGGACGCCTCGACGAGGTCCGCCATCGGACCTAGGTCGCCGCCGTCTCGGACGGCGCGCCGCCCGCGCCGAACGACTGCAGCGCCAGATAGCTGGGGCCGAACCGCTTGATGTTGTCGAGCTGCTTGTCGAACTCGGCAAAGTGCCGTTCCTCGTCCGCGACGAGCACTTCGAACATCTGCTTCGACACCGCGTCGGCGTTCTGGCCGCACTCGATCGCGTACTGGTTGTAGATCCCCACCGCCTCGTGCTCCATCTCGGCGGCGCGTTTCAGGATCTCCTGCGGATCGGTCAGGCGCTCGACCGGTCCGGCCGTCACCATGTTCACGTCGCCCTTCAGAAACAGGATGCGCTCGGCGAGCTGTTCGACGTGTCCCATCTCCTGGATGGCCACACGCCGGAACATCTGGCTCAGGGGACCGAACCCCTGATCGTCGAGATGAAAATGCCAGTACATGTACTGGTGAACCGCCTGCAGTTCGTCCGCGACGCCCTTGTTCAACAACGCAATGCTCGTGTCCCTGTTCATTGCTGCCCCCGGTGATGTGTCTCTTCGCCCGCGGCCGTCCGGCTCGTCCGGCACGGGCCGCATCCGCGCGACTAATCGTATCTCAGCCGCACTTCCTTCGTGGCCATGGTCGGCTCGAGCAGGGCCGGCCAGCCAGGGCCTTCCCAGGTCCCGCATGCCGCGTGCGTCGTTGCGTATTTCTCGGGTATCGGGTGCGTGCCGACGACCACGGAAATGCCGTACTTCTCGGGGATGAAGCGGGTGAAATACTCGAGGTGCGGGCACGGCGGGTACCCCACCAGCAGGCCGGTGGCCAGGTGGATGACGGTGGCTCCGTTTTTCTTCATTTCCTCCGGCGCATACTCGATGTTGCCCCCGGGACAGCCCCCGCACGTCGTGAACCCGACGAGTTCGACGTGGTCGCCCTCGTAGGCGCTGAACGCGCCTTCCCGCTCGCGAAGCGCCCGCAGACACTTGCCCCCGGCGCAACTGCGGTACCGATCACAGATGATGATGCCCAGCCGTGTCATGTTGTTCCTCCGTTCGGGGAGGCCGGCTCCCGCCCGGACGGACGCGCCGTTCCCCGTTCCTTGAATGTCGCCTCAGCGGTGGCCACCACCTGGCCGGATTGCCGCACCTCGGCGGACAGGTAGTGCAGACCGCGGGCCGACCTGAGCAGGCGCGCCGTCACGCTGCTCGTCTGGTACCACCGCACGGGATGCAGGTAGCGGACGTTGAGCCGCGCCGTCACGGCCACGATCCCCCTCGCAAACAGACAGTTCGTCATCGCGGCGTCCAATAACGTCGCCGTGAGTCCGCCGTGCAGCGCATCCGGGTAGCCCTGGAAGTCGGCCCCGCCGGCGAACTCCGCGAACACCGACCGGTCCGGCAGCACGGCGAAGTCGAGCCGGAGCCCGCTCGTCCCGCTGCCCCCGCACACCAGGCAGTGCGGGTGGGAGTGCCGGCGCATCCGTTCGAGCGTGGCCTGGCCCCGCGCTCCGTTGGTGCGCGTGAGGACGGCGATGTCGTGCAGGTGGCGCGTCAGCCTTCGCGTCACGGAGAAGCCCAGCTCGCCAAGGATGCTCACGGCATCGTCCACGGTGACGCCACTCTCGTGATGGACGCGCCCCTCTTCACGGTGCACGGCTGCCACCAGGTCGAACCCCTCGCGGGAGAAGTCGGCCAGAAGGACCTCGCCATGCGCGGCCACCACCCTGGCCAGTTCGGCCAGGATGGGGCGCGCGTCGGTCAGGTGATGCAGGACGTCGAGGCTGGCGGCGGACGCGAAGTGGCCGTCGGCGTGCGGCAGCGCAGCAGCATCGCCGGTGACGGTCGTGACCCGCCCTTCGACGCCCGCCTCGGCCGCCAGGGCCAGGGCTACTTCCTGCTCGTCCGCGTCTGGGTCCACGCTCACCACGTCGACACCGCGGCCGGCGAGGGCGATCGCCAGCAGTCCCTTGCCCGTACCGACGTCGAGGACGGGACTGCCGACTGGATCGAGAACAGCCGCCACGAAGCCTGCCGCGGCCCGGCGGTCGTACCCGCGTGCTGCGTAGTGCCGCGTGCGCGCCTCGAAGTGCGCCAGGCGCCCGGCGAGATCCGGCGTGCCAGTCATGGGCGGCCGGGCGTCACTCGATCCCGGGCTGGCCGTGCCGGTGGGCATGGCCCATCCCGGCCCCGTGGCCATGGTGCGCGCCATGGTGGCCGCACGCCGACGCCGGGGTCATCGGCTTCAACAGGCCGCCCTTGAGCGCTTCCACCGTCGCGCCCACCGTCGCCCGATCGGCGCGGTACACCTCCAGGCCGGCCGCCACAAGCTTGTTCAGCGCGCCCAGGCCGATGCCGCCGACGACGATGCCGTCGAGGCGTTCGCCCTGGAGCGACAGCAGCGGCTGGCACATGCCGTGGGCGTGGTGGAGGTTGCGGTTCGGAAGGGCCCGGCACACGCCGGTGTCGGTGTCGACGATCATGAAGAACGGGGCCGAGCCGAAATGCGCGCAGACCGGGCTGTCGACGCCCTGGTCCGCATCAACCGGAATACAGACGTTCATGGGTCCCTCGTCAGGTGGGGGTCGGGGTTGGAATCGGGGCCGGCATCGCGGCGCCCACGGCCGTCGTGCAGGCGGCAGCAGCGGCGGTGTCCGGCCTGTGCCTGCACCGGACCGCCCGCGATGCGCAGGGCCTTGCCGTGGACCAGCGCGTCGGCCTGCTTGCGATGGGCGGACTCGATGATGCGCGAGAAGGTCGGCCTGGAGACCTGCATCTGGACTGCGGCGTCTTCGTGATACAGGCCGTCAAGATCGGCCAGGCGAATCGCTTCGAACTCGTCCAGCGTCATCACCACTTCGTCGAGGAGGGGCGTCGGGATGCCGGCGGGCTTGAAGAGCCCCGCAGGGGGGTGACCGGCGATCCGGCGCTGGCAGAAGGGTCGTGGCACGGCAGCGATCTCTGGCCTCATTATGAACGTATGCTCATTAATGTCAAGGCCCGCTCCACATCGCGGGTTCCCCGGCGGTCGCGCGGTCGCTCGTTTGACACCCCCGGCGAGGCACCCGTATGATCCCGGAGCCTATGAGAATCGCCATCGCGACCGACCGGGATTTCGTGGCCTCGCACTTCGGCTGCTGCCCGATGTTCACGATCGCGGAGGTCGATCAGGGCACCATCCGGCACTCGATGGTCGTGCCCAACCCCGGCTGCAATCACGCGTTCTGGCTCGATTTGTTCGTGCGCAACGGCGTGACCCACGTGATTGCCGGGCGGATGGGGCCCACGGCGTACGCCGTGTTCGCGGGCCGGGGCATCACCGTGCTGGCCGGCGTTCAGGGCGACATCATCGACGTGGTCAAGCGCCTCGATCGGGGCGAGCTGACACCGGCCGGGCCGGCCGCCGCGCCGCCCGGTTCCTGCTGCGATTGTCTGGACTCATGACGAGTCCCGACCTCTGACCGGGAGACCTGCGCCCCGCCTGCTGACCGCACACTGACGAGTGACCCAACCGCCAACTACGCCCCTGCCGGGACATCCATGAGCCTGATTTACCTCGACAACGCCGCCACGTCGTTTCCGAAGCCGGAAGAAACCTACACGTTCATGGACCATTTCTTCCGGACGCATGGCGTCAACCCCGGCCGGTCGGGTTACGACCTGTGCATGGAAACGGGCCAGCTGGTGGACGACACGCGCAAGGCCCTGACGCGGTTCTTCAACGGCACCGATCCGGACCGCCTGGTGTTCGGGTACAACTCGACCGATGCCCTGAACCTGGCGCTGTTCGGAATGGTCGAACGCGGCGACCACGTGGTCACGACGACCGTGGAGCACAACGCCACGCTGCGCCCGCTCGAGCACCTGCGGCGGGACCACGGGGTCGAGGTGGACCACGTCGAGTTCGACGCAGCCGGCTTCGTGGACCCGGACGACATCGCGCGTCGGTTCAAGGCCAACACCCGGCTCGTCGTGGTGAACCACGGATCGAACGTCATCGGCACGGTCCAGCCGGTGGGCGAGATCGGGCGCCGGTGCCGCGAGCGCGGCATCCGGCTGGTGGTGGACGCCTCGCAGACGGCCGGCAAGATCCCGATCGACGTGCGGGCGCTCAACATCGACGTGCTGGCCTTCACGGGCCACAAGTCGCTCATGGGCCCCACGGGCATCGGCGGCCTGTACGTGCAGGAAGGCGTGGAGATCCGGCATTCGCGCGCCGGCGGCACGGGCGTCCGTTCCGCGCACCGGCTGCACCTCGACGAATATCCCTGGCGCCTCGAGTACGGCACGCCGAACATCGTCGGCATCGCCGGCCTGCACGCCGGCCTGCAGTGGATCCTCAAGACCGGCCTCGATCGGATCGAGGCGCATGAGATGGGGTTGATGCGCCGCCTCGTGGACGGGCTGCACGCCATTCCCGGCGTCACGCTGTACTGCCAGGAGAGCCTCGAGAACCACATCGCCGTCCTGGCCTTCAACGTGGACGGGTTCGAGGCGGGCGACACGGGCACGATCCTGGACGTAGACCACAACATCGCGTGCCGGACGGGCCTGCACTGCGCGCCCCGGGTACACGAGCAACTGGGTCTCGACAAGATCCACGGCGCCGTTCGCTTCGGCATCGGACCGTTCAACACCGAGGCCCACATCGACGCGGCCCTCGAGGGCGTGAGAGCCATCGTGGCGCAACGGAGCCGGATGAAGAAGTAGGGCGGCCCGGCCCCGCGGGCCGGCCGCCGCCTCGCGGGAGCAGACCCATGGAAGCCGACCCCCTGTTCGACGAGTTCGTGCGGGCCTACCCGGAGTACGTCACCACCCTGAGCCTCGACGAACTGCGGGCGCGCGAGTTCGCCCGGCTGGACGAGGGCGGGCACGTGTACCTCGACTACACGGGCGCCGGCCTGTATGCCGCCTCGCAGGTCCGCGCACACATGGATCTGCTGCTGTCGGGCGTCTACGGGAATCCCCATTCGAACAACCCCACGTCGCTGCGGTCGACGGACCTGGCCGAGCGGGCCCGGCGCCACATCCTGAGCTTCTTCAACGCCTCGCCGGACGACTACTGTGTCATCTTCACCGGCAACGCCAGCCAGGCGCTGAAGCTTATCGCCGAGTCGTACCCCTTCGGGCCCGGCGGGCAGTTCGCGCTGACGTTCGACAATCACAATTCGGTCAACGGCATCCGCGAGTTCGCCCGTTCGCGTGGCGCGGCGGTGCAGTACGTTCCGGTGAACCCGCCCGACCTGCGCGTGGACGCCGCGGCCGTCACCGGCACCCTCGACACGTGCGGCCGTACCGGCGGCGACCTGTTCGCCTACCCGGCGCAGTCGAACTTTTCGGGTGTGCAGCACGACCTGGCCTGGATCGAGGCAGCTCACGATCGCGGCTGGGACGTGCTGCTCGACGCCGCGGCGTTTGTCCCGACCAACCGCCTGGATCTCTCGCGGTGCCGGCCCGACTTCGTGGTGCTGTCGTTCTACAAGATGTTCGGCTACCCGACGGGCGTCGGGGCCCTGCTGGCCCGCTGGCAGGCCCTGTCCAAACTGCACCGGCCATGGTTCGCCGGCGGCACGATCACGGTGGCCTCGGTCGGCGCGGACCGGTACCAGCCGGCCGACGGGGCGGCCGGGTTCGAGGACGGCACGGTGAACTACAGCAGCCTGCCGGCCATCGACCTGGGCCTGACCTTCATCGAGACGACGGGCCTCGAGCGTATCCACGCCCGCGTGCACGCCCTGACCGGCTGGCTGCTCGGCCAGTTGGGCCAGTTGCGCCACTCGACCGGGCGGCCGCTGGCCGCGATCTACGGCCCGCCGACGATGGTGGCCCGGGGCGGCACCGTCACCTTCAACTTCCACGACGGCAGCGGGCGCTTCATCGACCACCAGGTGATCGAGGCGCGCGCGGGCGAGCGCAACATCTCCATCCGCGCCGGGTGCTTCTGCAATCCCGGCGCGGGCGAACTGGCGATGGGCATCTCGGCCGACGAGATGCGCTCGTGTTTCGTGCGGCTGTCCGACCGCCTCACCTACGACGAGTTCCGCCGGTGCATCGACGGCAAGAGCACCGGGGCGGTGCGCGTCTCGCTGGGCATCGCGTCGAACTTCGCCGACGTGCAGGCGTTTCTCGCCTTCGCGCGGACCTTCCTCGAGTAGCCCTATCGCGCCAGGAAGGCCAGCGCGGACTCCTTCAGCGTCGCGCTCAGGCCGAGGGCCTCCGCCTCGGCCACGGCCCGGTCGACAGCCCAGCCGTCCACGCGCACCCGCTTGATGAGCCAGAAGGCCGACGCCCGCGGGCCGGACCCGCAGTGGAAGTAGAGCGGGCGATTCGCCGGATCCGCGACGGCGGCGAGGAACCGGTCGATTGCCGGCTGGACCACTGTGTTCGCCCGGCTGGTCGGGATGTGGACGTACCGCATCCCGGCGGCCGTGACGGCGGCCTGTTCCTGCTCCACATTGGCGCCCGGCTCATCGGCCGACCGCAGGTTGATCACCGCCGCGTAGCCGCGCGCCTTGAGCTCGGTCACCGCCGCGGGCGTGATCGCCCCGCCGCACGCGATCGTGTCGTCAATCCTGTAGAAGTTCGTGACGCCAGCCACCGCCTCCTTCACCGGCGCCGCCGGCGCCGGCGCGTCTCCCCAGATGTACTGGCCGAACCAGGCCAGGTTGTGCTCCATCGCGGCGCGGTGCGCCTTCGGCTTCGTCAGGCCGTGCCCGAACCCCTTGTAGACGATGAGCTTCGCGGGCACGCCCTGATCCTGCAGGCCCTGGTACAGCTCGAAGGCGTTGGGGATCGGCACGCGGCGATCCAGTTCGCCGTGCTGGATGAGCGTGGGCGCCTTGGCCTGCTTGATGTAGGTCATCGGCGACGTGTCGGCGTAGATCTTCGGGTCGTCCCA
>CAYNDV010000168.1:0-9218 GCA_964396055.1 uncultured Vicinamibacterales bacterium | reverse complement strand
CGTGGGGCGTGGGGCGTGGGGCGTGGGGATTGTGGTTCACGTGTAGAAGCAAGAATCAAGGAGCAAGAAGAGATCACGCTGTCACGCCCCAACCGTGAACCGCGAACCGCGAACCGTGAACCCTCTTCGGCCCGTGGCGGCCCGAGACCCTGCCCCGGGATCCCAGGGCGACCGGCGGGCGTCCAAGACAGGAGGGTTGACGGCTGCCGCGCCGCTGGCTACCGTAGAGATCTCCGGATGAACCTGTCGCAGTGGTGGCACCGCCTCGTGCAGGTGACCGCGCTCGGGCTGATCCTGGGCGTGCTGCTCACTCCGGTCGGGATGGCGCATCTCGACCAGAACGCCGATGTGTGCCACGGACCGGCCGCCGCCACGCCCGGGGCGCCCCGCCTGGTCCCGACCCAGTCCCTCGACCTCCACCAGCACTGCTTCACCTGCCACTGGCTGCAGAGCTTCCGATCCACGCTGCTCGGCTCCGGCGCAGTCGTATTCGACGCCGCCGGCGCCTGCGAGTTCGTGGTCGCCGACCCGCACGCCTGCGAGTCGCTTTCTGTATCGTCGGTCCCCGCCCGCGCGCCTCCAGCCCTGTCCGCCTGACGTGTCCGTCGCGGCGCGTCGCCGCGACGATTCCGGCGTGCAGGAGAGCGGGTCGCCCGCTCAACGGAGGTGGGTCCATGTTCCCGAGACAGATGACGACGCTCGTGCGCCTGGCGGCGGCGGGCCTGATGGTGACGGTGCTGGCGGCCCCGGCAGTCGCGGCCGGGGCGGCATTCAAGGGCAAGCTGCTGCACTCGATGACCGGAGAGCCCCTCGCGGGTGCGACCGTCGTCCTGCAGGAGACGCGTCAGCAGACGGTGTCCGCCGCCGACGGCGGATTCACGTTCGACGGCCTGAAGCCCGGACGGTACCACGTGGTGGTGATCGCCGCGGGGTTCAGTTCGAAGCACACCGAACTCGAGGTGAAGGCGCCCGAGACCTCACTCAACATCCTGGTGGATCCCGAACTGCACTTCTCCGAGGTGGTCTCGGTGAGCGCGGAGCCCCGCGATCAGTTCACGTCGTACCAGCCCACATCGGTGCTGGCCGGCCAGGAGTTGACCCGCGCGCTGGAACCCACGCTGGCGGCCACGGTGGCGGCCCAGCCGGGCATCGCCCTGCGCAGCTTCGGCCCGGGGCCCGCGCGCCCCGTCGTTCGCGGGCTCGACGGTGATCGCGTCCAGATCCTCGAGGACGGGCAGCGCATGGGCGACCTGTCGAGCCAGTCCGGCGACCACGGCGTGACGGTCAACCCTGCCGCGTCGCAGAAGATCGAAGTGGTGCGCGGCCCGGCCACCCTCATCTACGGCTCAAATGCGATCGGCGGCCTCGTGAACGTCATCTCCAACGCCGTGCCGGATGGCGCGGTCACCGGCACGCGCGGCACGGCCACGTTCGACCTTGGCACCAACGCGGGCACCGGGTCCGGCGGCGCCGACATCTGGTGGGGCAACGCGCAGTGGGCGCTCCACGCCGGGGGCGGCGGATCGCGCACGGGCGACTTCTCCACGCCGGAGGGCACGGTCGACAACAGCCAGTCGCGAAGCGGGTTCGGCAACGTCGGCCTGTCGTGGACCGGCAGCCGCGGCTACGTCGGCGCAAGCTACGGCTACGAGGACACGCGCTACGGCCTGCCCTACGTCGAGGACGGACAGGTGGAACTGACGCCGCGGCGGCACATGGTCAACGTGCGTGGCGAGGCGCGCGATCTTTCCGGCGTCATCACCGGCGTGAAGGCCTCGTTTGCGGCGCGCCGCTACCGGCACGAGGAGATCGTTGGCGGCGAGGTCGGCACCCGGTTCGCCAACGACACCAACGAACTCGAGTTCGCGGCCACGCACCGGGCGGCGGGCGGTTTCAGCGGGACCTTCGGCACCTGGGTGCTGGACCGGGCGTTCTCGGCGGAGGGCGACGAGGCCTTGTCGCCTCCGGTCGATCAGCAGGGCCTGGCGGCCTTCCTCTACGAGGAGGTGCCACTGCACCACGTCACGCTGCAGTTCGGCGGCCGCGTGGACCACACGCGGTACACCGTCAAGGGCGGCGACCTGCCGAACCGCGACTTCACCGAGTTCTCCGGCTCGATGGGCGTGCTCGTCAATCCGCCGTTCGCCGATCACCGCACCACGTTTGCCGTCAGCCTGGCCCGGGCGGCCCGGGCGCCGGCCCTCGAAGAGCTCTACTTCTACGGTCCGCACCCCGGGAACTTCGCCTTCGAGATCGGGAACCCCGACCTTCAGGCCGAACACGCCCTCGGCTTCGACGCGTCGTTCCGGTGGCGCTCCGCCCGGTTCTCGGCGGAGGTCACGTACTTCCGCAACGACATCGCCGACTTCATCTTCCGCAACCCGGTGGAGGACGCAGGTCACGACGGCGACCACGAAGACGAGGACGGCGGGATGGACGGGCACGAGGGCCACGGCCACGACGACTTCCCGGTGATCGAATACGTGGGCCGGGACAGCATCCTGCAGGGGATGGAGATCCACGGCGACGTACACTTCGGCTCGCGCTGGTACGCCGACTTCGGCCTCGACTACGTCCGGGGCGAGCTGAAGGACACGGGCGAGCCGCTGCCGCGCATCCCGCCGTTCCGCAGCCGCGTGGGCCTGCGCTACCAGGTGAACGCGTTCAACGTGGGCGGAGAGGTGACGGCGGTGTCAGCCCAGGAACGCGTGTTCGGGGAGGAAACGCCAACCGACGGCTACGCCCTGCTGAAGCTGCACGCGTCGTATTCGTTCAAGTCCGGCGGCGCCACGAGCACGATCACCGCGCGCGCCGAGAACCTGACCAACGAGCTGTACCGCAACCACCTGTCATACGTGAAGGACTACGTCCCCGAGATGGGACGAACGTTCAAGGTGGTGTACAGGGTGGAGTTCTAAGGGCCGTTCGGCTATCGGCCGTTCGGCCGTTGGGCCAGGCGGGCCGGAGGTGGCGCACCGAGCGGCCCCTCGAACCAGGCCGTTCGGCGTCAGTCTGAGAAACGGGGCGCAGGGGCCGAAATCCGCGCTGGGTTGCGGGACCCAGCGCTGCTGCCGACCAGCACCCCGGAGCCCCGTTTCTCCGGCTTGTCGTGAGCGGGGACGCGAGCGTGAGTCCCTCCGGCCCGTCGAGTCACCGACTGACTACTAACTCTCGGCCCGGGCGCGCTCGGCCGCCCGCATCACGCGCAGGAGGTTCAGGCCCAGCA
This sequence comes from uncultured Vicinamibacterales bacterium, assembly GCA_964396055.1. Taxonomy (GTDB): domain Bacteria; phylum Acidobacteriota; class Vicinamibacteria; order Vicinamibacterales; family JAKQTR01; genus CAYJPV01. Next base: position 5,992 of record CAYNDV010000168.1, on the reverse strand, counting down.
CCTTCTTCACGTCCGTATCCGTATAGCCGCGGCGCAGCAGTTCGGCGGTCAGGGCCGGGAACGTGGAGACGTCCTCGAGCCCGACGGGCGTCGACGTGATGCCGTCGAAGTCGCTGCCGTAGGCCACGTGGTCGATGCCGGCCACCTTCCGGACGTGGTCGATGTGATCGGCCACCTGCGCAATGGTCACCTTCGGCCGGGGATACGCGGCGATCCAGGCCTCGCGGGCCTTCCGCCGGCCCGCTTCGTCACCCGACAGCGCCTTCTCCACCCGGGCCTGCTCGGCCTCGTCGGCGTTGTCCCACGCCATCGCCTCCGGCGTCGTGAACCCCGGCACGAACGACACCATCACCACGCCGCCGTTGGCCGGCAGCAGCCGCAGCACGTCGTCCGGCACGTTGCGCGGGTGATCGCACAACGCCCGCGCCGACGAGTGGGAGAAGATGACGGGCGCCGTCGACACCCGGATCGCATCGCGCATGGCGTCGGGCGAGACGTGGCTCAGGTCGACCAGCATGCCGAGGCGGTTCATCTCGCGGACCACCTCTTCGCCGAAGGGGGACAGGCCGCCCACCACGGGTGTGTCCGTGGCCGAATCGGCCCAGGGCACGTTGCGGCCGTGCGTCAGCGTCATGTAGCGCGCGCCCAGGCGGTGGAACATCCGAAGGGCTCCCAGCGACGAATCGATCGCGTGGCCGCCCTCCATCCCGATGAGCGACGCGATCTTCCCGGCCTTGAAGATCCGTTCCACGTCGTCCGCCGTCAGGGCGAGTTCGAACGTCCCGGGATAACGCGCGAGCATCCGGTGAACGATGTCGATCTGCTCCAGCGTGGCAGTGACGGCCTGCTGCCCGGCGAAGCTGGCCGGGACGTACACCGACCAGAACTGCGCCCCGATGCCGCCGCGGCGGAGCCGCGGAACATCGGTGTGCGTGGCCGGCTGCGGGCCGGCGATGTCGAGGCGCGCCGGATCCTTCCCGGCCCGCTGGCGGACTTCCCACGGGTAGTCGTTGTGGCCGTCGAAGACGGGCACCTGCGCGTGGAGCGCGCGCGCCCGTTCGAGGAACGGATCGGACTGGGCCGCGGCGCCGGTCATGGCGAGCCCGGCCGTGAGACACACGATAACCGCCGCACGTCGGTCCATGGGGACGTCCTTCCGGAAACGCAAGAAGTCGACACAGGGATTCGGGACCCTCATCGTCCCACAGGCCGCCCCCCGCGGCAAGGCAGCCGGCCCGTGTCGGCTTCCATTGCCGCGTGCGCTACAATCGGCCGTCCCCCTGGACCCGGGAGCCTGACGATGAGCGACACGAAACCTGCGGTGGTGCTGGGCCTGAAATGGGAAGAAGGCCTGCTGTTCACGGCGACGCACAAGTCGCACAGCTGGCCCGTGGACGGCAGCAGCGAAGACGGGCCGTCACCTGTCGTGCTGCTGGCCTCGGCGCTGGCCGGCTGCATGGCCATCGACATCGTCCACATCCTGCGCAGGGGGCGCCACAAGGTGGAGGCCCTGGACGCGGCCTTCAACGGCCAGCGGGCCGAGACCGAGCCGAAACGATTCACCCGCATCGATCTGCAGTTCACCGTGCGTACCAGCGCGCCGCTGGAGGCCGTGGAGCGCGCTGTCGAGATGTCTCACGAGAAGTACTGCTCGGTGTGGCACTCGATGCGGCAGGACATCGAGTTCCACTCGGGGGTGGAAGTGCAGGGGCTCTAGAGGCTAGAGGCTAGAGGCTAGAGGCTAGAGGGTCCCTGGACCCCGGCACGGGCCTGCCACAAGGGCACACGATGAGCATCCCCGCGGCGAACCGGCGCGCGTATCTGGACTGGATGCGCGGGTTGAGCGTGCTCTTCATGATCGAGGCGCACACCTTCGACTCGTGGACCCTGGTCAGCGAACGGGCGCGGCCGGTGTTCTTCTGGATCACGTTCATTGCCGGCATGGCGGCGCCGATCTTCCTCTTCCTGGCTGGCGTGTCGGTGGTCATGGCCGGCGCGGCGCGTGCGCGTCGCACGGGGGATCGCGGGGCCGCCGCGTGGTCCGTGCAGAAACGCGGCTGGGAGATCTTCGGGCTGGCATTCCTGTTCCGGCTGCAGTCGTTCGTCCTGAGCCCCGGCTCGACGGTGAAGGGGATCTTCAAGGCCGACATCCTGAACATCATGGGGCCCTCGATCGCGGCGGCCGCGTGGCTGTGGGGCCGGATCGCCGCGGTGCGCTGGCGGCTCATCGTGTTCGGCTCGCTGGCCTGTGCCTTCACGTTCCTGACGCCGCTGGTACGGCAGGCGGCGTGGATCGCGTGGCTGCCCGATCCCGTCGAGTGGTACGTCCGGCCGCTGCCGCCGATGAGCGTGTTCACGTTCTTCCCGTGGATGGGCTACGTCTTCGCCGGGGCGTTCGTGGGGGAGCTGCTCAACACGGCGCCCACGCCGGCGGCGGAGTGGCGGATGAACCGCTGGCTGTTCGTGGCCGGCGGGGCGCTGCTCGCCGGGGGGTACGGCGCGGCACAGCTCCCGTCGCTGTATCCCGCCGGTTGGTCGAACTTCTGGACCACGTCGCCGACGTACTACTTTATGAAGATCGGCGTGATGCTGCTGCTGATGGGGGCCATCTACCTCTACGTGCAGCGGCCCTTCGCGGCCGAACCCCGCAACCCGGCGTGGAGCCCCATGCTGGAGTTCGGGCGGTCGTCGCTGTTCGTCTACTGGATTCACGTCGAACTCGCGTACGGGATCTTCAGCTATCCGATCCACCGGCGGCTGACCCTCGAGCGGGCGTTCCTGGCGTTCGTCGTCTTCACGGCGCTGATGTTCGCCGCGTCGGTGGCGAAGACGCGGTTCGTGGCGCGGTGGAAAGCGGAACGCGCGGCTCGCGCCGGCGCCTCTGCGTGACGCCGGCGTTGTCCCCTGCTTCTGGCGCGGCGCTTGCATCGTCCCGCCACCGGTTTCGGTCAGCGCCGCCCGGGCGCGCCGCCGGGCGAGGCCGAAATTGCGGCCAGGCCGCCCACGATCGCGCAATTGTGTCTGTCCGGCTACGGACTTGTTACACACGGCGCCATCCGGCGTGTCTCGTTCTGAGTGTCGGCCTGACCCGATTCGTGACGCCGCCAGGCGGCGGCGGGGGTAGAATAGACAAAACCCCCAGAGGTGAGAGGAGCCCATGTCCAGACGCATGTTCCGTCTTGCGCAGTTCGCAGCGACGTCTGCGGTGATCGCGGCGGTCGCGCTGCTGATGCCCGCCAGCCCCACCGCGCAGACGCAGAAGAGAGAGTCGCAGGCGTTTCGCCTGACGGCGCCCAAGGTGCAGTTGCCCGTGCACCACGACACGTCCGTGGCGCTGCGCGACATGACGCCGCGTGTGCCGCAGCGGATCCAGAAGCCGACGACCCCGCCCAAGCGGCTGCCGGGCCGTCCCGGTGTCCCGTCGGCGGCTCCCGAAGGCGCCGACAGCGGCCTCCAACTGTGGCATGGCCAGGCCAGCATGCCCGCGTTCTCCCAGTCGTTCGACGGCGTGAACAACGTCAGCGGCGTGTTGCCGCCCGACACGAACGGCGACGTTGGGCCCGACCACTACGTGCAGTGGGTGAACCTCGCGATGGCGGTCTACAGCAAGACCGGCACGCTGCTCTGGGGGCCCGCCGACGGGAACCAGCTCTGGGCCGGCTTCGGCGGCGTGTGCGAGACCGAGAACAACGGCGACCCCGTCGTGCTCTATGACCAGTTGGCCGGGCGCTGGATGATCAGCCAGTTCAACTGGGCGGGATCCTCCGGGCCGTACTACCAGTGCATCGCGGTGTCGACGACCGGCGATCCGCTCGGCACGTGGTACCGGTATGGATTCCTGGCCAGCAGCAACAAGCTGAACGACTACCCCAAGCTCGGGGTCTGGCCGGACGGCTACTACATGGCCGTCAACCAGTTCACCGACCCGACGTGGTCGTGGGGCGGCGCCGGCGTCTTCGCCTTCGAGCGCGCCAAGATGCTGAACGGCCTGGCGGCGCAGATGGTCTACTTCGACCTGGAGACGCATCTCAGCAACTGGTACGGCGGGATCCTGCCGAGCGACCTCGACGGTTCGACCCTCCCGCCGGCGGGCGCGCCCAACTACTTCGCGGAAGTCGATGACGATGCGTGGGGCTGGGCCAGCGACCGGATCCACATGTTCGAGTTCCACGTCGACTGGACCACGCCGGCCAACTCGACCTTCACCGGCCCGAAGGTTATCAACCTGACGACCGCCGGGTATCCCTTCGACTCGGGCATCGCGTGCGGCACGTCCGGTCGCGACTGCATCCCGCAGCCGGGCACGGCCGAGAAACTCGATGCCATCTCGGATCGCCTGATGCATCGCCTGGCGTATCGGAACTTCGGTACGCACGAGTCCCTGGTGGTCAACCACACGGTGGACGCGGGATCTGATCGAGCCGGCGTCCGCTGGTACGAAGTCCGGAGTCCGGGCGCGGCCACGCCCACGCTTCACCAGGCGGGCACGTATGCCCCGGCGGACGGCCTGCACCGCTGGATGGGCAGCATCGCCATGGACGCCGCGGGCAACATGGCGCTGGGGTACAGCGTGTCGAGCGCTTCGAAATTCCCCTCCATCAGCTATGTCGGCCGACTGGCTGGCGACACGGCCGGCGCACTGCCGCAGGCCGAGGTTGAATTGCATGCTGGCGGCGGCTCGCAGACCCACTCGGCGTCGCGCTGGGGCGATTACAGTTCCATGACGCTCGATCCGACAGACGACTGCACGTTCTGGTACACCCAGGAGTATCTTCAGAGCACCGGATCGGCGCCGTGGCGCACGCGCATCGGGGCCTTCAAGTTCCCGTCGTGCGCAGCCGGCGAGTCGGGCACCCTCAACGGCATGGTGACCGACGACGACACTGGCGACCCGATCGAGGGGGCGACGGTGCAGATCGGTGCCCGCTCCGGCACCACGGCGGCTGATGGCACCTACAGCATTGCGAACGTGCCCGTCGGCACCTACGACGTCACGGCGTCGAAGACGGGCTACACGTCGTCGACCGTCAGCGACATCACGATCACCGATGGCGACACGACCACGCAGGACTTCACCCTGACGCCCGCCGCCGGACCGGGCACCCTGACCGGCACCATCACCAACTCGGCGACCGGCCTCCCGGTGGCTGGCGCGCTCGTGGAGGTGGACGGCGAGGAGCGGACGACCGGCGCGAACGGCGTGTACACGTTCGCCAGCATCGAGTCCGGCACCTACGACGTGACCGTGACCAAGAAGGGCTTCTACCCCAAGACCGTCGAGGACGTCGAAGTGACCGCCGGCGGCACGACGACGCAGAACATCGCGATCGATCCGGGCGGCACCCTCAAGGGTAAGGCCAACCGCAAGGGTGCGGTGGGGATTCCCGGCGCGACGGTCAACGCCAAGCAGGGCGGGGTGACCAAGCACACCACGACGACGGGTCCGACCGGGCTCTACTCGATGCCCGTTCTGGCCGGCACCTACGACCTCGAGTTCATCGCGGCCGGGTACTACGACCTCACGAAGGCGGGCATCGTCGTGCCGGCCGGGCGCACCAAGAACGTCGTCGTCACGATGGCGCGGCCCGGTGGCCTGGAAGGCACGGTCAAGAACTCCAGGACGAAGGCCCTGCTCGACGGAGTCCTGGTCGAGTTGTTCAAGGGCGGCGTCCTGCAGACCAGCATGACGACGGCGGCCGACGGGGCCTTCCAGTTCACGGGCCTGGTGCCAGGGTCGGGTTACAGCCTCCGCTTCACGAAGGCCGGCTTCGCCGTGAAGAACATGGGGCGGTCGGTGCCTGACGGGACCAGCCTCAACGTGAACGCCATGCTGCGTCCGCTGGCACCGTAAGCCGGGGGAAGAGCAAGAAGCAAGAAGCAAGAAGAAGCACGCTTCAACGATGCGGGCGCGGCGGGTCTCGGGGACCTGCCGCGCCCGTTGTTGTGTAGACGGTCCGCAGCCTGTAGGATTCGGCCATTCGGCCATTCGGCC
>CAYNDV010000167.1:5913-9504 GCA_964396055.1 uncultured Vicinamibacterales bacterium | reverse complement strand
CCAAGCGATTCGACGAAATCCCACACCAGGCCGGCGAACTCGCCAGGCCGTGTCACGCAGCCGAGGTGGCCGGTCCGCCGTAGTTCGACGACCCGCGCGCCCGGAATCACGCGCGCGAAGGCCCGCGACCCGGACACCGGGACGACGCGGTCCAGCTCCGGCTCGCCGGTGATCACCAGCGTGGGCGCCGCGATGTGCCGGCACCACGCGATCACGTCAGCCCCGGCCATCATCCGCAGCCGCGCGCCCGCCAGCGACGGCCGCATCGGCGCACGCACCACGCGGCGCGCCTGGCGCCACGCGAACCGGAGGCGGTCGGCTGCCGTCTCGTGCGCAGCGATGATCTCGGGACCCAGCCGCCGCGGCGAGCCAGCCACGAAGGCCGGCGCCATCAGCCGCGGAGCCGCCATGTAGCGGCGCGCCCGAGGGTCGGCCTTCCAGTCCGGTCCCGGGGTGGAGGCCAGCACGAGCGCCTCAACTCGTTCCGGCTTCGTTGCTGCCGCGTAGGCCGCGACCAGGCCGCCAAAGGAGACGCCCAGCACGATGGCCCGCTCGACGGCGGCGCCGTCGAGCAACCGCTCGACCACGAGCGCCTGCTGGTCGAACCCTTTCCGATCGTCGCGTGGGACCTCGCTGCCCGGCTCACCCGGCAGCGACGTCGTCAACACGCGGAACTTCGCCGACAGGGCCCGGACGGTCGGCTCCATCCATTCCCATCGTCCCTGGATGCCCGGGACGAGCACGAGCGGCGGACCCTCTCCACGGTCAATCACGGGCCGACAATCCCAGCGCGTCAGTTCCGCAGCGCCTTTCCGGTCTTCAACATGTGCTCGATGCGGTCCCGGGTCTTCGCTTCGCCGCACAGACCGAGAAACGCCTCCCGTTCGAGATCCAGCAGGTACGCCTCGCTCACCGTCGTGGCGTGCGGCAGGGACCCGCCGGCCAGGACCCACGCGAGCCGGCGGCCGATGAGGACATCGAACTCGGAGATCCGGCCCGCCCGCCAGTGCAGGTGCAGGCCCAGCCTGAGCGCGGCCTCGAGACCCTCGCCGCCGACGGGGACAGTCAGGGCCGGTTCCGGCGGCAGGTACCCCTCGGCCACGCGGGCGAGCGCGCACGCCTTCGCATCGGCCAGCAGCCGATCGGGATTCATCGAGAAACTGTCGCCACGCCGCAGGTAACCCAGGCGCACCGCGTCGGGACCGTTGGCCGATACGCGGGCCAGCGCGATGGTCTCGAAGGCGTCCTGCACCGACGGCAGGAGGTTTCCGGGTGCAACGGCCGCGCGACGGTCGAGGCTGCGCACCAGCAGTTCCTTGGTGCCGCCGCCGGCCGGGATGAGACCCACGCCCGTCTCAACCAGCCCCAGGTACGTCTCGGCCGCGGCCCGCACGCGGTCAGCGTGCAGGACGATCTCGCAGCCCCCCCCGAGGGCCAGACCGGCCGGCGCCGCGACGACGGGCACGCTGGCGTACTTCAGGGACATCGTCGCCTGCTGAAACGCCCGGACCATGCGGTCGATGTCGTCCCAACGCCCTTCCCTGGCCGCCTCGAGCACCAGCACGAGGTTCGCGCCCGCCGAGAAGTTCGGCGCCTCGTTGCCGATCACGAGTGCGCGGTGGTTCACCGTCGCCTCGTCGAGACCCCGCGCGATCATGGCGACCGCGTCGGCCCCGATGGTGTTCATCTTCGAATGGAACTCCACCGCGAGGACGCCGTCGTCGAGGTCGACGAGGCTGGCTTCGCGGTTGCCGGCGACCACGCGCGATCGGGCCTTCGCCTCGCGCAGCACCTCGCAGCCCGGCGCCGCGGGCGGTAGCGGCGCGCCGCGGAACCGGCACCCGCTCCGGGCGAGCGCCTCTCCGATGAGGGGCGGTTCCTGCGGCTGCGGACAACACTCGACGAAGGTGCGCACACCGATCGCGTCGAGGATCTCGAAGGGCCCGAGTTCCCAGCCGAAGCCCCACCGCATGGCGCGGTCCACGTCGTCGATCGAGTGGGCGATGGCCGGCGCGACCGTGGCCGCGTAGCGCAGGGTTGCCCCGAGGGTGGCGCGGGTGAACGCGCCCGCGTCGTCGTCGGCGGTGAACAGCGCGCGGATCCGGGCGCCGGGGTCGTCGATGGCGCGCAGCCGGTCGAGCGCCGGCAAGCCGGTGCCGCGCAGGGGCCGGTACTCGAAGGTGCGAGGATCCAGCACCAGCACCCGCGAATCGCCGCCCGGCAGCTTCACGCGCTTGTAGAAGCCCTGGCCGGTCTTCTCGCCGTGCCAGCCGCGATCGATCAGCTCGTCGACCAGGGGCGGCAGGGCGAAGAGGCGCTGCACCTCCGGCGGGGCCGACCGCGCGAGCGTGCCCGCCGCGATGCCGAGCACGTCGATGCCGGCGAGGTCCATCGTCCTGAACGTCGCGCTCTTCGGGCGCCCGACCAGCGGCCCGGTGAGTTCGTCGATTTCCTCGATCGAAAACGGGCCAGCCGCCAGGGCCTCCAGCGCGCGGAAGACGGCGAAGATGCCGAGGTGATTCGCGATGAACCCCGGGGTGTCCTTCGCGACCACCACGCCCTTCCCGAGGCGCACGTCGGCGAAGTTGCGCACCCGCTCCACCACCGCGGGATCGGTCTCCGGGCCGGGGACGAGCTCGAGCAGCCGGAGGTAGCGGGGCGGGTTGAAGAAATGGGTGCCCAGGAAGTGCCGGCGGAAGTCCTCGGAACGTCCGGCGGCCAGCACGGCCACGGGCAGGCTCGAGGTGGCCGTCGAGACCCACGTGCCCTTCCGCCGCACGGCGTCGACGCCGGCGAACATGCCCTGCTTGGTCTCGGCGCGCTCGACGATGGCCTCGACAATCCAGTCGCACGCCGCGAGGTGTGGCAGGCCGACCTCGAACCCCGCCGTCTGGATCCGCAAAGCCGCCTCCGGAGTGAAGAACGGCTCGGGCCTCACCTTCTTGAGGCGCTCCAGGCCGCCGTGGGCCGCCTGGGCCGACACGTCCAGCAGAAGGACGTCGAGCCCGGCGCTGGCCAGGAAGGCCGCGATCTGGCTGCCCATCGATCCGGCCCCGAGGACTGCGGCGGTGCGAATCATGCGGGGGCTCCCTTCCGCGCACGGCCGGGGGCCGCGGCCCTGGCGCGGGACCGGGGCGGCGCGGCCAGGCCGCCCACGAGCACGTCGACGATGCGGTCGGCCTCGGCAGCAAGGGCGTAACGGCGCCGGCTGAGCATCCAGTTGGTGGCCATTTCGTCGAGGGCGCCAAAAAACACCTTGGCGGCAACGGTGGGGCTCACTCCCTGGCGCAGCTCACCCGACGCCTGTCCGTCGGCGATGACGGACCGGATGACGCCGAGGTACTCCCGCAGGCCCGTCGTCGAGAACTGTTCCATGTGCTTCGTGGACTGCCGCAGCTCGACCTGGAAGACGACGGCGAGATCGCGGTCACGACCCAGCCGCTCGAGGTGGACGCGGGCGATGGCGCGCAGGCGCCCGACCGGATCCGCAATCCCCTCGATGGCGGCGCGCCCCTCGGCGATCCACTCGCGCATGGTGCGGGCGAAGATGGAGGCGAGCAGGTCGTCCTTGCTGCGGAAGTACAGGTAGAC
>CAYNDV010000167.1:0-5813 GCA_964396055.1 uncultured Vicinamibacterales bacterium | reverse complement strand
CGCTCACCAGGACGTTCGGACTGACGCTCTTTGCCGGCGCGTTCCTGCTCTTCGTGCTGGAGCCCCTGTTCGGCCGTCTGCTGCTGCCGCGGCTCGGGGGCGCCCCGGCGGTCTGGAACACGTGCCTGGTGTTCTTCCAGTTGACGCTGCTGGCCGGCTACGGCTACGCCTGGGCGTCCACGCGCTGGCTGTCGCCGCGCGCGCAACTGGGGCTCCACGCCGCGCTCGCCCTGGCGGCGCTCGTCGTGCTGCCCGTCCGCATCGTGCCCGGCTGGATGCCGCCCGCCGAAGCCTCGCCGGTCGCCTGGGTGCTCGGCGTGATGGCGGTGTCGATCGGGTTGCCGTTCCTGGTGGTGTCGACCACCGCCCCCCTGTTGCAGCACTGGTTCTCCCGCACCGACCATCCGGACGCGTCAGACCCCTACTTCCTGTACCAGGCCAGCAACCTCGGGAGCATGGCCGGCCTGCTGGCCTATCCGATCGTCATCGAGCCGTGGCTCGGGCTGCGCCACCAGGGGATGGCCTGGGCCGCGGGCTACGTCGTGTTCGCCGGTCTGCTGCTGGCGTGCGCGCGGGTCGTGGCGCGGGGCGGCTCCGCGCCGGCGGGCCGGGATGCGGGCGCCGAGGTGCCGCCACCCGCTTCGGCTGGCCGACGGACGACGAAGAAGTCATCGCTGCGCGGGCCCGGCCAGGTGCCGGCCGTTGCCGCGGCGCCCGCGCCGGCATCGATCGCCGTGACCTGGCGGCAGGCCGCGTGGTGGATCGTCCTGGCAGCCGTGCCGTCGAGCCTGCTGCTCGGCGTGACGACCGTGCTCTCGACCGACGTTGCTGTCGTGCCGCTGCTCTGGGTCGTGCCGCTGCTGCTGTACCTCGGCACGTTCGTCGTGGCGTTTGCCCGCCGCCCGCTGGTGCCACTCGGCGCAGCCAACATTGCGCTGCCCATGCTGGTGCTGCCGGCGGTCATCGTGCTGGTGATGCGCGTGAACGAGCCGGTGTGGCTGATGCTGCCCCTGCACCTGCTCACCTTCACGATCATGGCGCTCGTCTGCCACAGCCGCCTGGCCAGCGAGCGGCCGCACCCGGATCAGTTGACGCTCTTCTACCTGTGCCTGTCGATTGGCGGCGCGCTTGGTGGCCTGTTCAACGCCCTGGTCGCGCCGGTCATCTTCCCCGTGCCCCTCGAGTACCCGCTCGCCATCGTGGCGGCCGGACTGGTGAAGCCCTATCGGGACGTGGGCGCCCGCGGGGCCCGGGCGAACCGCGGCGATCTCCTGGGGCCGCTCGGCCTGTTCGCACTGGGCGCGGTGGTCGTCTGGATCATGCGCCGGTACGGCCAGGGGGTTGCCGGCCTCGAGCTTCCGCTCGCCCTGGGTGTGCCCGCGTTCCTGTGCTTCGCGATGTCGGCGCGCCCGATCCGGTTCGGCCTGGGCCTCGCGGCCCTCTTCTGCATCGGGCTCGTGCGGCCCGGCGAGTTCGGCACCGTCGCCGATGTCGAACGCAGCTTTTTCGGCGTTCACCGCGTCTACACCGACACCGGCAAGAACCTGCGCCTCCTGTTCCACGGCAGCACGATGCACGGCGTGCAGAGCCTCGACCCGGCGCGGGCGCGGGAGCCGCTGGCGTACTACACGACCCGCGGACCCATCGGCCAGGTGTTCGACGGGATGCGGGCCCCCCGGCCCCGGTCCGTGGCGGTGGTCGGCCTCGGGGCCGGCGCACTCGCAGGGTACGCGCAGGCCGGGCAGGACTGGACGTTCTTCGAGATCGACCCGACGGTCGTGCGCCTGGCCCGCGACGCCGGGTACTTCACCTATCTCGCGTCGGCGCCGTCACGGATCGACGTCGTCGTGGGCGACGCGCGAACATCGCTGGCGCGGATGGACACGCGATTCGACCTGATCGTGCTGGACGCGTTCAGCTCCGACGCCGTGCCGGTGCACCTGCTGACGCGCGAAGCGCTTCAGCTCTACCTGTCGCGGCTCTCCGACGGCGGCGTCCTGGCGTTCCACATCTCGAACCGCTACGTGCGCCTGCGGCGCCTGTTCAGCGCCCTGGCGCGCGACGCGGGGCTGGCCCACGTCATCCAGATCGATCGCCAGCTCGACCCCGATTCGCGGTTGTCGACCTGGACGGGGGGCCTGCCCTCGGACTGGGTGCTGCTGGCGCGTACGCGCGACGATCTGGCGGCGCTCCACCTGGACGAGCGGTGGCTGCCGATTGCGGATTCGCCGGTCCGGGTGTGGACCGACGACTACTCGAACCTGCTGGCGCTCTTCCGCTGGAGGTAGGGCACGGCCGCCGCCGCGCCGTAGGCGACGACGGCGGCGAGCAGGCCCACCGTTGCCGGCGTCCACAGGCTGCCCGGCGGCACGCCCGCGACGCGACGCGCCACGACCGCCACGGCGCCGATCACGATGGAGACGAGCACGGCGGCGCGCCGGGGGGCGCGCGCGTGCAGCGCGACCAGCAGCGGCACGAACACGGTGACGCCGATCATGGCGTAGAAGAAACTCAGCGCGCCCTCGATCGTCGGCATGACGAGCGCGAGCGCCACGCCGCCGGCGCCCCCGAGGACGGCCGACCAGCGCGCCACCCGCAGCACCTGGCCGTCGGACGCGTCGGGCCTGACGAAGCGGCGGTAGAGGTCCTGTGACAGCGAGGTCGCGAGCATGAAGAGTACGGCGTCCGCCGTGCTCACCTCCGCGGAGAAGATCGCGGCGAGCAGGATGCTGCCGAACCCGGCCGGCAGATCCTGCGCCAGCAGCGTGGGCAGCGCGAGTTCGGGGCGAAGCGCCTCGTGACGCACGCGGGCGGCCATGCCCAGCAGCGCCGGCACGAAGGCGAACACCAGCAGCACGGCACCGTTCCAGCCGATGCCCAGGCGCACCGCGCGCGCGTCGCGGGCGCCGAAGGCCTTCTGGAGCAGCCCCGGCGACGACAGGAACGCCGGCACCAGCAGCACGAGGTAGGCCAGCGACGCGGACCCGTTCCAGAACGCCTCGCGGCCCGACGGCGCCGCCGTCGCCAGGATCGCGTCGAGCCCGCCCGCGTGGCTGATCGCGAACGGCACGGCAATCACGAACCCGCCCATCAGCACGATGAGCTGCACGAGGTTCACCCACACCGATCCCAGCAGCCCGCCGGCCGCGAAGTAGGTGGTCATCAGCCCGCCGCCGATGAGGCACCCCGCCCACTTCGGCAGGCCCGCCACCACGTTCAGGATCCACGCGATGCCGATCAACTGCCCGGCCAGGATCGACAACGTCGCGAGCCACAGCGTCGATGAGACCAGCGCGCGCACGCGGCTGCCGAAATAGTGCTCGAGCAGATCCCCCGTGGTCAGGAACCCGTGACGCGACGCGAGGGCCCAGACACGGGGCCCGATCCAGAAGGCGAGGAACAGCGACCCGATGCCGGCCGATCCGTTCCACCACCAGGCGCTCAGGCCGTCCCGATACCCGATGCCGGTGGCGCCCACCGTCGAGCCCGCCCCGATGTTGGCGGCCAGCACCGTGGCGAAGACGAGCAGCGGGCTGAGCGAACGGCCCGCGACGAAGAAGCTGCTGGCCGACTGCACGCGCCGCGACACCACGAGGCCGATGGCGAGCAGGACGGCGGAATACGCGACGAGGAGGACGACGTGCAGAGACACGTCAGCGACCGGCGGGCACGTCGCGCGCGGCGGGCAGCCCCGGCAGTCCCGCGGCCTCGCGCACCGCGTTCAGCACGGCTTGCGCCATGGCGTCCGCCGCGAGCGATCCGACCAGCGTGACATCCGCCGCGTCGGCGAGGCCGCCGGTGGCCAGGGCGAACACGGTGTCGCCGTCGTACATGGTGTGCACGGGGACGATGACCCGCGCGAGGCCGTCGTGGGCCATCGCGGCCACCTTGGTTGCCTGGGTTTTGGTGAGCCGGGCGTTGGTGGCCACCACGCCCAGCGTGGTGTTCTGCCCGACGTGTGGCGCGAGCGTGGCGCCCCGCCGCAGGAGTTCGCGCGCGTCGGCCAGGCCGAGGCCGTCCGAGGTGCGCACGCCCGCGACGACCCGCCCCGTCGCGGGATCCACCACGTCGCCGAAGGCGTTCACCGCCGCGAGCGCGGCCACGACCAGGCCGTTCGGCAACCGGATCGAGGCGCTGCCGATGCCGCCCTTCATGGCGCGGCCCATGCCGAACAGCTTGCCCACCGTGGCGCCCGCGCCGGCGCCGGTGCTGCCCTGCGGCACGGGCGCGTCGGTGGCCGCCCGCGCCGCCGCGTACCCGCACTCCGCGCCGGGCCGCACGCCGGGCCGCCCGCCGACGCCCAGGTCGAAGAGGATGGCGGCCGGCACGATCGGCACGCGGCCGTACGCCGTGGGAAATCCGAGCCCGTGTTCTTCGAGGTACCGGACCACGCCCGTGGCCGTGTCGAGGCCGAAGGCGCTGCCGCCGGCCAGCACGATGGCCTGCACCTGGTCGACGAGATTCTCGGGCCGCAGCAGTTCGGTCTCGCGGGTGCCGGGTGCCGACCCGCGCACATCGACGCCGCCGACGGCTCCACCTTCCACCAGCACCACGGTGCAGCCCGTGGGGCGCTCGGCGAGCGTGTGGTGCCCGACCTTGACGCCGGGCACGGCCGTCAGGCCGTGCTCCGCGGGCGTCTGCGCGGCAACGGATGCGGCTGCAGCCATGATCGCAACGGCCAGGCGCACCGGACCGGGTCGCATGCCTCCTACTTCTTGAGCTGTTCGATCAGACCCTTGGCCTGGGGAGCTTCGGGCGAATTCGGATCGAGGGCGAGCACCTTCTCCATGAACGTGATGGCCGAGTCCTTCTCGCCCTTGTTCAGCGCGATCAGGCCCAGCTTGAAGACCGGCTTGGCCCACGTGGCGTCCTTCTCGCTGGCGGTCTGGAAGTACTTCGCCGCATCGTCCATCAGGCCCTTGGCGAAGTGCACTTCGCCGAGGTTGTAGTACACCTCGCGCCCGGCGGCGGGATTGGCCGCCGCCTTCTCGAGCGTCTCTTCCGCCTTGTCGAAGTCGCCTTTCTGCATGTAGGTGTTGCCCAGCTCCACGTAGACGCGCTCGAGGCTGGGGTCCGCCTTCAGTACGTCCTGGTAGGCGGCAATGGCGCTGTCGAAGTCCTTCTTCGCCCGGTAGGCCTGGGCCACCTGGATGTTCAGCATCGACAGGGCCGGGGCCTTGACCAGGATGGCCTTGTAGGCGGCGATGGCCTCGTCCCACTGCCGGTTGGCGAGCAGGGCGTCCGCGGCCTTGAGCTCGCCCTGCAGTTCCTTGGCCGCCGCGCCGCTCAGCATGCCGGGTGTGGCCTTGGCCAGCGTGAACTCGATGGGCTGGTTGGCGCGCAGGTACGAGATTGCCGTCCGGAAGTCGGCCGACGTGTAGCCGGTGGCGGCCGCGGTGAAGGTCCACTGGCCGTTCTGCAGGCCGATCATCGACCAGCGGCCCTTGTCGTCGGTGTCGGACTTGAACTCCGGCGGCACCGCGCCGGGGTTCCTGGCCATCACGGTCGCCCCCTTGACGGGTTGGCCCGCATCGTCTCTGACCACTCCGCTCACCCGGCCCTGGGCGGACACGACTCCGGCGAACACGAGCACGGTGACCAGCGACAGCATGACGACGGCCGGACGGGATGGGGTGCGCATCGACGGAACTCCTGGCTGGCCGTCTCGCAACGGCGGATGACGTGCGGAACCGGGCCGAGGAAGCGGATCAAAACGCGTCGAAAACACCCGGTTGAGCAGAGTATATGTTAGCTTACCGATCCGTTCCACACCCCCGGGAAGGAGCCCTGTCGTGCGCATCATGCCTGTCGTT
>CAYNDV010000166.1:0-9684 GCA_964396055.1 uncultured Vicinamibacterales bacterium | reverse complement strand
CACGCCGTAGCCGGCCATGGTGGTCACGGCGGAGGCGGAGCCAGTCACGCCGTAGCCGGCCATGGTGGTCACGGCGGAGGCGGATGGCACGGGCCCCACGAGGCCCCCACGTCGATGACGGTGCCGCTGATGGCGCTGGCCGTGGGCGCGATCATCGCCGGCTTCGTCGGCGTCCCGGCGGTGCTCGGCGGCGGCAATGTCATCGAGCACTTCCTGGAGCCGAGTTTCACGGCGTCAGCCGCGGCGGCCCACACGCCGGCCGCGCACGCCGGAGCCGCGACCGAGGCGGCGGCGCACGGCGGAGCCGCGACCGAGGCGGCGGGCCACGGGGCCGGCGCGGCCGCGCACCACCTGTCGGCCGCCGGCGAGATCGGCCTGATGGCGTTCAGCGTGCTGCTGGCTGCCGCGGGCATCGCAACGGCCTGGCGTTTCTACGTGCGGGCCCCGGAGATCGCCGAACGCCTGGCTGCCCGCTGGTCGGGCGCACACCGGGTCCTGCTCAACAAGTACTACGTGGACGAGATCTACGACGCCACGGTCATCCGGGGCACGATGGCCGGCGCCACGGGGCTGTGGGCCTTCGACACCCGGGTGGTGGACGGCGCCGTCAACGGCTCCGGCTGGCTGACGATCTTCTCGTCGTGGTTCTCCCACCTGATCGACAAGTACATCGTCGACGGGCTCGTGAACCTCGTCGGGGCCGTGTTGGAGGAGTCGAGCTACCTGTTCCGGCGCCTCCAGTCGGGCCTCATCCAGCACTACGCGCTCGTGATGCTGTTCGGTGTCTTCGCGTTCGTGAGTATCTACCTGTTCGTGCGGTAGCCGAGTCGACCAGGGTGACTCTAACCTCAGGACTGTAGCAGTGAGCAACGCCGCCAACTTCCCGATCCTGTCCCTCATCCTCTTCACGCCGGCCGTGGGTGCCGTGCTGCTGCTCTTCGTGAGCCGGCGCCAGGAGAACCTGATCCGGTGGATCGCGAACCTCTTCGCGTTTGCCGGGTTCCTGGTCTCGGTGCCGCTGTGGTTCTACTACGACCCCGCCAACACCCAGTACCAGCTGGTGGAGCGGATCCCGTGGATCCCGTCGATCGGGGCCCAGTACTTCCTGGGCGTCGACGGGTTCTCCACGCTGATGATCCTGCTGACGACGCTGATGGGCTGCATCGCGGTGCTGTCGTCGTGGACGGCGATCACGGAACGGGTGAAGGAGTACTACATCTTCCTGCTGGTGCTCCAGTCGGGGATGATCGGCGCCTTCGTCTCGCTGGACTTCCTCCTGTTCTTCCTGTTCTGGGAAGTCATGCTCGTGCCGATGTACTTCCTCATCGGCATCTGGGGCAGCGATCGCCGGCTGTACTCGGCCATCAAGTTCTTCCTGTACACCCTGGTCGGCAGCGTGGTGATGCTGCTGGGCATCCTGGCCCTCTACTTCCACTACCACACGGTGTCCGGGGTCTACTCGTTCGACATCACCCAGTACCAGCAGATGAGCGTGCCGTCCACCCTGCAGTTCTGGGTGTTCCTGGCGTTCTTCCTCGGGTTCTCGATCAAGGTCCCGATGTTCCCGTTCCACACCTGGCTGCCCGACGCGCACACGGACGCGCCGACCGCCGGCTCCGTCATCCTGGCCGCCGTCCTGCTGAAGATGGGCACCTACGGGTTCATCCGCTTCTCCCTGCCGATCCTCCCCGAGGCGACCCAGGCCAGCGTCTGGTGGGTGGCGGCGCTCTCCCTGATCGGCATCGTCTACGGCGCGCTGGTGGCCATGGCCCAGAAGGACTGGAAGCGCCTGGTGGCGTACTCGAGCGTGAGCCACATGGGCCTCGTCATGCTGGGCATGTTCGCCCTGAACCCGGTGGCCCTCACGGGCAGCATCGTGCAGCAGATCAACCACGGCATCTCCACCGGCGGGCTCTTCCTCATCGTCGGCATCGTCTACGAGCGCCGGCATACGCGGCAGATCGCCGAGTACGGCGGCCTGTCGAAGGTGATGCCCCTCTACGCCGGCGTCTTCATGGTGATGACCATGTCGTCGATCGGCCTGCCGATGCTGAACGGCTTCATCGGCGAGTTCCTGATCCTGCAGGGCGTGTTCGTCGTCGACCTGATCTGGGCCCTGGTGGCCGGCAGCGGCATCGTGCTGGGCGCGGCCTACATGCTGTGGCTCTATCAGCGCACGATGTTCGGCACCATCGAGAACCCCAAGAACCAGAGCCTGCCGGACCTGAACGTGCGGGAGTTCGCCACCTTCGTGCCGCTGATCATCCTGGCGCTGTGGATCGGCATCTACCCGTCGCCGTTCCTCCGGTTCCTCGAGCCCACCGTGAAGAACGTGATGAGCCGCGTGAACCCGGCGTACAACGCTGCGGCCGCGCCCGCGAAGGACTGCGGCGAGAACGCGGCCACGACGGCATTCACCCTGCCGCCGTGCGGCGACACCGGGGCCGCGCCCGCAGCGGCGGCGGCGCCGGCGATGCGCCCCGACGGCCAGGAGCCCGCTGCCCACGCCGCGCCGCCTGCCGGCGCGGCCACTGAGGCGAGCCCGTCAGGAGCGCGGTGATGCCAGCCTGGTTCTCGCTCAACGACCTGTACTACATCCTGCCGGAGCTCGTGCTCACGGCCGGATCCCTGCTGCTGCTCATCGTCGGGGCGCTCATCCCCCGCGGCCGGCAGCGGGTGCTGTCGTGGCTGGGGCTCGTCGTCCTCGCCGCCACCGCCGCCGCCATGGTGCCCCTGGCCGGCGAACCGCCGGTGAGCGTCGCGCGGGGCCTCCTTGCGGCCGACGCGTTCTCGTTCTTCTTCAAGATCGTCTTCCTGCTCTCCGCCGCCCTAACGCTGCTCGTCTCCATCCGCTACCTCGACATCGAGGGGGCGCGGCACGCCGAGTACGTCTTCCTCGTCCTCACGGCCACGCTGGGCATGATGTTCATGGCCAGCGGCACGGACCTGGTGACGCTCTTCATCGGCCTCGAGACGATGGCCATCGCCTTCTACATCCTCACGGGGCTGCTGAAGCCGAACCGCCGATCCAACGAGGCCGCGGTCAAGTACTTCCTGCTCGGCGCCTTCTCGCTCGGCCTGCTGCTCTACGGCATGTCGCTGATGTACGGCCTGTCGGGCACGACCAACCTGCGCAACATCGCCATCGCCATCGCGGGCCACGGCCGCGATCCCTGGCTGATCCTCGGCGTTATCCTCGTGGCGGCCGGCATGGGCTTCAAGATCGCCGCCGTGCCGTTCCACATGTGGGCGCCCGACGTGTACGAAGGCGCGCCCACGCCCATCACGGCCTTCCTGTCGGTCGGATCGAAGGCGGCGTCCTTTGCGATGCTGCTCCGGATCTTCTTCGAGGGCCTGCCGTCGCTGTCGGCCGACTGGACGATGCTCTTCTACGTCTTCGCGGTCCTGACGATGACCGTGGGCAACGTGGCGGCCCTGACGCAGAGCAACATCAAGCGGCTGCTCGCCTACTCGTCCATCGCCCACGCCGGCTACATCCTCATCGGCATCATCGCCGGGTCGTCGCGCGGCATCGCGGCGGCGCTGATCTACCTGCTGATTTACGCGTTCATGCAGATCGGGGCGTTCGCCGTCGTCATCATGATGCGGCGCGCCGATTCGCTCGGCGACGAGGTGAAGGACCTGAGCGGCCTGGCCGGACGCGCGCCGGTGGCGGCGGTCGCCATGCTCCTGTTCATGCTTTCCCTGGGCGGCATCCCGCCCACCGCGGGATTCATGGGCAAGCTGTGGATCTTCAGCGCGGCCATCGAGGCGGACTACGTCTGGCTGGCCGTGATTGGCGTCCTCAACAGCGCCATCTCCCTCTACTACTACCTGCGGATCGTCGTGTTCATGTTCATGAAGAACGACGCCACGGGGTCCGAGCCCGCCCTGTCGCCGGCCCTCGGGGCGGCATTGGCCGTCGCCATCGTCGGCACGATCCTGCTCGGTGTCTATCCGCGGCCCCTCTTCGAGATCGCCGAACTGTCGGCCCGCACGCTCGGAGTGGTGGGGATCCCGGCGACACCGTTCTAGGAAGAAGACAGAAGACAGAAGACAGAAGAAGGCAAGGCACGCTTCGATGAGACGGGCGCGGCGAGTGGGGGGAACCCGCTCGCCGCGCCCGTCGTCTCTCTCTAGCCTCTAGCCTCTAGCCTCTAGCCTCTAGCCTCTAGCCTCTAGCCTCTAGCCAAACAGCCCCCGTCCCCCCGTGATGCGCCCCCGGCAGCGCGGCGACCCGCAGGTGCAGTCGAACTGGATCATCCGGCTGTCGTAGCAGATGCCGTAGTCGAGGGTCAGTTCCTCGCCGATGGCCACGTCCCGGCGCGCCACCACATCCAGGCCGCGGAACTCGGTGTTCGGATCGCACGAGTGGTTCTGCGGGGCCCATTCGGCGGGATCGAGGTCCCACAGGACGAACACCTCGGAGCCGATGGGGTATGCGTAGCGGTAGAACGTCTCGCGATCGGCGTCGCTCCACGTTCGCTCGACGTGGGATCGGGTCACGATGCGCTGGGCGCGTTCCTCGCCCTTGAAGACCACGTCGCCCTGGCGCAGGGCGCGGGAGGCGAACATGGCGTAGCCGCCGTTGCGGGGACGCACGATGTAGGCCTTCTGCCGGCGCTGGTGGCGCGCGCGGGCCTCGGCCAGGATGTGGCGCAGGAAGCCGGCCTGGCCCAGGCCGTCGTAGTGGAGGATGTAGTCGGCCGAGCCCTGGTAGCCCTCGGGGTAGAACACCGAGCAGGCGAAGTTGACCTCCAGGAAGTAGATGCGGCCGTCCGGGGCCACCCGGAAGTCCATCCGCGCGTAGCCGACGCCCGAGAACGACCGGAACACGGCCGTGGCGGCCTCCTTCAGGCGCCCGGCCAGCGCCGCGTCCGCGCACGGCACGTTGCACTCGGGGTGGAACTGCGTGACTTTGAGGGCGTAGGTCTTGAACGCCGGCCCCGGCGGGAACCGGAACTCGACCGGCAGGAGCGCCAGCGGCGTACCGCCGGCGTCGGGCGACGCGCAGACGAGGACGGTGAATTCGCGGCCCTCGATGTACTCCTCGATGAGCGTGCGCCCGAACTCGGACGTGACCCGGGTGACCTGCCGCTCGAGGGCGTCCCGGGTGCGCACCAGGGCCCCGTCGTCGATGCCCATGCTGTCACCGTACCCGGCGGGCTTCACGAACATCGGGAACCGCAGGCAGGCCAAGGCCTCGGCGACGTCGGCGGGCCCGTCGGCGACCACGAACGGCGGATCGGCGACGCCGCTCGATCGCGCCGCCCGTTTCATCAGGTCCTTGGGCGGGTCGTACAGCGCGCTCGAGGGGCCGGTGAAGGGCACGTCGAAATACTCGAGGGCCTGGATGACGTCGATCGAGACGACATCCGAGTCGCGGTACCCCTCGCAGAGGTTGACGAAGACGTCGAAGCCCTCGTGGACCAGAGCCTGAATCTGGGCAAAGGCCGACACCTTCTTGAGCAGGACGTGGCGCCACTCGTGCCCGGGTAGCAGCCCGGACAGATCCCGGGGCGGGTCGTAGTGCTGGTAGTCGCACGCCGACCCCTCGTAGGACGGCAGAAGCACGCAGATCTTCATGCGGATGGCGCCGTCCAGGCGGCGGGGATGTCGGCCCGCTCGAAGGCGTCGGACAGAATCTCGGCCACGAGCTGGTGCGCGGGAATCCCGGCCAGGAAGAGCAACTCGCCGACCGACGTCTCACGGTCGCCCGACAGCCCGCAGTTCGAGTTGACCTCGAGCACGAACAGTTCGTCGGTGGACGCCTGCAGCCGGATGTCCACGCGGCCGTAGCCGGTCCCGTCCACGGCAGTGAACGCCCGCTCGGCCAGGTGCGCCAGGCGGCCGGCATAGGCGGCCGGCGCCCGTTCATAGCGGTAGAACGGCTCGGTGCCGGGCAGGCGCGACTCTTCCTTGTACTCCGACCAGTACCGGTCGAAACTGAGGAACCGCTCGTGCGGCGGCAGCGCCGAATGGAAGATCCGCTGCACGGGCGGATAGGCGCGCGCCCCGAGCGCCGCCGATCGATCCGCCACGACGAGGACGGTGAACTCGGGGCCGTCGATGAACCGCTCGACGAACAGCCCGGTGCGCCGGTAGAACGCCGCGTCTTCGCCCGCCATCAGGTGCGCGACCCGCGCGAGGGCCTCCTCCGCGCTGTTGACGCGGGACGACAGGGCGATGCCGCCGCTGCCGGCCGACACCTCGGGCTTGACGAAGGCCGGAAACCCGACCTCCGCCGCGATTCGTGAGGCGTCGTCGGGCAGATCCCGCAAGACGACGAACGGGGCCGTGGGGACGCCCCGCGCGAGCAACCGGGCCTTCATCGGGCTCTTGAACGTCGTCAGTTCGTAGAAGGCTGAGGCGCTGCCAGTGAAGGGCACCCGCGCGGTTTCGAGGGCCCGGACAATCGATACGCCGGGCGACCCGTCGATCTCGTTGCCATCGCACAGGTTCAGCACGACACCCGGGCGCGTTGCGTGCGCGGCCTGGAACGCCTGGATGACCTCGCCGATGTTGGTGAGCGTGACCGGCACCCAGTGCCAGGCCAGGCCGAGCGTCTCGAACCACGACGCGACTTCGACCCGGAAGGCGGGCAGGTCGTACTCGGGGCTCTCGAGGCGGCCGTCCTTGTCGTAATACGGAATGAAGACCCAGACGTCGGGGCGCCATCGGCGCCACAGGGCCACTGGTGACGTTATCGGCACGGAACGAACAGCTCCACTCGCGACGACATCGTAACGGCCCATGCTAGCGCACATGGAGGCCAGGGGCTAGAGGCTAGAGGCTAGAGGCTAGAGGCTAGAGGCTAGGGGCTTGAGGTGTATTCCTTCTGTCTCCTGTCTTCTGTCTTCTGCCTTCTGCCATCTACAGTAGACTGTCCCCACCCATGGGTCTTTTCTCCTCGAGGCAGACCGGTGAGACGTTGCGGGCCGCCGGGGCGCTCAGCACCGTCGGACTGTCCTTCGTCCTCGCGCTGGTGATCGGCGCGTGGTTCGGCCGGGTGCTGGACGGGTGGCTCGGCACGGCCCCGTGGCTGTTCATCCTGTTCTTCTTCTTCGGGCTCGTCGCCGGCGTCCTGAACGTGTACCGGACGGTCTCGCGGGCGTTTCCGCCCTCGTCGCCGCCCTTGCCGCCGCCGGCTGGTGTGCCAGCCGGGCGCGACCGGCAGCCGGGTGGTGCCGACGAACTGGATCCGGCCGACGACTGAGCGCCGATGGAATCCGACCTCTCGTTGCGGCGCGTCGAACGGGATGCGGCGATCGTGTGCGCGGTGATGGCCGTCGCCGCGCTGGCCATCCAGCGGGGTGGGACGAGCGGCGCGCTCGGGGTCATTGGCGGCGGCGCCCTGATGGCCTTCAGTTTCCGCGCCATCAAGGGCGGCGTCGATGCCCTGGTCCGGCGGCTGGCTCCGGCGGCCGCTGACGGTGCGTCCGCCGAGCCACGTGCCTCCCTGATGTGGCCGGTCACGGCCTTCGTCCTGCGGTACGTGATCGTCGGCGTGGTGGCGTGGCTGCTGCTGGCGGTCCTGCGGGCGCATCCCGTCGGCCTCATCGCGGGCGTGACGGCCCCGGTGGTGGCCATCACCGGCGAGGCGATCCGGCTGCAGCGGCGGCGGTGACACGGCGGGTAAGGGCAGCCGCGTGCAGCGCTGCCGCCCTTTACGGGACCGAGGCCATACGGTATCCTTGAAAGGTTACACGGTTGCCAGGGGCGCGTGCCCGGCGACCATGCCAGACGCCCATGGAACAGCTCCACCACGAACTCTGGATCGTGCAGGTCGTCAACGCGATTTTCGGGCCCATCGTGGTCCGGATCGGCGGGTTGCTGGGCTACCAGTTCGCGCACCCCGACAAGCCGATTCCGGACTACATCGTGATGGTGTACCTGATTGTGGCGGTGCTCGTGGCGGTGGCCTACGTGCTGCGCGCGCGCCTGAGCGTGGAACATCCCGGGAAGCTGCAGATCGTATTCGAGGACGTGGTCGGCGGCCTGCGCGGCATGCTGGCCGACATCGTCGGGCCGAAGGGCCCCGGGTACCTCACGCTGGTCGGCACGATTGGCGCCTTCATCCTGGTGTGCAACCTGATCGGCCTCGTGCCGGGCTTCATGGCGCCCACCAGCAGCATCAACGTGACGCTCGGGTGCGCCCTCACCGTCTGGGTCTACTACCACATCCAGGGCGTGCGCGAGCAGGGCCTGGGGGCGTACCTGAAGCACTTCGCCGCGCCGCCCGGGGCGCCGTTGTTCATCGCGCCCATCATGCTGCCGATCGAGATCATCAGCCATCTCTCCCGCGTGCTGTCGCTCTCGCTGCGACTGTTCGGCAACGTGTTCGGGGAAGAACTGGTCATCCTGATCCTGTTCAGCATCGTGCCGTTCCTGGCGCCCCTGCCGGTGATGTTCCTGGGCATCATCACGATGCCGCTGCAGGCGTTCATCTTCGTCATGCTGACGATGATCTATCTGGGCGGCGCCGTGGCCTCCGAACACGGCCACGACGAGGCCCACGGGCACGCCCACGAGCCGTCGCACCAGCCGGGGCACGCGGCGGCCTGACGCGCACGAGATCGCAAGACCGGAGCACTGGGAACCTGAAGGACGTTACCTACTCGAGGAGGCTGAGGTCGTGAAGAACCGTTTCGCCCTTGTCATGACGTTGTCCGTGCTGGCCCTCGGCGTTGCCAGCCCTGTCTACGCCCAGGAGGCCGCTGGCGCGGCGTCGACGGGCGTCGAAGTGGTCCGGTGGTCGATTATCACTGCCGGCTTCGCCCTGGCCATCGCCGCCGCGTTCGGCGCCCTGTCCCAGGCGAAGGGCCTCAGCGCCGCGGTCGAGGGGATTGCCCGCAACCCCGCCGCGGCCAACGACATCCGCGGCAACCTGATCCTGGGCCTCGTGCTGATCGAGTCGCTCGTGATCTACGTGCTGCTGATCTCGCTGATCCTGTTCTTCATCAAGCCGTTCGGCGGCTAGCCGCCGCCCGAGTGGAGGCAGGGGGCCGGGATGAGCCCTCGTCGTCCCGGCCCGCTTCCGCCCCCTGGTCCGGCGCCGGCCCCGCGGCCGGCGCGGAGGGAGCGCGTGCGCCGCTGGCTCTCCCTGTCCTCGTCCGACGCCCTGCTGCTCCTGATGGTCTTCATCTGGGGCGCCAACTACTCGGTCATCAAGGCGGCGCTCCGGGAAATCCCTCCCCAGGCCTTCAACGCGGCGCGGATGGCGGTGGCGTCCGCCGCGATCGCCGCGGCCCTGGCCTGGACCGGCATTCCGCGCATGCCGCGCCGCGACTGGCTCCGGCTCGCGGCGATCGGGACCGCCGGCCATTTCGTCTACCAGGTCTTCTTCATGTCCGGCATCGCGCGGACCTCGGTGTCGAACAGCTCGCTCATCATCGGCTGTTCGCCCGTCGCCGTGTCGATCGCGAGCGCGCTCGCCGGGCACGAGCGGATCGCGCGGCCGCAGTGGGCCGGCATCCTGCTCTCCCTGACCGGCGTCTATCTCGTCGTCGGGCTGGGAGCGGGGTTCGGCGGCGCGTCACTCGCGGGAGACCTCTTCACGATGGGGGCCGTCGGCTGCTGGGCCGTCTACACCGTCGGCGCGCGCGCGCTGCTGACCCGGTACTCCCCCCTCACGGTCACCGGCCTGACGATGCTGTTCGGCACGTCGCTGCTGGTGTCCGCCTC
>CAYNDV010000165.1:0-9685 GCA_964396055.1 uncultured Vicinamibacterales bacterium | reverse complement strand
CGTCCCGTGCCGGCACCCGGGGCGCCGAGAGCCGTGGCGCGGGCGGGCCAGTGGCCCGGCGGCGCGGACGGCGGGCCCGGCGTCCCGCCGGGGGGCCGCGTGCGCGAGTCGTGACCGCCGGCCCTACGCGTCCTCGACCGTCGGCCGACGGTGCTTGGGGATCTGCAGGCCCAGCGTCTTGATCTTGTAGTTGATCACGCGCGGGCTGATGTGCAGGAGGTCCGCCGCGTCCTTCTGGATCCAGTTGCACATCTTCAGCGCTTCCCGGAGGGCCTGGCGCTCGATCTCCTCGAGGGCCACGCCCGTCGGGGGCACCCGCACGACCGGCACTGAGGCCGGGTCGCCGCCGACCGCAATCGTCTCGCCCAGGCGCAGGTCGTCCATGTTGATGACGGGCCCCTCGGTCAGCAGGACCGCCCGCTCCAGGGTGTTCTCGAGTTCCCGGATGTTGCCGGGCCAGTGGTACCGCATCAGCAGCTTGAGCGCGTCGGGCGAGAGCCCTTCGATCTTGCGCTTCAGCTCGCCGGCGAACTTGCGCGTGAAGAACGCCGCCAGCGCCCCGATGTCCTCCTTGCGATCGCGCAGCGGCGGCATCTCCACCGACACGACGTTGAGGCGGTAGAAGAGATCCTCCCGGAACTGGCCCGCGGACACCATCGCCGGCAGGCTGCGGTTGGTGGCGGCGATCAGCCGCACGTCCACCTTCAGTGTGCGCGTGCCCCCCAGGCGCTCGAATTCGTGCTCCTGCAGCACCCGCAGGATCTTGGCCTGGGTGCTGGGGCTCATGTCGCCGACCTCGTCGAGGAACAGGGTGCCGCCATCGGCCTGCTCGAAGCGGCCGATCCGCTGCTTGTCGGCGCTCGTGAAGGCGCCCTTCTCGTGCCCGAACAGCTCCGACTCGAGCAGGTTCTCCTGCAGGGCGGCGCAGTTCACCTTGACGAACCCGCGGCCGGCGCGCGGCGAGTTGTGGTGGATGGCGCCCGCGATGAGCTCCTTGCCCGTGCCCGTCTCGCCCCGGATCAGCACGGTGGTGTTGCTCTTGGCCACCTTGCGCACGATGGCCAGCACTTTCTGCAGCGCGCCGGACGCGCCCACGATCGCGTCGAAGTCGTAGATGTCCTTCTGCGTGTGCCGCAGGTACTCGACCTCGTGGCGCAGGCGCCGCATCTCGAGCGCCTTCTCGATCTTCATCTCCATTTCTTCGATTTCGAACGGCTTCTGCACGTAGTCGAAGGCGCCGATCTTCATCGCCTCGACCGCCGTGCCCACCGATCCGAACGCGGTCATCAGGATGACCGCCGCCCCGGGCTGCAGCGCCTTGGCCGACCGCAGGACGTCCAGGCCGTCGCTGCCGCCCATCTTCAGGTCGCTCAACACGAGATCGAACGACCCCTCGTGCAGGCGTTCGATAGCGGCGTTCCCGTTCGGCGCCTCCTCGATGTCGTGGCCCGCGTCCACCAGCGCCCGGGCCAGGCCCCGGCGCAGCGCGTCATGATCGTCGGCAATCAGAATGCGGCCCATGTCAGTCAGTCCTCGATGGTTCAGAAGGCCAGCTGGCCGGGCGCCAGCACCGGCAGCGTGATGGTGAACGCCGTGCCCCGCCCCGGCTCGCTCACGACGTCGATCCGCCCCTCGTGGGCGTCGATGATCTTGCGCACGATGGCCAGGCCGAGCCCCGACCCCTGCGGCTTGGTCGAGAAGAACGGGTCGAAGATCTTGTCCCGGATCTCGGGCGGGATCCCGGGCCCGTCGTCGGCCACCCGCAGCACCACGGCCGCGGGCTCTGCGCCGGGCACGGCGCCGCGCGTGGCGGCACGCAGGTGCACGGCGCCGCCGCAGGCCTGCGCCTCGCAGGCGTTGATGAGCAGGTTGGTCACCACCTGGCAGAGCTGCTGGTGATCGCCCTGGATGGGCGGCAGGTCCGCCGGCAGGTCGAGCGACAACGCCGTCGCCCGCCGCGTCAGCTTCCGGTCCGCCAGCACGATGGCGTCCTGCACCACCTGCGCCACCGAGACGCGGTCCATCTGCAGGCGGATCGGCCGCACGAAGTCCAGCACCTCGAGGACGATGGCGTTGGCCATCTTCGCCTCGTTGATGATGTCGCCCAGCATCGCGTGGCTGTCCGGCCGGTCGGCCATCTGGCGGCGCAGCAGCCCCGCCATGACCTCGATGCTGGCCAACGGGTTCTTCACCTCGTGCGCAATCGTGGCCGCCATCTCGCCGAGCGCCGCCAGCCGATCGCGCAGCCGTTCGCGCTCTTCCGCCCGCTCCACCAGCGTGAGGTCCTTGAAGAACAGCGCCGCGCCGCGGGTCCGGCCCCGATCGTCCCGCACCAGCGACAGCGTGTAGCCGATCACCGTGCCGCTGGGCTTCAACCGCAGCTCCGCCCGGTTCGGCAGGTGATTCAGCTCGAACGCGCCGTTGAACAGCCGCACGAGTTCGGGGTACCCCCGCAGCACCTCCGCGATGTTGCGGCCCGCATCGTCCGGATCCGCCGGGATCCCCAGGATGCGGTACGCTTCGGCGTTCATCAGGACCAGGCGGCCGTCCCGCTGGATCGCCATCACGCCGTTGCGCATGCTCGTGACCATGTGGCGGTAGAACCGATCCCCGATAGTCGCCCGGGCTGGTCTCGGCATATCCGGCACCCCACTCGATTTCAAGAATGGTCCTTCGAGTTCGAAATTGTAATCGAGCGTGTTGCCCTGTTTTGCACGGAGACTGCGCGGGCCGTCAGAATCCGGCCGGGTGCCCTTCTGCATACCTGGGACTCTGGCAAGCTCCGTGCCGGAGTACGGCACCGCCGATGCCACTAAAGCGCTGAATCCAGGAGACTTGGGGCGGAGGATTGCCAGGAGGTATGCAGAAATGCTCGGACGAATGTGTAATTAGGGGCGTGGGGCGTGGTGCTACTCGTACACGACCCGCCCCGCCTCCGCCTTCGCCGGGTCGCGCAGGTAGAACCCGACGCCGTTCGCCGTGACGTCCGCGAAGCGCGGCGTGCCGCGCGCGACCACCCCGCGGGCGGGGTTGTCCTCGGTCCAGGTCTCGATCGTCTGCGCGATCGACGACGTGTGGCGCCCGACGCGCACGGCAATCGGCCAGCCCTTCTCATCGATGGTCTCGAACAGCAGGCCGTGTTTCCCGGCCTTCACGACGAACTCGTCCTGGCCCGTCAGCAGGACGTCGGCGTTGGTCTTCCCGCGCGTGGCGTCGAGGAACGGCTGCGGCGCTTCGAACAGCAGCGACACGGCCTGCGAGTGGTCGCCGATCTCCCGGTGGGTCAGGCCGTGCAGGTTCACCGGCGAGAACTCGGTGCCGATCTTGAAGCCCTCGAGGTCGGTCAGGGTCATCGACACCATCGTGGCGAACTCCTGGCCCTTCTGATGGGTGACGATGGTGCTGATCACCGGGTACTGCAACTCGGCCTCGTGCAGGTCGATGGCCACATCCACCCGCTCGCGCCGGATCATCTCCATGAAGGCGAACGTCGTCCGCTCCGTCAGCGTCCCGTCGGGCCGCCCTGGGAAGGCGCGATTCGTGTTGCGGATGTCGACGTAGGCCAGGTACTGCCCGCTGGGATAGTGGATGTAGACCTCGGGGTCGGGCCACTGGTCGAGCGGGCTGCTCCAGCGGTCGCCCATGCGGAATGTCTGCCCACCCCAGGCGGTCGGAATGGTGTAGGTGATCGGGTAGGCGGCGCTGGGCCTTGTCACGAGCGAGGCGCTCCGGTTCGCGCTCAGCGCCACGATGACGCGGCCCTTCTCCACCACGGTGTGCTCGACCATCAGCCAGGCGGCCAGCCGCCCGGCCGGCTCCTCGGCGTGGGTGCCGCCGAACACCAGCACCGTGCCGCCCGGCTCCCGGCCCTCGAGCACGTAGAGGTTGATGTCGTTCACCGTGCCGCGCACGCCGTCGAAGTAGTCGCCGAGCCGCTTGACGGCCGTCACCCCGGGGCCGAGCACGACCGGTTCCTGCCACGTCCGGTGTTCGTAGAACGCCTGCCCGGCCGCCGCCAGCCAGGCGGCGGCGACCACGGCGAAGACCACCTTGCGCACCATCAGGTTCGTCGACATGGTCGTCGCCTACTTGAGTCGCAGGATGCGCAGCACGAACGGCACGAGGACGATGAGGTAGAGCACCTCACGTTCCCAGGACTTCGTCCGCACGAAGTTGTAGAGGAGCACCCCCGCCGCCGCAGCGGTGAGCAGGTAGTAGAAGACGGTGATAACGGACTGCAGGAAGACCATCTAGATCCCCGTGAGCCACGACAAGCGGGCGCTGAAGATCACCATCAGCGTGCCCACGACGGCAATCACGATCGCCGGCACGGCGCACGCCTTCAGGAACCGGCCGTACGGGCCGTCGTAGCCCACGACGCTGACGGTAAGCCGCCCGATGATGGCGGTGGGCGGCAGCGCGTCGCCGAGGGGCCAGATCAGGCTCATGCCCGCCAGCGCCACGATCGGGTTCAGGCCAATCGTATTGAACAGCAGGACGAGCGGCACGCCGATGACGGGCGCCGAGCCCCACATCAGCACCGCCTCCGACACCGGCAGGACGATGAACAACGTGGCGTAGACGACGGCGACGGGCAGCGTCACGGCCGTCACGGCCAGCAGGCCGCGCGCGCCGGTCAGCGTCATGATCTGCACCAGGATGCCGGCGCACGTCAGCGTGGCCAGCAGCGGCAGGAGTTGCTCGATCGTCTCCCGCGCCACGCGCAGCCCCGCGAGGCGGACCGGCGAGACCAGCCAGGTGCATGCCGCCGCGGCCGCGAACATCAGGGGCAGCCCCACGATGGGCGTGGTGTACGGCCACTGCCGGCCCATCCAGATCAGGCCGCCGAAGACCGCAAACGGCAGGATGACCTTCCACCAGGCCATGCCCGCCGGCGCCTGGGGCAGTTCGGCCATCGCGCGGTCGATGTCGGCCGTCGTCCCGCGCCACCCCAGCACGAAGCTGGTGAAGAGCGCCAGCACCAGGCAGGGCAGCATCAGCGGCCAGAAGAACCCCACATACGGCATGTTGACGCCGGCGGCGGTCATCATCGCCCACAGGCTGACCGGCGGCGCGGCCGCACTCAGGCCCGCCACCAGGAACACGATGGCGGCGACGCGCACCTTCGAGATGCCCATGTAGCCCAGCACGGTCGACACCAGGCCGCCGACAATGAGCACCGTCACGCTGCCGGCGCCCGTGAGCGCGCCCGGCACCAGCAGCACCAGGCTCAGCAGCGCGAGCAGCAGCGCCCGCTGCCGGTGGAACCGCCTGAAGATGGCCCGCACCACGAACGCGATCCCGCCCGACTCCTTCAGCAGGTTCATGAAGAAGGTGGCGGTGATGAAGATGAGATTGATGTCGAGGTACGTCGCGGCGCCTTCGGCCAGGTGCCGGGCCGGGAAGACGTGGCCGCCCGCCATGGCGCCGCCGATGGCCGCGGCCACCATCGCCAGCTCCGTGGACAGGCGGATCGCCCGGGCCGCGGCATACACGGCCACCATCACGGCGAGGACGAGGCCCGCCTCGGTGAACATGCTCACGGGTGTCGGGCTCCTACTTCGCGAACAGGGTCTTCAGCACGCCCTCGAGATCCAGGTTCTTCTCGAAGACGAGCATCGGCAGGTTCTGCTTCTTCGCGATGGTCGTGAACCGGCCGTCTTCGTCGCCATCCTTGCGGATGAGCAGGATGTTCGACTTCGGGCACACCGCGTCGATCGACTGCTCGTCCGAGTTGTCGCCTTCCGCGGCGCCCTGCGACCGCCGGGCCATGCCCTCGATGTGCGCGCCCACGACGGTGACGCCGGCCTTCTTCGCCTCGGCGATCAGGGCCTCGGTCCGGGTGAGTTCGTCCTTCACCGACACGCCGGCCGCGCCCATGCCCTTCAGGCTCGCGCCGGTGACGATGATGACCGTCTTGTACTTCTTCGAGGCAATGTCCTTCGCGGTCGCGTCGGCCTTGTACTCGTGTTCGATGCCCAGACGCTTGAGGAACACCTGCACGCGCACGGGCCCCGGGCTCTGGCCGCACGAGGTCAGCAGCACCGGTGCCGAGGCCTTGGCGGCCGGCTGGGCGACGGCCGGCGCCACCACGGCGCACACGAACGCGAGAGTCAGGAACGCGGAGACGAGGCGGAACGATCGGAACATGATGGGCCTTCCCTTGGAGAGACGCATGGGGACGTCGAATCGGTGGAAGCCGGCGCGAGGGCAGGCCGAAGGATGCCATACCGGGGGAGGCCGGCGCAAGGCGAGAGGCAGACGTCAGCGCGGGTCGCGGCGGCGGATGCCCAGGGCCTCGAGCCGGGCCGGCACCTCTTCGCCGTGCCCCTCGGCAATCACCGACTTGTCGATGAACAGGATCCGGCCATCCGTGCCGATGTAGAACGTCCACCGCCAGGGCCGCGGGCGTCCGCCGGCCAGCACGCCGTAGGCGCGCGCGGCCCTCCGGTCGGGGTCGCTGAGGATCGGATGGGGGAGATCCAGCAGCTCCGCCAGGCGCTGGTACGTCTCGACGCCGTCGACGCTGGCCTCGAAGAACGCCACGTCGTAGAGCGGGAGGTCCGGGCTGCCCACACGGGGCCGCTCGCACTCGAGCGTTCAAAGCGTGGCGTACGACTTGGGGAACCACGCGAGCACCACCGGGCGGATGCCGCGATGATCCGAGAGCCGGTGCACGCGTCCGTCGGAGCCGGGCAGCGCGAAGTCGGGGGCCGGATCGCCGGGCTTCAGCACCGGGTCCTCGATGCCCGCCGCGCCGACGGCGGCCACGGCCACCACCACGACGAGGCCCCACGCGGCCGCCCCTCTGGAGAATCCCACGATCGCAGTATGCCACAGCGCCTGCGCCCGGCCCGGCGGCCGGGGCAGGCGTGGCGCCGCCCGTGCGGAGGGACGACGTGCGCGGAAGACAGGCTATATCCATGAATGTGGATGTATGGATTATTTTCTTGACCCGGACTCCGGCGCTCCGTAGAATCCATTCACGAATGGTGACGCGGCTCCTGCGGGCGACGGCGTTCGGGCGAATGCCGATGGCGATGCGCATCACGCGCATCGGTGGGGGCGTCGTCTCGGACCCGTGATCAGCACGCGGAACGGCCGAGACAGACGAACCCGCCTCCCCCGGCGGGTTTTTTTCATGGCTCGGCGCTCGCCGAACGGCCCTTCGGCTCTCGGCCATTCGGCCTTTCGGCCTTTCGGCCTACGGCCCAACGGCCAGAAAGGGCCCTTCGGCTTACGGCCCTTCGGCTTACGGCCTCTCGCCGAACGGCCGAACGGCCGAACGGCCGAACGGCCGAACGGCCCAACGGCTTGGAAGGATCGTATGACTCAGCGTGGATGGGATGTGGGCGTGCTGGGCGCGACGGGCATCGTCGGCCAGCAGTTGGTGCGGCGGCTGGCCGGTCATCCGTGGTTCCGGGTGACCTGGCTCGGGGCCAGCGAACGGTCGGCCGGCCGGCGCTACGGCGATCTGCCCTGGCTGCTCGACGGACCGCTCCCCGACCGTGTGGGAGACCTCACGGTCGAGCCGCCGGTGCCCGGCCGCGCGCCGCAACTGGTGTTCTCCGCCATCGACGCCGACGCGGCCGCCACGCTGGAGCCCGCCTTTGCGGCGGCCGGCCACGTCGTGGTCAGCAACACCCGCACGTTCCGCATGGAACCCGACGTGCCCCTGGTCGTGCCGGAGATCAACCCGCAGCATCTGGCCCTCATCGATCAGCAGCGCGCCGCCCGCGGCTGGCGCGGCGCCGTGGTCACGAACCCGAACTGCTCGACCGTTTTTCTGGCGATGGCGCTGGCCGCGCTGAGACCCTTCGGGCCGCGACGCGTTGCGGTGACGACCCTGCAGGCGACGTCGGGCGCAGGGTACCCGGGCGTGCCGTCGTGGGACCTGCTGGGCAACGTGGTGCCGTTCATCGACGGCGAGGAGCGGAAGATCGAGACCGAGACGCCGAAGATCCTGGGAACGTTCGCGGACGGGCGGGTGACGGACCACCCGGTCCGCATCAGCGCCCAGGCGACGCGGGTGCCGGTCCTCGACGGCCACACCGAGGCCGTGTCGGTGGAATTCGACGAGCGGCCGACCGAACGCGACGTACGTGAGGCCCTGGCGGGTTTCCAGGGGCGCCCGCAACGCGCCGGGCTGCCGTCGGCGCCCGCCGCGCCGATCGAAGTGCTCGACGCCGCCAACCGCCCGCAGCCGCGCCTCGACGTACAACGCGGTGCGGGTATGACGGTGACGGTGGGTCGCCTGCGGCCGTGCCCGCTCTTCCACTACAAGTTCGTGGCGCTGGGCCACAATACGGTGCGCGGCGCCGCCGGCGCGGCCATCCTCAACGCGGAACTGCTCGCCGCCGACGGCTGGATCGCGGACGGGGTGACACCGTGGTGACGCTCAAGTTCGGCGGCACGTCGGTGGCCGACGCCGCGGCCCTCAGCCGCCTGTGCGACATCGTCGCGCGCGTGCCGGGCGATCGGGTGGTGGTGGTGTCCGCGCTGTCGGGCGTGACGGATACGCTGCTGGGCCTGGCCCGGACCGCGGAACAGGGCGATTTGGCGGAGACGCTGGCGGCAATCGCGCGGATCCGGGCACGTCACGACGCGATGGCCGACGCCATCGGCGACCCGGTCAGGCGCGCCCGCCTGCGCACGGATCTGGCCGGGCCCTGGACGGAACTGGACGCGCTGGCCCGCGCCGCGGCCATCCTGCGCGCGGCCCCGCCGGCGTTTCGCGACGCCATCGCCGCGTGCGGTGAACTGGCGAGCAGCCGGATCGTCGCCGCCGCCCTGGAGGACGCGGGCGTGGCGGCGGCCTGGGTGGACGCGCGCGCGGTGGTGGCGACCGACGGCCGCCACGAACGCGCCGTTCCGCTCGCGGCCGCGACTGCCGCGCGCGCGCGGGCGGTCGTGCTTCCCGTACTCGGCCGCGGCCTGGTGCCGGTCATCGGCGGATTCGTGGGCGCGACGGCGGACGGCGTGACCACGACGCTGGGCCGGGGCGGCTCGGATCTCTCCGCGTCGCTCATCGGCGCCTGCCTCGACGCGTCCGAGATTCAGATCTGGACCGATACCGACGGGGTGCTGACGGCCGACCCGCGCCTGCTCGACCGCGTCGAGACCGTGCCCAGCCTGTCGTTCCGCGAGGCGTCGGCGCTGGCGCACTTCGGCGCCAAGGTCCTGCACCCGGCCACGGTGGCGCCGGCCGTGGACCGGGGGATTCCGGTCCGTATCCTCAACTCGCGGCGGCCGGACGCGGCCGGCACGACCGTGACGGCCGCGACGGCGGACCGCCACAATCCGTTTGCCGGCGTGGCCGGCGTGGCCGAGGTGATTGCGGCCGACGTGGCGCTGCCGGTGGATGCCACGCGCGAGCGGGTGATTGCCGGCGTCTTTGCCGCCTGCGCCGACGAAGGCGCCACGGTCTATGCCTCCTCGATCGGCGACACACGCGTGTCGGTGCTGGTCGGGGCCGGCGCGTCGGCCGGGCGGGCCGTCACCCGTTGCCGCGCCCTCGCCCCGACGCAGGTGCGCGAGGATCTCGCCCTGCTGGCCGTCGTGGGCGATGGCCTCGTCGACGGGCGGGCGTTCGCCGACGAGGTGCTGCGCGCCGTGCGCGGGGCGGCCGTTGCCACCATCGCCGCCGCCCCGGAAGCGGGGTTCGTGGCGATCGGCATCCCCCGCG
>CAYNDV010000164.1:0-9695 GCA_964396055.1 uncultured Vicinamibacterales bacterium | reverse complement strand
CTAGCCTCTAGCCTCTAGCCTCTAGCCTCCAGCCTCTAGCCTCTAGCCTCTAGCCTCCAGCCCCGAGTACCATGCCCCCATGCACTTCGCGGTCCTCGGATCTGGAGCGGTGGGCGGGTTCTACGGCGCCAAGCTGGCGCGTGCCGGGCATCGGGTCAGTTTCGTCGCGCGGGGCGCGCACCTGCGGGCCATCCGTGAGCGCGGCCTGATGGTCTGGAGTCCCCTCGGCGACTTCATCGTGCGGGTGCCTGCCGACCAGGACACGGCCGCGATCGGGCCAGTCGATGTCGTGCTCTTCGCGGTGAAGACCTACGACAATGCCACGGCGATCCCGCTGCTGGCGCCGCTGGTCGGGCCGTCCACCGTGGTGGTGTCGCTGCAGAACGGGGTCGACAGCGTCGACGCCCTGGCGGCGGCGGTCGGGCCCGAACACGTGCTCGGCGGTCCCACCTATGTGGCCACGGCGTTGTCGGCGCCCGGGCTCATCGAGCAGACCGGGACGCACCGTCGGATCGTCTTCGGCGAGGTCTTCGGCGCGCGCGCTGCGGTGTCCGACCGCGTGCGCGCCATCGCCGACGCCATGACCGCCGCCGACATCCAGGCCGAACCCGTGGCCGATGCGCGCGTGCCCCTGTGGGAGAAGTTCATCTACCTGGCGCCGTTTGCGGCGTTCACGGGTGCCGCCCGGCTGCCCATCGGCCCGCTCTGGGGCGACCCGGTGATTCGCGCGCGGTTCCTCGAGGCGGTGAGCGAGGTGGCGCGCGTCGCGGGCGCGGAAGGCGTGGCGGTGCCCGACGGGGTGATGGACCGGGTCATCGCCTATGTCGACGCCCTCCCGCCCGGAACGCGGTCGTCGCTGCTGATCGACCTGCAGATGGGCAAGCGGATCGAGATCGAGTCGCTGGCGGGGTCCGTCGTGCGCCGCGGCGAAGCCGCCGGCGTGGCCACACCCATCCTTGCGGGCCTGTACGCGGTGCTGAAGCCCCACGCCGGAGGCGGGGGCCGGTAGGAACGGACGGGACACCCGCCCCGGCCGCGCGGGCCCGGGGCGGGCGCCGTGCCGGCGGCCTAGCCGCGGGTGGCCAGGTAGTTCTGCAGACCCATCTGCTTGATCAGCTCGCGCTGCATCTCCGCCCAGTCGACGTGCCGTTCTTCGTCGAGGAGAATCTTCGCCACCATCTCGCGGGTGCCGTTGTCGCCGGCCTGGACCGCGGCGGCGATCGTGTCGTTGTACGCCTTGATGGCCCCGGTTTCGGCGTCTTCGTCGGCCAGGACCATCTCCTCGATGGTGGAGCCGATCTTCATATGGTTCAGTTTCGAGACGGTCGGCTGGCCCTCCAGGAAGAGGATGCGCCCGATCAGCATCTCGGCGTGCTTCATCTCGTCGATGGCCTGCTTCTCGAAGGCCTCGTGGAGCTTCTCGAACCCCCAGGCGGCGCACATCTCCGAGTGCACCATGTACATGCTGATGGCTGTCAACTCCTCGGCCAGGTTGTCGTTCAGCATCTGCAGGATCTTCGGATCGCCCTTCATCTGCGGTCTCCTTCCCGGCGTCCGCCGGGGAGCGCGCGGCCGGCACCCTGCCGGCACGGCGCCGTAGCGGGCCGTTCAAATGGGGGCCTGACTGACGCGGATAGCGTAGCAGGTTTGCTCGCGGGCGGACACGCACCGGTGGCGGCCTCGAACAAGGCCAGCGCTCGGCTCCGCACGGTTGGTTCGGCCAGCGGAAACGACTCCAGCACGTGCTCGAACTCCGCGGTGGTGAGGCCGTAGGCCCGGGCGGCGGCAGCCTGGACCAGGGGGTAGCAGTCCGACCGACCCGGGTCGTCCGCGGCGAGCGCCAAGGCCAGGTCGCGCAACTGCCCGAACAGGGCGGTGCCGGGCCCGGGGCGCGGGACCGGAATGCGCACCAGCGTGGCCGCACTCACGTGGGTGGTGACCCACAGGCGGACGAGGTAGTTGGCCACGAAGCTGTTGAGCAGCGCGCACAGGCACGCCTGCTCGTCGCGCGTCCCCCCGGCCCGCACGCAGAAGGACGTGTGCACCATGACGTGCCCCGGCGGCACCGGTGCCGCGATCAGCGTCAACGCGTTCGACGCCGCCGCCACGTCGCGATACGCCAGCCGCCAGGTGGCCGATGCCCTGGCGATGGCCTCCGGCAGCCTCGCGCCCGGCCTGATCCGCATGGTGAGGCGATCGCAGCGCAGCCGGAACGGTTCGAGATGCTTGCCCTCGATGACCAGCAACCCGTCTCCATCAGGCCCCATCAGCCCCCGATCGTCCGTGGCGTTGAGCTCCCGTCCCGGTCGCGCGCCCCAGCCATCCGCCGAGCCAAGCGACGGGTGGACTCGAGCCAGACGGTCCGCCAGCGCCAGGTCCGCCGGCCCGCGTGCGTAGGGGAACGCCCGTGACGGGCCGCCCAGGCGGGCCAGCAACGATGGCGTGACGCAGACAGGGGCCGCCCGCGGGTCCTGGTCGCCGGGTTCGGCCGCCAGCCGATCGAGGATCGCCGGATCGCGGTGGCCGAAGTAGCAGCGGGTCTGGCGCGTCGGCGCGCCGGGAGACGACGACACCAGCAGGAACCGCACGCCGCGGTGAATGGGGAACACGCCGGCCGCGTTGTCGAGGCCCACGAGCACGTCCGTGTCGCAGCGATCGAGCAGCAGGTGCCGCAAGGCGGCGGCGCCGTGATCCGACGCCAGCCCCCACGGCACCACCAGCCCCACCCGCCCGCCGGGCCGCGCCAGCCGCAGGCAGCGCTCCACGAAGAACTGGTACAGGTTCGCGTGACCGGTTGCGCACGCCGAGTAGACCCCCGACTCGCGGACGAATCGCACGAGGCCGGCCAGGCGACGGCGCGCCGGGGCGCGAGCCGCCACCGGCCCCGTGTCGGCCCGCACCATCTCCCATGGCGGATTCGTGATCACGGCATCGAAGCCTGCCCGGGTGTCGGGGCTGCCGGCCGGCCCGGAGAAGACCTCGGGGAACTCCAGTGGCCAGTGGAAGAACCCGTTGGTCCGAGCCACCTGCCGCACCTGCGACAGACGCGCCGCGATGCGGGCCGCCGGCAGTGTGGTGCCCGACCCGGCCGCCGCCGCGGCCAGTTCCCCGAACTCGCCCCTGGTCGGCGTCCCGGCGGCGTCCTGCCAGAACCAGCCCGAGCACCACAGGTCCGCCTGTTGCTGCGCGCGCGCGAGAGGACCGGCCGCGGCCCGGGTACGAGCGAGGGCGAGTTCCTTGTCCCGAACCACGGTGACGTCATCATCAGGCTGGGCGGCCATGCGCTGGCGTGCGGACAGCACCGGCGCCATGAGGTCCTCGTGGTCGCGACCCAGGAAGAGCGGAAGGGTTGCCGGAATCCGCCGGGGCCGGGCTCCGCCTGGCGGGCGCCGGATCAGGTCGGCCGGGGATGCGCCAACGAGGCTGTTGCCGACCGCGAGATGGTGATCGAGGAACGTCAAGGGCCTGTCGGCGGCCATGGTGGCCAGCCAGAGTGACAACCGCGCCACCTGGACGGCCATGGGGTTGATGTCGACGCCGTACAGGCAGCGCCGGGCCACGGCGCGCCGGAAGCCCGCGCGTTCTTCGTCGGTGATGTCACCCGGCAGCCGCCCGTGGTCCCGCACGAGGGCGGCTTCGTAGGCCGCGGCCAGGTGGCCGCACGCGGCCACGAGCAGGGCCCCGCTGCCCATCGCGGGATCGAGCACGCGCAGGTCGAGAATCTGCTCCGGAGAGGCACCCTCCAGGAGCGGGTCGAGTGCCTGGCGCACGACGTAGTCGGTGATCTGGCGCGGCGTGTAGAAGGTCCCGGACATCTTCCTGCGCGCGCCGGTGCCCGCCAGTGTCACGCGCGGGGCGGCGGTCGCGGGCCCGCCGCCCACGGGCTCGTAGTCGAGTACGCTCTCGTAGACCGCGCCCAGTTGTTCGACGCCGAGGTCGTTGAACGCGATCCGATCGCGGCCTCCCCGGGCGGGCGTGGTGGTCATCGCGACCAGCGCCCGCGCCACCAGCGCATCATCGACATGGCGCGCCCGGGCGAGCGGAGTCCGGCCCGGCGCGAACAGGCGCCCGTTGAAGGCGTGCACCACCAGATCGCCGGCGCGGCAGCCGGCGTGGGCCAGGCGCGCGGCTGCCTGCAGCGCCTGCCACAATCCGACGTGGTGTCCCGGCTGTTCGGCCGCATCGCGGAGCGTTTCGATGGCGTAGGCGCGGCGGTAGATGGGGTGCCAGATCGGGACGAGACCGCGGGATTCGGCGAACAGCAGGAAGAGGACCCGATACACGACGGTCAGCGCCTGCCCGTACGCCTGATCGAGCTGCGGCCGGTCGAAGCGGGCCGGCCCGCCTGCGGCGACGAACGCGCTCAGCAGGAGCTCGAGGGCATCGCGGACGCCGTCGCGAAGCGCCGCACGGACGTTCCGGCCGTGGCGGGCCGACTGCTCGACGATGCGCGGCGTGAGGCGGTCGAGCGCCTCGCTGCGCGCGAGGGCCCAGAATGCCGCGAAGGCGCCGTGGTGGACGGCCAGCGTCTCGAGGTCGAAATCCGTGTACGCCCGTGACCACCCGCGCGCGATATGCCACAGGCGGAAGATCCGGCCGTTGAAGCCGGCTGCCCACGCCGCGCCGTCTCCACCTCGGGCCGCCGTGCGCGAGAAGTACGGGTTCAGGCTCCAGCCCCATCCGCAGACGACGACCGGCAGCCGCAGCCGGTCGGCTGTTGCGAGGATGAAGGCCGACTCCCCGTCGGAGGCGACGTGTGGGACACCGGCCTGGAAGCCGAGGATCTCCAGGAGGGGCGCCGCCCCGGCGCCGCAGACGGTACGAACGCCCGAGGCCGGTCCCAGATGGGCACCAGCCCGGCGCCACCAGGCCGAAAAGCCTCGCGAGGCCGCGGACACCGACGATTCGCCGAGTCTCCCCGCGAAGTCGACGCCCAGGCGGTGCTGCAGGTACCACCGCGACACCAGCGTGCCGCTGATGCCGGGGACACGGCTCTCGATCACCTGGTGCCTCCTGAGAGTCGGCTGGTGCCGGTGATCGCCAGGATGCCGACCACCCGGCCAGTGGCGCCGCCCGCAGTGGTCGTGTGCCCGTGCGCGCCGGGCGGCGCCTGGCGGCGATCCGCACCCGCGCGGCGTTCCGCCCGGCGATCGAAGAGCCCGACCTGCACAGCCCCGTCCACGCGGGCGGGCCGCGAGGAGAGGCCGGCCGCCCGGGCGCGGGCGCGGCCATCCGCCTCGTCCATGCCGGCCCGCACGCTTGCCTGCCGTGCTCGTGCGGCCGCGTCGAGCCACGGGCCCGAAGCGCCGCGCACGGCGTCCGCGAGTTCGGGCAGGCTGAGCCCGCCGGGCAACTCTCCGCCCCCGGCCGTGTCGATTCGGCTGGCCACGAGCGTCTCGTCCAGCACCGCCCCGCTCGCGGCGGTGATCCGGACCTCTCCGACCACCAGGATGCCCGGCGAACGATCCGCCTCCGTGCCGATGTCCCGTGACCGGCGCCTGGCGGCGGCGACGCAGATGCCGGGAGCCTCGGCCCGGGCGGGCCTCGCGGCGCCTCTCAGCCGCGCACGCAGGCGCCGGCGGATGACCAGCGATGCGGCTTCGGCGGCGGCGGGATCCACGAGACGGCATCGTTCGACACCGACGGCCTCGCGCTCGGCGGAGGCGGACTGAGGCCGGTCGTCCCAGACGCTGCCCGGTGCCCGCAACCCGAGCATCGCT
This sequence comes from uncultured Vicinamibacterales bacterium, assembly GCA_964396055.1. Classification (GTDB taxonomy): domain Bacteria; phylum Acidobacteriota; class Vicinamibacteria; order Vicinamibacterales; family JAKQTR01; genus CAYJPV01. The sequence goes on along the minus strand of CAYNDV010000164.1, from coordinate 3,975 downwards.
TCGGCCACGTCGCACTCGGCTGGCGGCAAGACCGTCGCGTGGTCGTCCGCGAGGGCTTCCCGCACGCGCCGGGCGCGCTCGGCGAGGCGGGCGAGCACACGTTCTTCGGCCGTTCCGCGTCCCACCAGGTGCACGACGTGGACACGCCGGCTCTGGCCGATGCGGTCCACGCGGCCTGCGCGTTGCTCGAGCCGGACCGGGTTCCACGGCAGTTCGAGATCGACGACGATCCGGCAGCGCGCCTGGAGGTTGAGCCCGAGGCCTGCGGCGTCGGTGGCCAGCAGCACGTCGGCCCGATCCGCGGCAAACGCCCCCAGTGCGTCGTCGCGCTCGCGGCCGGTGAGCCCGCCATGGAGCGTCACGCAACGGCGTCGGGGGCACAACGCCCGGCACAACTCGTCGAGCGTGTCGCGGTATTCGGTGAAGACGATGACGGGCTCGCGAACCCGCCGCAGGAACCGCTCGAGCGCCTGCCGTTTCCGGTGTTCGCGGGCGGCGTCGGCCGCAGCCGCAGCCAGCGCGTCGAGCCAGGCGAGTTCGGCGGCGCTATCGGCCAGGCCCGGGGTGCCGAGTTCGCCGGCGGGCTCCGCGTCGGCCGGGTCGGTGTCCTCGCCCAGGGGAAGCGCCAGTTGAGCGGGCTCGCCCGCCGCATGGCCGGCCAGCAGGGTGCGGCGGCGCAGGACCGAACGGCGAAGCGAGCCGGGACTGGAACACGCCCGCTTGATGAGCACCGTCGCCACGAGCCGCGCGGCCCCCGGACGCTCGCCGCCCGGATCGCTCCACAGCAGCCGCGCGTAGGCAGCCAGCAGCCGCAGGGCGCGCCGTTCGGCCGGCCCCGGCCGCACGCGCAGGCGGATCGAGCGGCGGGAGGAGGCCAGGCCGACGTCGCTGCGGGACCGCCGGAACAGGGCGATGGGCTCGTCCGGCCGCACGGCCCCGAGGCCGGCCAGCGCGGCAAACGCGCCGTCGTCTCCGGAGTGCGGCGTGGCGGTGGCGAGAATCACGTACGGCGCCTGCCGCGCCAGGGCGTCGGCTGCGTCGTGGCGGGCGCTCTCGCCCGTGGCGACGTGCGCTTCGTCCACGACGACCGCGTCCCAGGCTGCCTCGGCCAGGCCCGCGCGCACCTCGGGGCGCTTGGCCAGATCGATGGACACGACGGCGACCGCCGGCACGAGCCACGGGTTGACCGTTCGCGGCAGATCCGCCGCCAGTTCGCGCAGCGCGCCGTGATCGACGGACGTGGCCTCGAGCGAGAAACGGCCGCGCAGTTCGGAGGCCCACTGGCCGACGAGCGCGGCCGGGACGAGGACGAGGGCGCGGCAGATGTGTCCCCGGGCAAAGAGTTCCGCGAGAATCAGCCCGGCCTGCACCGTCTTGCCCAGACCGACGGCGTCCGCGAGGAGGACCCGCCGCCACCCGCGCGTCGTGACGGCCAGCGCGGGCTCGAGTTGGTACGGGAGGATGTCGAGAGTTGCCGTCACGGGCGCCACCAGGGAGTCGAAGGGTTTCAGGGAGAGCAGCCGCGCGGCGGTCCGGTGCCAGAACGCCCGGCAGGAGACGACCGCCGGGCGCCCGTCCGCCGCGAGCGGCGTCACCTCGTCGATGGGGTGAACGAGTACGCGGCGATCGGCCGGCGCCAGCCCGTCGGCGGGCACCAGGTGCAGCGTCGCGCACGAGCCGTGGTCATCCACCTGCTCGAGCCGCCACGAGCGGCTTCGGGCCCGGACCAGGTCGCCGGCCGTGAAGGGAGTGGTCACCGCTGCAATGTCCTGACGGGACGGGTGGCAGAAACTGCGTACCGGGCGCCGTGCCGTGTCGATTTCCGGCCCGAAACCCTCCGGCGCCCCCGCAGGATCGAGCAAGGGTGATGCCGGGGTAGACTCCTAGTTGACGTGCAGGCCACTCGTGACGGCCTGCGGCCCACCGACCTGGAGTTGTCATGCACAGACCTCAGACACGGCTTCTTCCGCTCATCGCGCTGGCGCTGCTGGCGCCGGCTGCCGCGCTTGCGCAACCGACATTCACCGTCGAAGAAATGCTCAAGCTGAAGCGCATCTCGGATCCCCAGTTGTCGCCCGACGGCACGCGCGTCGCGTTTGTGATGACCGAGGTGAACCTCGAGCCGAACACGCGCAACAACGACATCTGGGTGGTGCCAGCCGCCGGCGGCGCGGCCGTGAAGTTTGCGGCCACGGACCGCTCCGAGGATCGGCCGCGGTGGTCGCCCGACGGCCGGTGGCTGGCGTTCGTCTCCACGCGGGCCGGCAGTTCGCAGATCTGGGTGATGCCCGCGTCGGGGGGCGAACCGCGCCAGGTGACGTCGCTGGCCACCGAGGCGTCCGGCGTGGTGTGGTCGCCCGACAGTCGGTGGCTCGCGTTCGTGTCGGATGTGTATCCGGCCTGCGCCGACCTGGCCTGCAACGAGAAGACGCTGAAGGAGCGCGAGGCGAGCAAGGTCCGGGCGAAGATCGCCGACGGTCTCCTGTTCCGGCACTGGACGGCCTGGAAGGAGGGCCGCTACAGCCACCTGTTCATCGTGCCCGCCGACGGCTCGGCCCCGCCGCGCGACCTCACGCCGGGCACGGCCGACGTGCCGCCATTCTCGCTTGGCGGACCCGACGACTACGCGTTCGCGCCCGACTCGAAGGAGATCGCGTTCGTGAAGAAGACTGACCCGGTGGAGGCGATCAGCACCAACAGCGACGTATTCACGCTGGACCTCGGTACGCCGGGGGCGACGCCCCGGCAGGTGACCACGAACAAGGGCGCCGACGGCGGGCCACAGTACTCCCCGGACGGCGTGTGGCTGTCCTGGCGGATGATGGAACGCGCCGGGTTCGAGGCCGACCGGTGGACCGTCGTCCTGCACAACCGCCGCACCGGCGAACGCCGCACGATCGCGCCCGGGTTCGACCGGCCGGTCGATGCGTGGGTGTTCACGCCGGACTCGAAGGCCGTGTACCTCACCGCGGAGGATCGCGGTGCCGCGCGCGTATTCAAGGCCGACCTCTCAGGCAGCGCGCCGGCGCCGGTTCTCACGGCCGACGGGTCGTACGGCGACGTGCAGGTGACCCCTGACGGCCGGACGCTGGTCTTCACCCGGGCGTCCCTGACGGGGCCCGCTGAAATCTACCGGTCGAATGCCGACGGGTCGCAGGTGACCGCGATCACGCAGGCCAACACCACGTTCCTGCGCACCTTCGCGCTGCGGCCGGGCGAGAGCATCACCTACGAGGGCGCCGGCGGCACCCCGGTGCAGGCCTGGATCATCAAGCCCAATACGTTCAAGGAGGGCACGAAGTACCCCCTGATGTACCTCGTGCACGGCGGCCCGCAGGGCGCCTGGAACGACGCCTGGACGTACCGCTGGAACGCCCAGGTCTTTGCCTCGGCCGGCTACGTCGTCGTCATGCCCAACCCACGAGGGTCGACCGGCTTCGGCCAGCGCTTCACCGACGAGATCAGCCGCGACTGGGGCGGCAAGGTCTTCGAGGACCTGATGAAGGGCGTGGACGTGGCGGAGAAACTGCCGTACGTGGACGGCACGCGCAAGGTGGCGGCCGGAGCCTCGTACGGCGGCTACGCGATGAACTGGTTCCTCGGCCACACCGACCGGTTCCGGGCCCTGGTGAGCCACGCGGGCGTGTTCAACCTGACGAGCATGTACGGCGTGACCGAAGAGCTGTGGTTCCCGGAATGGGACATCGGCGGCACGCCCTGGGACAACCGCGAGGCGTACGAGAAGTGGTCGCCGCACATGTACGCGAAGAACTTCAAGACGCCCACGCTGGTCACGCACGGCGAACTGGACTTCCGCGTGCCGGTGGGTGAGGGCTTCCAGCTCTTCACGACGCTCCAGCGCCAGGGCGTGCCGTCACGGCTGCTGGTGTTCCCGGACGAGGGCCACTGGATCAACAAGCCCCAGAACGCGCAGCTCTGGTACAACACGTTCCTCGAGTGGATGGGGAGGTGGGT
>CAYNDV010000163.1:0-9835 GCA_964396055.1 uncultured Vicinamibacterales bacterium | reverse complement strand
AACCGTAGCGGTACATGCTAACAAGAGGCTGCCCAACTGCGAGGGTATTGAGACTTGTTGTTCCCACACGCAGCGAGCCCGACCATAACATACCAGTGGGCGGCCAACTGGGGGGGGTATGGGGCCAGGGGCTTGGGGCATGGGGGGGTGGGGGGGGGGGTAGGGGGCGTGGGGATTGGGAAGAGTGTCAGAAGCAAGAAGCAAGAAGCAAGAAGCAAGAAGGGATCACGCTGTCCCGCTGAACGGCACGCCCAACGGCAGAAGGGACACACGCCAGACAATGTGTCATGGTGTCCCTCCTGGATTCTTGCTTCTTGCTTCTGACGAACCCCACGCCCCGAACCCCACGCCCCCTAGCCCCACGCCCCACGCCCCTAGTAAGATAAGGGATTGGGCCAGCCCCTGAAGACGAGGCAGAGGAGCGCTCTGCCTGCCGCGCCCGGGTCGCCGGCCCACACGACGATGAGCCACCGCTGGATTGCCGTTCGGGGCGCGAGGGTCCACAACCTCAAGAACATCGACGTGGACATCCCGCGCGACCGCCTCGTGGTCGTCACGGGCCTGTCCGGGTCCGGCAAGTCGTCGCTCGCCTTCGACACGATCTACGCCGAAGGGCAGCGCCGCTACGTCGAGTCGCTGTCGGCCTACGCGCGCCAGTTCCTCGAGCAGATGGAGAAGCCGGACGTCGACGCCATCGACGGCCTGTCGCCGGCGTTGTCCATCGAGCAGAAGACGACCGGGTCCAACCCGCGATCCACCGTCGGCACGGTGACCGAGATCTACGATTACCTGCGCCTGCTGTTCGCGAACATCGGCGTGGCCCACTGCCCGGACTGCGGCCGGCCGATTACGTCGCAGACGCTTGAACAGATCGTCGAGCAGGTGATGACCTATCCCGCCGACGGGCGGATCAACATCCTGGCGCCCGTCGTGCGCGGCCGCAAGGGGGAGTTCAAGAAGGAGCTGGCGGGCTGGGCCCAGCGGGGCTTCCTGCGGGCACGCATCGACGGGCAGTTCAAGTCGTTCGAGGACACGATTGCCCTCGAACGGCGGCGGAACCACACCATCGAGATACTGGTCGACCGCCTGATCGTCAAGGCCGGCATCGAGCGTCGCCTCAGCGAATCGCTCGAGATGGCGCTGACCCTCGCCGACGGCGTCGTGGTGGTCAACACGCTGGACGGCGGCGACCGGCTCTTCTCGCGCAAGCTGGCCTGCGTGGTGTGCGGCCTGAGCGTGCCGGAGATGTCGCCGCGGGCGTTCTCCTTCAACTCGCCCCACGGCGGCTGCCAGGCCTGCCAGGGGCTCGGCGCGTTGTGGGATTTCGATCCGGCCCGCGTCGTGCCCGATCCCGAGAAGAGCCTGATCGACGGGGCCGTGGCGCCGTGGGCGAAGGGCGACGAGCGGCTGGTGCGGGAAGCGCTCGCGGCCCTGAGCCGGAACTTCGGCATCGATCTGGACGTGCCCTTCCGCAAGCTGCCGAAGCGGCAGCGCGATCTCCTGCTCTACGGGCCTCACGGGGCGGCCCGCCCCGATGGGCCCGCCGGGGCGCCGGAGGCGCCAGCCCCGAAGCTGCGGGCGGCGTCCGCGCGGGCGCGCGATCCCTGGGGCCGGGGCTTCGAGGGCCTCCTGCCCAACCTGCGGCGACGCTGGGAGCAGGCCGCGTGGGTCGATCAGCTCGATCTGGAGCCGTACCGATCCCTGCGGCCGTGCGACGCGTGCGGGGGCGAGCGCCTGCGGCCCGAGAGCCGCGCCGTGCGCGTCAAGGACCGCACGATCACGGACTGCGTGAACCTGCCGATCGGCGATGCCCTGCGCGCGTTCGAGGTCATGACGCTGACGCCGCGCGAGGAGCTGATCGCCGGCCGCATCCGGCGCGAGATCGTCGAGCGGCTGCGGTTCCTCGTGGACGTGGGCGTGGGGTACCTGTCGCTGGGCCGGAGCGCGGCGACCTTGTCGGGCGGCGAGGCGCAGCGCATCCGCCTGGCCACGCAGATCGGCGCCAACCTGCGGGGCGTGCTCTACGTGCTGGACGAGCCGTCCATTGGCCTGCACCAGCGGGACAATCGCCGCCTGCTGGCCACGCTCAAGCGGCTGCGCGACCTCGGCAACACCGTCATCGTCGTCGAACACGACGAAGAGACGATCCGCGCCGCCGACTACGTCATCGACCTCGGACCCGGGGCCGGCGACCACGGCGGTCACGTCATCTTCCAGGGCACGCCCGACGCGCTGATCCGGGAGGATCGGACGTCGCTGACGGGCCAGTTCCTCCGCGGCGAGCAGGCGATTCCCGTGCCGCCGACGCGCCGGCTGGGCCTGTCCGGCGAGATCGTCATCCGCGGCGCCCGTGAGCACAACCTCAAGGCGATCGACGTGCGCCTGCCCCTGGGCGTGCTGACGGCCGTCACCGGCGTGAGCGGGTCCGGGAAGTCGACGCTGGTGAACGACATCCTCTACCGCGCCCTCGCGCGGACGCTCTACCGGGCCAGCGACGAGCCGGGCGCCCACGACCGCCTCGAGGGCGTCGAGCTCGTCGACAAGGTCATCCAGATCGACCAGTCACCCATCGGGCGCACCCCGCGGTCGAATCCGGCCACCTACACCGGCCTGTTCACGTTCATCCGCGACCTGTTTGCGCTCGTGCCCGAAGCCCGCCAGCGCGGCTACAAGGCCGGCCGGTTCTCGTTCAACGTCAAGGGCGGCCGCTGCGAGACCTGCCAGGGCGACGGCGTGATCGCCATCGAGATGCACTTCCTGCCCGACGTGTACGTCACGTGCGAGGAGTGCAAGGGCCGCCGCTACAACCGCGAGACGCTCGAGATCAGGTACCGGGGCCGATCCATCGCCGACGTGCTCGACCTGACCGTGGACCAGGCGCTCCCGCTGCTGGAGAACTACCCGCCGGTGGCCAACAAGCTGCGGACGCTGCAGGACGTGGGCCTGGGCTACATCACCCTCGGCCAGTCGGCGACCACGCTCAGCGGCGGCGAAGCCCAGCGCGTCAAGCTCTCCAAGGAACTGTCGAAGCGCGGCACCGGCCGCACGCTCTACATCCTCGACGAGCCGACTACGGGGCTGCACTTCGAGGACGTGCGCAAACTGCTCGACGTGCTGAACAAGCTCGTGGATCAGGGCAACACCGTGGTGGTGATCGAACACAATCTGGACGTCATCAAGACGGCCGATCACGTCATCGACCTCGGCCCGGACGGCGGGGAGGCCGGCGGGCGGGTCGTCGCGGAGGGGACGCCGGAAGAGGTGGCGGCCCGCGAGGCCTCGTTCACCGGCCGGGTGCTGGCGGGGGTGCTGCCCGCGTATGCCAACCGCCCGAGGGCGGAGGCCAGTTAGAGCAGTGTGGTAGAGATGACACAAGAGGGTGCCGAGGAGCTGTGGTCAACGAGCCACAGTCAGGGCGGATCCAGCGGGATTTGGGCTCAGATTCATGTTGATAAGTCGTTTTAAATAAGAGACTTATCTGATATTTTCAGGATTGGTTTGGATCGGTATGCCGCTTGCTTTACCTCCAGCGGTTACTTCTCCGGGACCGTGCGAGGGTTCATGACTGTTCAGCGGACACTTCGAAGACAAGTTGCCTGTGCGGGCATCGGGCTCCATTCGGGCAACAAGGTCAACCTGACGCTCAAGCCCGCTGCGCCCGACACCGGGATCCGGTTCCGCCGCTCTGACCTCGGCGTGGAAATCCCCGCCTCGGTTCACAACCTGTCCGGCACGTACTACGCGACTGGCCTGCGGCACGATGGCGCCACCGTGGACACGATCGAGCACCTGCTGGCGGCGCTGGTCAGCCAGGGCATCGACAACGTGATCGTCGAGCTGGACCACTCCGAAGTCCCGATCATGGACGGCAGTTCGGCGCCGTTCGTGTACCTGATCCAGGAAGCGGGCGTGAAGGCGCAGGCGGAGGCCCGGCGGTACTTGAAGATTCTGCGGCCCATCACCGCCACGCGCGGCGACGCGATGATGTCGGTGTATCCGGCCGACGCCTTCAAGGTGAGCTACACGATCAGCTTCGACCACCCGCTGCTGCGCCACCAGGCGCACACGGTGGCGATCAGCGAAGAGACCTTCGCCGAGCACATCGCCCCGGCGCGCACGTTCGGGTTCCTGCGTGAAGTGGAGCTGCTGCGCCAGCAGGGCCTCACGCTGGGCGGCTCGCTCGAGAACGCGATCGTCCTCAGCGAGACCGGTGTGCTCAACAACACGCTGCGGTTCGACGACGAATTCGTGCGTCACAAGATTCTGGACGCGGTGGGCGACCTGGCGCTGCTGGGCTACCCGCTCCTGGGCCACGTGGTGGCCAACCGCGCCGGCCATGCCATGCACACCACCTTTGCCCGGCGCGTGCTCGAGGAGCGCGACGCCTGGACGATCGTGGAGCTGGCGCCCGAGCCGGCGGTGTCGGTCCCGGGAGCCGTACCGGTCCGCGCGAACTGACGTCTCCTCCTCCATCCTCCTCGAGGGCTCGAGGGCCACGTTGAGCAGAACGTGGCCCTCAATTTTTTGGCCGTTAGGCTGTCAGGCCGTTAGGCCGTCAGGCCGAACAGCCGATCGCCGAATGGCCGAATGGCCGAATGGCCTCAGATGACCCGCAGGCCCACCGTGGTCGTGGCCGAGCCGCAGGACTCGAACCAGTCGACGCCTTCCGAGACGAGGTCGAACTTCAGGCGGTAGCGGCCAGGCGCCGCCGGGGCCGTGAACTCGAGTGGGACGTCCGCGTGTCGTCCGCCTTCAAGGGTGTGGGGCAGCCAGGCCCGGGCGAAGTCGCGGTTGATGACCGCGCCTGACGGGTCGCACAGCTGCGCGCCCAGGCGGACGAGGCGCCGGCCGTAACTGGCGACCTTCGGGAAGGGGCGTGTGGAGAGGTTGTGCACGCGCGTGCGGATCACGGCCGGGCGGCCGGCCCGCGCGAAGGCGGGCAGGAGGGGCCACGTGCGCACGTCGATGCGCGCGCGCGGCATGGCCCCGGGGATGGCATTGCCGAGGTTGTTGGTATCCCACACCTCGAAGCGGATCCGCTCGTAGTCCGGCGCGCCGGGGACGAAGCGGCGCGAGAATCCGTCCTCGGGATGATCCGTGATCTCCCACGTCAGGCGGTCGACGCCGATCTCGGCCGCCATCCGCCGCGCCAGGTCCATCTCGGCGTCGCTGTCGTTCCAGGCGAAGAGGATGTACCGCCAGTTGATCACGGGCACGTCGGCGCCGATCCGGCGTTTCTCGTCCACGAGGGCGCGCAGGTTGGCCAGGGCCACCTCCAGGCGGCCGCGCTGGCGGTACCGGGCGTAGGTTTCCTGCGTGGCGCCGTCGAGCGAGAAGGTGACCTCGTCGATGCCCGATCGGGCCAGGCGCCGGGCCGCGTCCTCGTTCAGCGCGAGCCCGTTCGTGCTGGTGTACAGGTAGATGTGCGGGAACCGCGTCTTGATGTACTCGCACATCTCCACGGCGCGCTTGTGCAGGAACGCCTCGCCGTAGTTGAAGAAGTCCACCCGGCCGAGCGCCGGGCCCGCCTCGTCGATGACCCGCGTGAAGAGGCCGAAGTCCAGCATGCCGGCCTGGCGGGTGCGCGTGATGCCCGTCTCGGGTGCGCAGCAGGCCTGGAGGCACGAGATGTTGCAGGCGGCCGTGCACTCGATGTAGAGCCGCGACGGCTGCGGGCCCGCGTCCAGGCCCCGCTGCGGCGGCTGTGCGTCGCGCGCGAGCGGGAGCTTCAGGGGACAGTCGCCGCAGAAGGCCGCGCCGCCGCCGTTCAGGGACGCCCGCAGGGCCGAGATCGTGGGCCCGTGCCACACCTCGCCGAGCGTCGACGCGCGCGCGTCGCCCAGCACGCGCCGCCCGTACGGGTCGGCGCAGCCGCAGACGAGGCGGCCGTCGCAGAGCATGACGAGGGTGGTCCAGGGCCAGGAGCAGGTGAACCTGGTCGCCAGGAAGTTGAGCGACATGAGGGGCAGGCCCGTCCGGCTAGTCGGCGTCGGACGCGGGCTCGGTCTCCAGCTTGCGCAGGTACGCGCCCAGCCGTTCGTTCTCGTAGGTCACGGTGTTGAGGAACAGGCTCTCGAGCAGGTACGCCCGCCGTTCCTCCTCGTTCATCTGGTCGATGCACGCCTGGATCTCGCGCATCATGTCTTCGAAGGACCGCTCGAGCTCGCGCCTGGCCGTCACTTCGAGGTACAGCGTCTCCATGAGGGTGAGGATGTCGCCGTCCAGAGGGACCTCGGCACCGCTCGTGGTCTTGATGGTCCGCATGGTCACCCCCCGAAGCTCGCGAGCGCGCCCGGCTCGTCGGCGTGCAACTGGATGAAGTTGTGCGCGCCGGTCATCGTCAGCATGGTCTCCACGCGCTTCTGGACGCCGCTGAGCTTCAGGGCGCCGCCCGCTGCCGCCGTCTGGCGGTAGAGATCCATGAAGCAGCCGATCGTGGCGCTGTCCACGTAGACGACCGGGGTGAGGTCGATGAGGATCTTGCGCGTGCCGCCGGCGATGAGCGCCGTGACGGCGTTCGAGAACTCCGAGAGCAGGGGGTACATCAGCCGGCTCTCGGCGACCCGGATGACGGCGATGTCGCGGACGTATTCGATGCTCTGGTTCATATCCTCTACGCTCCGGCCGCGCCCGGCGTCTCCGGGGCGTGGCCACGCTGGTGGTCCGGATACCCGCCCTGGCGCCGCAGCTGCCGCGCCAGTTCCCGCCGCCCGCGGTTGATCCGCGACTTCACGGTGCCCTCCGGCAGATCCAGCCGGTCGGCGATCTCCTGGTACGACAGGTCCTGGATGTCGCGCATCACGACGGCCGTGCGCAGTGCGGCCGGGAGGTCCTGCAGGGCCCGGCGCAGCTGCGCGGCCAGGTCCACGCGTTCCAGCGCCACATGGGGCCCCACGTCCTTCGACACCGGCGAGAGGTCGTCGGCGTTCACGCCCCGGTCGATGGTCTCGCGCTCCTTGCGGACGCTGCGGTAGTGATCGATGCAGAGGTTGCGGCTGACGCTGATCAGCCACGTCTGGAAGTTCGCCCGCCGGTCGAAGGTGGCGAGCGACTTGAAGATCTTCAGGAAGATGTCCTGCGTCAGGTCCTCGGCCTCGTCGTGGCGGCCCACGAACTTGTAGGCGACGTTGAAGACCTTCCGCCAGTAGAGGCGGACCACGGCCTCCCAGGCGCGTTGGTCACCTTGCAGGCAGCGCTCGATCAGGGCATCGATGTCGGATGACCCCTGCGCGGGGAGAATGGGCGTCGGTACACTCAAACAGGTCGCAGAGTACTCCACCGGTTTTCGGGTGTCAAACGCGCGGCGCGTCGGAGTAAGATCCTCCGGTTGTGTCCGGATTCTCCTATCAGCAGTCCCGACTCGTCTGCGACGGCGTGCCCGTCGCGGACATCGTCGCCGGCACCGGCACCCCGGTCTACATCTACAGCGCCGCCCGCATCCGGGCGTCCTACCAGGCCCTCGACGACGCCTTCGCCGGCCATCCCCACACGGTGCACTACGCGCTGAAGGCCAACTCGACGCTGGCCCTGCTGCGCGTCCTGCGCGACCTCGGCGCCGATGCCGACGCGAACTCGGGCGGCGAGATCGACGTGGCCCTGCGCGCCGGGTTCAAGCCGGGCCAGATCGTGTTCACCGGCGTCGGCAAGACCCCCGGCGAACTCGCCCGCGCGGCAACCCTCGGCCTGAAGGCCGTCAACGTCGAGTCCGCAGGCGAGGCCGACCGCCTCGATGCGATCGCCCGCGCCCACGGCGTGCGGGTGCGGGTGGCGGTGCGCGTCAACCCCGACATCGATGCCCACACCCACGCCCACATCGCCACCGGCCGCCGGGCCAGCAAGTTCGGCATTCCGCTCGAGCACGTCCCGGGCCTGTTGCGCGATCTGGCGGCGAGGCCGGGCCTCGCGCCCGTGGGCCTGCACGTGCACCTGGGATCGCAGCTGGTCGAGATGGGGCCCCTGGGCCAGGCGGCGCGCGTGCTGGCCGACCTCGCCCGCGACGCCCGTGCGGCCGGCGTCGCCCTCGAGCACCTCGACCTCGGCGGCGGCCTCGGCGTCGCCTACGACGGCTCCACGCCGCCGTCCGTGCGAGCCTACGCGGACGCCGTGCTGCCGGCCGTGCGCGCCACGGGCCTGCTTCTCCTGCTCGAACCCGGCCGGTACCTGACGGCTCCCGCCGGCATCCTGGTCGGGCAGGTCGCGGATCTCAAGGCCTACCCGGGATCGCCCCGGTTCGTCATCCTCGACACCGGCATGACCGAACTCATCCGGCCGATGCTGTACGCGGCGTTCCACCGGATCGCCCCCGTTACGCCGCGGCCCGGCCCGGATGAGACGTACGAGGTGGTGGGGCCGCTCTGCGAGACGAGTGACACCCTGGGCCATGACCGCCGCCTCGGGCCCCTCGAGGTGGGCGATGCCCTCGCCGTCTTCGACGCGGGCGCCTACGGCAGCGTGATGGCCTCGAACTACAACCGCCGGCCGATGGCCGCCGAGGTCCTGGTGGACGAAGGGGCGTGGCGCGTGGTGCGCCGACGCCAGACCGTGGACGACCTCGTGGCCCTGGAGGACTAGCGTGGCGCGCAGCGTGAACCGGCCGGGCATCCTGATCGCGATCGAGGGCCTCGACCAGAGCGGGAAGGCAACGCAGGCCCGCCGCCTGGCGCCGTGGCTGTCCGAGCGCGGCTGGCCCGTCGAACTCGTGGGCTTTCCCGACTACACCACCACCATCGGCCAGGAAATCGCCGAGGCGCTCGCGGGCCGACGGCCGTTCAGCCCTGAGGTCATGCAGTTGCTCTACGTGGCCAATCGCCACGAGTGGAAGCTGGCGATCCAGACGTGGGTCGCCGATGGGCGGGCGGTGGTGAGCGATCGCTACCTCGCGTCCAGCGTGGCCTACGGTGAGGCCCACGGCCTCGACCCCGCGTGGCTCACCGACATCCAGCGCACCCTGCCGCAGCCCACCGTGACCGTGCTGCTGGACATCGCGCCCGACGAGGCCGCCGCCCGCAAGCGGGAGAACCGCGACAAGTACGAGCAGGACCTCGCCCTGCTCGGGCGCGTGCGCGCGAGCTACCTCCGCCAGGCGGACGAGCAGTCGTGGATCGTGGTCGACGCGGCCACCCACATGGAGGTGGTGACGCTCGACATCATCGCCAGGCTGATCCCGCGACTCGGGCTATCGTAACGGCGGACACCTCGCGGGCGCCCGCCTCCTTCAGGGCCGCGGCGCACGCGTCCAGCGTGGACCCCGTGGTGGCCACGTCGTCCACCAGCAGCAGGGCCGCGTGGCGCGCCACGTCCCGCCCCCGCGCCAGGCGCAGCCCCGCGGCGCCCGGCATCCGCACGACCCTCCGGACGGCGAACGCGTCGGCGACATTGCCTGGCCGGGCCTCCGCATGCAGCGAGGCCTGGACCTCGGTTGGCCGCACCCGTGTCAGCAGCGGCAGGACGGGCGGTCCCAGCAGCCGGGCCAGGTCCGCCGCCTGATTGAACCCCCGGTGCAGCCGGCGGCGCCAGTGCAGCGGCACCGGCACGACCCCGTCGATGCCGGCGATCAGGGGATCGGCCGCGTTCCGCAGCAACCGCGCGAGGGGCCACGCCAGCGACCGGCGACGATCGTACTTGAACGCGTGGACGATGGCCCGGAGCGACCCGTCGTAGAGGCCGGCCGACCGCAGGCGGTCCACGTGCGGCAGACGCGGGCCGCAGGCGTGACGCCGGCCGGAGGCCGCCAGCGGCACCCCGCAGCGGGGGCAGACCGGGGGCGTGATGCAGCGGACCGTCCGCCAGCAGTCGGGGCAGACGGGGCCGGCCAGCGGCCGCGCGAGCGGGGCGT
>CAYNDV010000162.1:0-9845 GCA_964396055.1 uncultured Vicinamibacterales bacterium | reverse complement strand
GGCGGAACTGGTTCTCGAGCACGCCGTAGATGCGCTTCACGCGCTGCTTCTCGCGCAGCTGGAGGCCGTAGCCCGCCAGCTTGGCCTTGCGGGCCTTGCCGTGCTGGCCGGGAACGAAGTTGCGCTTCTCGATCGCGCACTTCTCGGTGTAGCAGCGCTCGCCCTTGAGGAAGAGCTTCATGCCCTCACGGCGGCAGAGGCGGCAAACGGGTCCGATGTATCTAGCCATTCGAGTGTTCCGTTCTCAGCGTCAGGTTCCTTACACGCGCCGGCGCTTCGTCGGCCGGCAGCCGTTGTGGGGGATCGGCGTCACGTCGCGAATCTGCTTCACTTCGATCCCGACGGTCCCGATGGCGCGGATGGCCGACTCGCGCCCCGCGCCCGGGCCCTTCACCTGCACCTCGCAGGTGCGCATGCCCATCGCCTTCGCGGCGTTGGCCGCCGACAGCGCCGCCTGGGTGGCCGCGAAGGGCGTGCCCTTGCGCGATCCCTTGAAGCCCACGGCGCCCGCGCTGGACCAGGCCACCACGTTGCCCTCGGCGTCCGCGATGGTCACGATCGTGTTGTTGAACGAGGCCTGGATCGCCACGTGCCCGTGGTGCACCACGCGCTTCTCGCCGCGGCGCTTGAAGGTCTTCTTGGGCTTCCCCGCCTCTTTCTTCTCGCCCGATTCAGTCTTGGCCATGCGCTTACACCGTCTTCTTCTTGGCGATCGCACCCTTGCGCGGGCCCTTGCGGGTGCGCGCGTTGGTCCGCGTCCGCTGGCCGCGCACCGGGAGGCCGCGGCGGTGCCGCAGGCCGCGGTAGCAGCCGATGTCCATCAACCGCTTGATGTTCATGGAGACCTCCTTGCGGAGGTCGCCTTCGACGCCGCCCTGCTCCTCGATGACGCGGCTGATCTTGCGCACGTCGTCCTCGGACAGGTCCTTCACCCGGATGTCCGGGTTCACGCCGGCGTCCTTCAGGATCCCGTTCGCCCGCGTCCGGCCGATCCCGAAGATGTAGGTCAGACCGATCTCGACCCGTTTCGTCCGCGGCAGGTCCACACCTGCGATACGTGCCATGACGTTACCCCTGCCTCTGCTTGTGCTTCTGGTTCGTGCAGATCACCCGCACCACGCCGCGGCGGCGGATGATCTTGCACTTGTCACACATTTTCTTGACCGACGCTCTGACCTTCATGGTTCTGGTCCTCGCCCCGCAGGGCCACCACCCGGATTGCGGGTGTACTCACCGGCAATCTGCGCCGCCAGGTCCCTACTTGTAGCGGTAGGTGATCCGGCCCCGGCTCAGATCGTACGGCGACAGTTCCACAAGCACCCGGTCCCCCGTCAGGATGCGGATGAAGTTCTTCCGCATCTTGCCCGACACATGCGCCAGGATCTGGTGCTTGTTCTCGAGCTCGACGCGGAACATCGCGTTCGGCAGCGACTCGAGCACGACGCCCGTCACTTCAATCGTGTCGTCTTTCGGCACCGGCTGACACACCCTCCGGAAAACTGCTGCCCCGCTCCCCAGACCCCGTCAGCCCGCCCGGGCTGCTCGGTACCGTCATGATCCGCGGCCCCGCCGCGGTCACCGCTATCGTGTGCTCGTAGTGCGCCGACAGGCTCCGGTCCTTCGTGACCGCCGTCCAGCCGTCGCCCAGCACTTTCACCGCCGCCCGCCCCAGCGCCACCATCGGCTCGATCGCGAGCGTCATCCCCTCGGTCAGCCGCGGCCCGCGCCCCGGGGGGCCGTAGTTCGGCACCTGCGGCTCTTCGTGCAGCGACGCGCCCACGCCGTGGCCTACGAACTCGCGCACCACCGAGAACCCCGCCGCCTCCACGTGCCGCTGCACCGCCGCCCCGATGTCCGAGACCCGCGCGCCCACCACCGCCTGCGCGATGCCCCGGTAGAGCGACTCTTCGGTCACCCGGAGCAGCTCCGCGGCCCGCGCGTCGATCCGCCCCACCGGCACCGTCACCGCCGCGTCGCCGTAGAACCCGTCCAGCACCACGCCCAGGTCGATCGACACCACGTCGCCGTCGCGCAGGGCCCGCGGCCCGGGGATGCCGTGGATCACTTCCTCGTTCACCGAGATGCACAAGGTCGCCGGGAACCCGTGGTATCCCTTGAACGCCGGCACCCCGCCCCGGTCGCGCACCACCCGCTCGGCGTGCCGGTCCAGCTCGGCCGTCGTCACGCCGGGCGCCACCAGGCCCCGCAGCTCCACCAGCACGTCGGCCACCAGCGAGCAGGCCGTCTGCATCCGGTCGAGCTCCGCCGGCGACTTGCAGACAATCACGCCCCGCTCCCGGCCACCGCAGCTGCCAGCTCGGCGGCAATCACCTCGGGACGCCGGCTCCCGTCGATCCGCCGGTAGCCCCCGCGCGGCCGGTAGTGCCCCACCAGCGGCGCCGTGTCCCGTTCATACACCCGCAGCCGCTCCCGCACAACCGCGGCCCCGTCGTCTTCGCGCTGCACCAGCTCGCCGCCGCACCGGCCGCACCGGCCGTCGTCCGGGGCAGCGTTGGTGCCGCAGGCCGCACACACCCGGCGGCCCCCCAGGCGACGCACCAACTCGGCCTCGGGCACCACCAGTTCCAGCACGTGCAGCAGGCGTCCCGCCAGCAGCCCGTCGAGAGCCTCGGCCTGCGCCAGGGTCCGCGGGAAGCCGTCCAGCACGCACCCCGCCGCGGCGTCGGGCCGCGCCAGCCGGTCCCGCACGACCGCGATCATCGTCGCGTCGTCGACGAGCCCGCCGCTGGCCATCACCGCCCGCACCGCCTGCCCGAGGGCCGTTCCGGCCGCCACGGCCTCGCGCAGCATGTCGCCGGTCGAGATGCGCGGCACCCCGAGGGTCGCGGCCAGGCGTCCGGCCTGCGTTCCCTTGCCCGCCCCGGGCGGGCCCAGCATCACGACGACGGCGCCCATGGGTGGCCCGGCGCTAGCCCCGGCGCCCCCGGATCCGCGTCTTCTTCATGAACCCGTCGTAGTGCCGCATGATCAACTGCGACTCGATCTGCTGGACGGTGTCCATGGCCACGCCGACGACGATCAGCGTGGAGGTGCCCCCGAAGTAGAACTGCACGTTCATGCCCTCGGTGATGAACCGCGGGAGAATCGCGTCGAGCTGTTCTCCGATGAACGGGATGGGCGCGACCTTGAAGCCCGTGATCATCCACTCCGGCAGGATCGCGATCAGCGCCAGGTACACCGCGCCGGCCAGCGTGATGCGGGTCAGGATCGTGTCGATGTACTCGGCGGTGCGCTTGCCGGGCCGGATGCCCGGGATGAACCCGCCGTACTTCCGCATGTTCTCGGCGACGTCATCGGGGTTGAAGATGATGGCCGTGTAGAAGTACGCGAAGAAGATGATGCCGGTGATGTACAGCAGGTTGTACAGCGGCATCCCGTAGCCGACCTGGTCGATGATCGATCGCCCCCAGCTGCCCTGCGGGAACATGCCGGCGATGGTGGCCGGGAAGGCCAGCAGCGACGACGCGAAGATGACGGGGATGACGCCGCCCGTGTTCACCTTCAGGGGGATGTGGGTGCTCGACCCGCCGTACATCCGGCGGCCCACGACGCGCTTGGCGTACTGGACCGTGACGCGGCGCTGGCCGCGCTCCATGAAGATGATCGCGCCGATCACGACGACCATCAGCACGATCAGGAACAGGACGCGGATGAGGCCGATCTGCCCCGTGCTCATCTGCTGCAGGGTCGCGATCACGCCGCCCGGGAAGCCGGCGATGATGCCCGCGAAGATGATCAGGGACATCCCGTTGCCGATGCCGCGCTCCGTGATCTGCTCGCCCAGCCACATGATGAACGCCGTGCCCGTCGTCAGGGTGAGCACGGTCATGATGCGGAAGCCCCACCCCGGGTCATACACCAGCGGCAGCCCGCCGACGATGCCGGTCTGGCGCTCGAGGTAGATCGCGATGCCCAGCGACTGCACCACGCTCAGCAGGATCGTCCCGTAGCGGGTGTACTGGGTGATCTTGCGGCGCCCGAGGTCGCCCTCCTTGGAGAGGCGCTCGAGGTAGGGCCAGACCACGGTCAGCAGCTGGAGGATGATCGACGCGCTGATGTAGGGCATGATGCCCAGCGCGAAGATCGTGACCTTCGACAGGCTGCCGCCGGAGAACATGTCGTACAGGCCGAACATCGTGTTCCGGGCCTGTTCGGCGAGGATCGCGAGCGCCTCGGTGTTCACGCCCGGCGTCGGGATGTGGTTGCCGATGCGGTAGACCGCGAGCAACCCGAGCGTGAAGAACACGCGGTTGCGCAGGTCCGGCACCGAGAAGATGTTCTTGATACTGTCAACCATAGGGTTTGGCCGCCCGGCCCCCGCCTACAGCGTCTCGACAGAGCCGCCGGCCGCGGTGATACGTTCCGCCGCCTTGCCGCTGAACTTGTGGGCCTTGACCGTCAGCGCCACGGTGACCTCGCCGCGGGCCAGGACCTTGACGGGCTTCTTGCCCTTGACCAGGCCGGACTCGCGGAGCAGTTCCGGCGTCACGACGGTGCCGGCCTCGAAGGCCACGAAATCGTCCAGGTTCACGACGGCGTACTCGACCCGGAACGGGTTGAAGAAGCCGCGCTTCGGCACGCGCCGGTGCAGCGGCATCTGGCCGCCCTCGAACCCGCGCTTGCGCTTGAACCCCGAGCGCGACTTGGCGCCCTTGGCGCCGCGGCCCGCGGTCTTACCCAGGCCCGAACCGGGCCCGCGGCCCACGCGCTTGCGCGGACGGGTGGCCCCCTTCGGCGGTTTGAGATTGCTGAGATCCATAAGGTCCGCCCCGCTCCCGTTATTCGACCGTCACGAGATGCCGCACCTTGTGGATCATGCCGCGCATCTCGGGCGTGTCTGGCACCACGATCGTGTGGCGGATGCGGCGCAGGCCGAGGCCGCGCACGGTATCCGCCTGCGTCTTGTTGAAGCCGATCGTGCTCTTCACCAACGTGACTTTCAGCGTCTTGCGATCGCCACTCATGTCGCTGCCTCGTGCGCGCGCGGCCCTAAGCCGTCGCGTTCTCCAGGTCCGCCAGGTCCCGGCCGCGCAGACGCGCCACCGACACCGGGTCCTTCAGCGACAGCAGGCCGACGAACGTCGCGCGGACCACGTTGTGGGGGTTGGCCGACCCCAGGGACTTCGTCACCACGTTCTGCACGCCGGCCGACTCGAGGACCGCGCGCACCGCGCCGCCGGCGATGATGCCGGTGCCGTCCGGCGCCGGCTTCAGGAGCACGCTGCCCGAGCCGTAGCGCCCCGTGATCGGGTGCGGCACGGTGGTGCCCACCAGGGGCACGCGGATCAGGCGCTTCTTGGCGGCCTCGATGCCCTTCTTGATGGCCGAGGGCACTTCGCGGGCCTTGCCGACGCCGAACCCGACGACGCCGTGGCCGTCGCCGACGACGACAAGGGCGCTGAAGCTGAGGTTCTTGCCGCCCTTGACGACCTTGGTGACGCGGTTGATGGCCACCACGGTGTCCTTCAGCTCGATCTGCGACGCGTCAATCTTCTCTTTGGTTCGGAACATCGCGTTAGAACTCCAACCCGGCCTTGCGGGCCGCCTCGGCGAGGGCACGAACCCGGCCGTGGTAGAGGAAGCCGTTGCGGTCGTAGACCACCTGCGTGATGCCCCTGGCCCGCAGGCGCTCGGCGATGGCCGCGCCCACGGCCTCGGCGCCCTTGATGTTGCCGCCCTGGACGCCGGCGGCGAACGCGGCCCGCAGGGCGGGCTCGCCGCTCGACGCCGCGGCCAGCGTGACGCCCGCCTGGTCGTCGATGGCCTGGGCGTAGATGTGCGCCACGCTGCGGAACACGGTCAGCCGCGGACGCGCGGCCGTGCCCTTCACGCGCTTGCGGATCCGCAGCCCGATGCGGGCCCGGCGGTCTGCCTTCGTCTTGATCTTCATACTCGCTCGACCTCTACGCGCCGGTCTTGCCGACCTTCTTCTTCAGGACCTCGCCCGTGTACCGCACGCCCTTCTGCTTGTACGGATCGGGCTTGCGCATGCGGCGGATGTTCGCGGCCACCTGGCCCACGAGCTGCCGGTCCACGCCGGTCACCGTCACGTGCGTCTGCTTGTCGACCGTGATCTCCACCCCGGCGGGAATGTCGTACACGATCGGGTGCGAGTAGCCCAGGGCGAAGGTGACCTGCCGGCCCTTGAGCTCGGCCCGGTACCCGACACCCACGATGTCGAGTTCCTTCTTGAACCCGTTGAGCACGCCCTCGACGGCGTTGGCCGCGAGGCTCCGGGCCAGGCCGTGGAACTTGCCCAGGGCCGGATCGTCGGACTCGGGCGTGGCCACCAGCTCGGTGCCCGTCACGGCGAAGGTGACGCCGGGCGGGATGGGCTGGCGCAGCTTGCCCTTGGGCCCCTGGACCTCCAGGGACCGGCCGTCGATCTTGACGGTCACGCCCTTCGGGAGCGGAATCGGTTTCTTTCCAATACGGGACATGGCGCCTTCCTACGCAGTCGTTACCAGACGTTGCACAGCACCTCGCCCCCCACGCCGGCCTTGACGGCTTCACGGCCCGTCATGACCCCGCGCGAGGTGGTCAGGATGCTGATCCCGAGCCCGCCCAGCACGGGCGGGACCTGGTCACGGCTGAAATACACCCGGCGGCCGGGGCGGCTGATGCGCTGGATCCCGGTGATCACGCGTTCGCCGTGCGGTCCGTACTTGAGGAATACGCGGATGCGCCGGACCGGCGTCTTGCGGTCCTTCACCGTCTCCTCGACGGCGCGGTACCCCGCGATGTAGCCCTCGGTGAGGAGGATCCGGGCAATCTCGGTCTTGAGCCGGCTGGCCGGAATGTCCACGCGCGCGTGCTTCGCCTGCACGGCGTTGCGGAGGCGCGCGAGCATGTCAGCAATCGGGTCTGTCATGGCTTCTCAAACCTGTCGTGCGCTGCTTACCAGCTGCTCTTGATGACGCCGGCCACTTCGCCCCGGAGCGCGAGCTCGCGGAAGCACAGACGGCACAGGGCGAACTTGCGCAAGTAGGCCCGGGGGCGGCCGCACCGCTGACACCGGTTGCGGTGCCGGATCGAGTACTTGAGCGTCTTCTGTTCCTTGGCGATCTTCGCGGTGGTTGCCATATGCGTGTCAGTTCGTCCGGAACGGCATGCCCATGAGCTGCAGCAGCCGCCGGGCTTCCTGGTCGGTCTTCGCGGTGGTGCAGACCGACACGTTCATCCCGCGCGCCTTGTCGACGCGCATGTAGTCGATCTCCAGGAACATCAGCTGATCCCGGAGCCCCAGCGTGTAGTTGCCGCGGCCGTCGAACCCCTTGGGCGACACGCCCTTGAAGTCGCGCACGCGCGGGAGGGCGATGGCGATCAGGCGATCGAGGAACTCGTACATCCGCTCCCCGCGCAGCGTCACCATCGTGCCGATGGGCATGCCCTCGCGCACCTTGAACTGGGCGATGGACTTGCGCGCGCGGGTGATCACGGGCTTCTGCCCCGTGATCCGCCCCACCTCGTCGGCGCCCGTGTCGACCAGCTTGGCGTTCTGCGTGGCCTCGCCCAGGCCCATGTTCACCACGACCTTGGTGATCTTGGGCACGGCCATGAGGTTCTTGTAGCCGAACTCCTTCGTCAGGGCCGGCACGACGTCCTGGAGGTACTTCTCCTTCAACCGGCTCATTTGTCGACCACTCCCTCGCACTTGCGGCAGATCCGCACCTTGCGGCCGTCGCCGATCTGCTTGTGTCCCACGCGGGTCCGCGCGCCGCACTCCGGGCAGACGAGCTGCACGTTCGACGCGTGGAGCGGCGCCTCGCGCTTCATGATGCCGCCCTTCACGTTCTTGCTCGGGTTGGGGCGGGTGTGGCGGCTGATGAAGTTCACGCCTTCGACGAGCACGCGGTTCTTGTCGGGGTGGACCCGCAAGACCCGGCCGCGCTTGCCGGCGTCCTTCCCGGTCGTCACGAGGACGGTGTCGTTCCGGCGGATGGATGGCTGCAACCGTGACATGACCTAAATCACCTCAGGCGCGAGCGAAATGATCTTCATGAACCGGCGCTCGCGCAGCTCACGCGCCACGGGCCCGAACACGCGGGTCCCGATCGGCTCGTTCTGGTCGTTCACCAGCACCGCCGCGTTCCGGTCGAACCGGATGTAGCTCCCGTCCTTGCGGCGCTGCTCCTTCCGGGTCCGGACAATGACGGCCTTCACGACCTGTCCCTTCTTTACGTTCGAGTCCGGCGTCGCTTCCTTCACCGACGCCGTGACGATGTCCCCGAGCCGCGCGTACCGCCCCACCGACCCGCCGATCGGGTTGATGACGGAGATCTTGCGGGCCCCGGAGTTGTCCGCCACGTCGAGAATCGACCGCATCTGAATCATGACGTGCTCCCTGGCCTACCGCTTGGGCTCGACGGGCGCCCCGGCGCCGGGCACCGTCGCCCGCTTCACCACGCGCGTGATGACCCACCGCTTCCGGCGGCTCAGGGGCCGGCTCTCGGCCACGACCACCACGTCGCCGGCCTTCGTCTCGTCGGCCTCGTCGTGGGCCATGAAGGTCGACGTCAGGCGGCGGGTCTTCCCGTAGACCCCGTGGCGCACCTGGCGCTCCACCGCCACCACGCGGCTCTTCGTCATCTTGTCGCTGACGACGGTTCCCGTCAGTTTCGTCTTCGCAGCCATAAGATTCCTACCGTTCCCGCGGGCCTACGCCCTGGCCTTCTGCTTGTCCCGCAGCACCGTCAGCACCCGCGCCAGATCCCGGCGCAGGCCCCGGATCTTGGTCGGCGTCTCGGCCTGGCCCATCGCCTTCTGGATGCGCATCCGGAAGATCTGGTCGCGCAGGTCCTTCTCCTGCAGGCGCAGGTCGTCGACGCTCAACTCGCGGACCTCCTGGACCTTCATGACACCTTCTCCTCGGCGAAGCGCGTCGCGAACCGCGTCTTGATCGGCAGCTTGGCCGACGCCAGATCCATGGCCTTCCGCGCCTCGACCTCGCTCACGCCTTCCATCTCGAACAGGATCTTGCCGGGCCGGACCACGGCCACCCAGAACTCCGGCGCGCCCTTGCCCTTGCCCATGCGCGTTTCCTGCGGCTTCTTCGTCACCGGCTTGTCGGGGAACACCCGCACCCAGATCTTGCCGCCGCGCTTGGTGAACCGCGTCATCGCCACGCGCGCCGCCTCGATCTGTCTGGCGGTCATCCAGCAGGGCTCCATCGCCTTCAGGCCGTACTCCCCGAAGGAGACGTCGGAGCCGCGCCAGGCCTTGCCGCACATCCGGCCGCGCTGCTGCTTGCGAAACTTGACCTTCTTCGGCATCAACATGGGTTATGCCACCTCGCCCTTACGCCTGGGCCCGCGGCGCCCGCCGCGGCGTCCGGTAGTCTTCCTCGCGGCCCGTGCGCGGCACCAGGCGCTCGCCCTTGTAGAGCCACACCTTGACGCCGATCTGCCCGTAGGTCGTGCCCGCCTCGGCCTGGCCGTAGTCCACGTCCGCCCGCAGGGTCTGCAGGGGCAGCTGCCCGTGCAGGTACCACTCGGAGCGCGCGATCTCGGCCCCGTTCAACCGGCCGGACACCCGCACCTTGATGCCCCGCGCCCCGAAGCGCAGCGCCGATTCCACCGCCTTGCGCATCGCCCGCCGGAACGCCACGCGCTTCTCCAGCTGCATGGCCACCGACTCGGAGATCAGCTGGGCGTCGAGCTCCGGCTTCTGGATCTCCTGGATGTTGATGAAGACCTCGCGGTTGGTCCGCTTCTGGATCTCCTGCTTCAGCTTGTCGACCTCCGTGCCCTTGCGGCCGATGATGATGCCCGGCCGCGAGGTGTGGATGTCGATCTTCAGCTTGTTGGCCGCGCGCTCGATCTCGA
>CAYNDV010000161.1:8405-9872 GCA_964396055.1 uncultured Vicinamibacterales bacterium | reverse complement strand
GTAAATCGGTGTCTGTGTGGTCATACCTAAAATGGGGCCAGGCCCCTTTTGCATTCGACCTAACGCGCAGCAAGGCTTGGTCAGCGTCCAGGATTGGTCTGACCCAAAAAGGGGCCTGGCCCCATTATTCGAATGTGCCGCGGGCGAGGGGCACGCCGTCGCGCATGAGCCAGCGGCCGCGGGCGATGACGCCGCGGATCTCGAGCGAGGCCGCGTCCAGCAGCACGATGTCCCCGTCGGCCCCGGCGGCAAGGCGGCCCTTGCCAGCCAGTTTCAGTGCCGCGGCGGGCGTGGCGGTGATGGGCTGCACCGCGACGGCCAGCGGCACGCCTTCATCGCGGACGGCATCGCGCACCTCGGCGAACAGGCTGGTGACGCGGCCGATTTCGAGACGCCGCAGCCGGCCCTCGGCATCAAAATCCGGGAGACTGCCCTGGCCGTCGGACGTGAACGTGATGCGCCCGATGTCCACGCCGGCGTCCAGCATCCGCCGCAGGCCGGTGCTGCTCTTGACCTCGCCTTCGGCCAGGAACGCCGGCACGGTGGATGTGGTGAAGTCCACGAAGCCGCCCGCCTTCGCCCACGCGATGCCCTCGTCGAACAACGACGGGTTGCGGTTGATGTGCGTCGGCACGAACTGGGTGCGCGGGATCTCGGTTTCGTCGACGATGCGCCGCAGCAGGGAGAGGCCGCGTCGGCCGTCGCCCAGGTGGACGTTGACCACGCCGGCCTTGCCGGCCAGGATGCCGCCGCGGCGCGCCTCGGCGGCCACGCGGGCGAACTCGTCGAAGGTGGGCTGCGTCGAGCGGTGGTCGGACAAGGCCACCTCGCCGACACCGATCACCTTGTCGATGAGGATCAGGTCGCCCTCGATGCTGCCGGTCACCGTCTGCACCGGTACCGCGTAGTGCCCGGTATACACGAACGTGGTGAGCCCTTCGGCCTCGAGGCCGCGGGCCTTGGCCAGCAGGCCCGCCGGCGTGCGCGTGACGCCGTCGGTGCCGAGGCAGCCGACGATCGTGGTGACCCCGCCCCGGATGGCGTCCGACAGCAGCAGCTCGGGCGTGCGCGTGGCGAAGCCGCCCTCACCGCCGCCGCCCATCATGTGCACGTGGCTGTCGATGAACCCGGGCACAGCGATGCAGGCCGAGGCGTCCACGGTGTCGCCCAGGGCGGCGGGCAGCGAGAGCTCCGGCTCCACACGGACGATCGTGCCGCCGGCGACGAGGATGTCGGCGCGGCCGAGGGCCGCGGGGGCGAGGACGTCGGGGTTCTTGAGGAGGAACATGGTCGGGTGGTTGCAGAAGAAGCAAGAAGCAAGAAGCAAGAAGCAAGAAGGTACACGGCGCACGGAGCGGGCTCGGGCCAGCTTGGCGAAGGATAGCAGAAGACGCCAACGGGGCGGGAGGACCGAGACCCGGACCGAGGCGAGGATAGAGACCCAGACCGAGGCGAGGATAGAGACCC
>CAYNDV010000161.1:0-8305 GCA_964396055.1 uncultured Vicinamibacterales bacterium | reverse complement strand
GAGACCCAGACCGAGGCGAGGATAGAGACCCGGACCAAGGCCCAGAACCGAGGTCCGGGCCTCGATGCTACACTGCGCCGTACTATGCGCATGGCGGCCCGTTTCCGGATGCTCGGCTTCGCCCTCCTCCTCGCAATCCCGTCGGTCGGGGCCGCGCCCCAGGCGGCGCCCCAGACGGCGCCCGACCTGCTCACGCGACGGTGGGAGGCGCGCTGGATCGTCGCGCCCGGCACCGATCCCTTCGGGTTCGGGGTGTACCACTTCCGCCGGGTCATCGACCTGCCCGAGCGCCCCGCCCGCTTCGTCGTGCACGTCACCGCCGACAATCGCTACCAGCTCTGGGTGAACGGCACGCGGGTGGTGTGGGGCCCGGCCCGCGGCGACCTCAACCACTGGCGGTACGAGACGGTGGATCTGGCCCCCCACCTCAAGGCCGGTGCGAACGTGCTGGCGGCGGTCGTCTGGAACTACGGCGAGCTGGCGCCGGAATCGCAGGTCACGTGGCGCACGGGATTCCTGATCCAGGGCGACACGGCGGCCGAGCGCGCCGTCAACAGCGGCGAGACGTGGAAGGCCGCGAAGAACCCCGCCTACGCCCCGATTCCCTTCAGCCACGCGCAGATGCGTGGCTACTACGTGGCTGGCCCGGGCGAGCGGCTGGCGGCCCGCGACTATCCCTGGGGCTGGGAGACGGCGGGCTTCGACGACTCCGGGTGGCCGCAGGCCGTGCCGGTGGTGGGCGACGGGCGCGCCGGCGGATCGCCACGCGGCTCGCAGGATGCGCCGAACCGCTGGCTGCTGGTGCCGCGCAGCATCCCGCTGATGGAAGAGAAGCCGGAGCGGCTGGCGGCGGTCCGTCAGGTCACGGGCGTGACGGTGCCGGCGGCCTTCCCCGCGTCGTCGGCGCCGTTCACCGTGCCCGCCGGCACCCGCGCGCGCCTGCTGCTCGACCAGGGGCACCTGACGACGGCGTATCCAGTGCTGCGGTACAGCGGCGGCGCCGGCGCCGCCATCCGGCTCGGGTATGCCGAGGCGCTGTTCACGGTCGGCGCGCGCCGCGGCGAGAAGGGCAACCGGAACGACGTCGAGGGCAAGGAGTTCGTGGGCAACTACGACGAGCTCGTCGCGGACGGAGGCGCCGGTCGCACCTACAGCCCGCTCTGGTGGCGCACCTACCGCTACGTGGAGCTGACCATCGAGACGCGCACCGAGCCGCTGACCATCGACGACCTGTCCGGCATCTACACGGGGTATCCGTTCGAGCGCCGGGCCCGCCTCGACGCCGGATCGCCGCTGCTCACGCAGATCCTCGACGTCGGATGGCGCACGGCCCGCCTGTGCGCGCACGAAACCTACATGGACTGCCCGTACTACGAGCAGCTCCAGTACGCCGGCGACACGCGCATCCAGGCGCTGGTGTCGTACTACACGGCTGGCGACGCGCGCCTGGCGCGCAACGCCATCGCCCAGCTCGACGATTCGCGCACGGCCGAGGGCGCCACCATGAGCCGGGCGCCCACGCGCCAGCAGCAGTACATCCCGCCGTTCTCGCTCTGGTGGATCGGGATGGTGCACGACTACTACATGTACGCGGACGATCCCGCGTTCGTGCGCGAGAGGCTCGGGGGCGTGCGCGCCGTGCTCGGGTTCTACGCGCGGCACCAGCGGCCCGACGGCACGGTGGCCGCCATGCCGTGGTGGAACTTCGTGGACTGGACCAGCGACTGGCGCAGCGGCGTGCCGCCGCGCGGCGCCGACGGCTCCAGCGCGCCGCTCGACCTCCAGCTCCTGCTCGCCTACGACTGGGCGGCGGCCCTCGAGACGGCCCTTGGATCGCCGGCCATCGCCGCCGAGCACCGGGCCGCGGCGCAGCGCCTCCGGACCTCGATTCCGGCGCGGTACTGGGACGGCGGCCGCCGGTTCTTCGCCGACACGCCCGAGCGCTCGGCCTACTCGCAGCACACCAACGTGCTCGCGGTGCTGGCGGGCCTGGTCACGGGCGCCGACGCGCACGACCTGGTGGCGCGCACGATGACCGACGCCTCGCTCACCCAGTGCTCCTATTACTTCCGCCACTACCTCCACTCCGCCGTCACGCTCGTCGGCGACGGCGACCGCTACCTCGATCTCCTCGGCGAGTGGGAGACGATGCTGTCACGGGGCCTGACGACGTGGGCCGAGCGGCCCGACGCGTCGCTGAACCCCTCGCGGTCCGACTGCCATGCGTGGAGTTCGAGCCCCAACTTCGAGCTGTTCCGGACGGTGCTCGGCATCGACTCCGCCGCGCCGGGATTCTCGAAGGTCGTCGTGCGGCCGCACCTCGGCCGGCTCACGCGGGCGTCGGGCTCGATTCCCCACCCGAAGGGCCACGTGGCCGTCTCGCTCGAGCAGAGCGGCCGAGCCCTTCGCGTCGAGGTGACGTTGCCGGCCGGCGTGACCGGCGAGTGCTCGTGGGGTGGCGCATCGCGCGCGCTCCAGCCCGGCGTCAACCGGTTCACACTGGAGAGGGCGTCATGACCCGCCGGCGGGCGCTCATCTGCATGGCGGCGGCGGCGGTGCTGGCCGCGCCGGCGCCGGCACCCGCGCAGGCGGCGGCCCCGCCGGCGCGCCCGAACATCGTCTGGATTTCGGCCGAGGATCTCAGCCCGGACCTCGGGTCCTACGGCGATGCGTATGCCGTGACGCCGGCGCTGGACCGCCTGGCGTCCCAGGGCGCGCGCTACACGCGGGCGTTCTCGGCGGCGCCGGTCTGCGCGCCGAGCCGGTCGTCGATCATCACCGCGATGTACCCGACGACGATCGGGACCCTGCACATGCGGTCGAAGGGCGTGCCGCCGGCCGGCGTGAAGGCCTTCACCGAATACCTCCGCGCCGCCGGCTATTACACGACGAACCGGTCGAAGACCGATTACAACGTGGAGGCGCCACCGTCGCACCGCCCGCCGGATTCGGTCTGGGACGAGACGGGCAATCAGGCGCACTGGCGCAACCGCCCCGATCCCCGCCAGCCGTTCTTTTCGGTGTTCAACCTGACGACCACGCACGAAAGCCAGATCCGGATCGACGCGGCCGCGTTCGCGAACGTAACGGCCGGGCTCGCCCCGGCCGAGCGCCACGACCCGTCGCGGGCCTCGCTGCCGCCGTACTATCCCGACACGGCCGTCGTGCGCACGGACTGGGCGCGGTACCACGATCTCATCACCGTCATGGACGCCCAGGCGGCGGAGATCCTGCAGCAACTCGAGGCCGACGGCCTGGCGGACAACACGGTGGTGTTCTTCTGGGGCGACCACGGCCGCGGCCTGCCGCGGGCCAAACGCTGGGTGTACGACTCTGGCATTCACGTGCCGCTGATCGTGCGGTGGCCCGGCACGATTGCGCCGGGCTCCGTGGTGGACGACCTGGTGAGCCTGATGGACCTGGGGCCGACGGTCCTGTCGCTGGCCGGCGTGCCCGTGCCGCCTCATATGCAGGGTCGGGCGTTCCTGGGGGCGTCGAAGGCTCCGCCGCGCGACTACGTTTTCGCGCACCGGGACCGGATGGACGAGGCGTACGACACGATCCGCGCCGTCCGTGACCGCCGCTACAAGTACATCCGGAACCTCTTCCCGGGCCGGCCGTACGCGCAGCACATCGCCTACATGGAGGAGATGCCCACCATGCAGGAGTGGCGGCGGCTGTACAAGGACCACATGAACGCCCTGGGGCCGGAATACGGCCGGGCCCTGACGCCGGCACAACTGCTGTTCTTCCGGCCCGAGAAACCGGCGGAGGAACTGTACGATCTCGACACCGATCCTCACGAGATCCGGAATCTCGCGGGCGAACCGGCGCACGCCGCGGTGCTGGCCCGTCTGCGTGGCGCGTTCGAGGCCTGGCAGGCCGAAACCGGCGATCTGGGCCTGGTGCCCGAACCGGAGTTGCGCGAGCGGATGCGGCCCGGGGGCGCCTGGCAGCAGGTGGCAGCGCCCGAGGTGGCGGCGCGGCCCGCGGCGGGCGGCGGCGTCGAACTGACGCCGCGATCCGCGACGCCCGGCGCGTCGTTCGTCTACGCGCTGGGAGCCGACGAGCCGGTCCGCTGGCGGCTGGCCACCGGGCCGTTCGTGGTGCCCGCGGCGTCCCGCGTCCGCATCAAGGCGTGCCGGATGGGGTTCACCGACAGCGATGTCGTGGTGCTGGAGCCCCGGTGACCGCCATGGACGAGCGGGACGCGATGGAAGGCCGCCGCCTCTTCGAAGATCTGCTGTTGAGCGTGCCGTTCGGCGTGTACCGGGTGGTGTCGCCCGACCGGCAGACGTTCCGGTTCACGTACGTGAGCGACCGGTACTGCGAGACGCTGGGCCTGACCCGCGAGGCCCTGATGGCCGACAGCCGGGCCGCCGTAGACGTCATCCACCCGGACGATCGGGCGATGTTCCAGCACATCAACGGCGAGGCCCTCGCAAATCGTGCGCCCTTCTCGTGGGAGGGACGCATCCTCGTGGGGGGCGAGACCCGCTGGCTGCACACACAATCGACGCCCGTAGCCTCGGAGGCGGGCGAGGTGGCGTGGACGGGCTTCGTGATGGACGTGACCGAGCGCAAGCGGGCCGAGGCGGCGCTGCGCAGCAGCGAGTTCTTCCTGGCGCGGTCGCAGGAAGTCACGCGGCTGGGTTCGTACGAATTCCACATCGGCGAGGACCGCTGGACCAGCACGCGGGTGCTCGACGAGATCTTCGGCATCGGCCCGGACTTTCCCCGCACGGCCGACGGCTGGCTCGAGCTGATCCTGCCCGAAGACCGGCCCGGGATGCAGCAGCACCTCTTCGTGCACGTACTCAAGGGTCGCAACCGGTTCGATCACGAGTACCGCATCGTC
Source organism: uncultured Vicinamibacterales bacterium (assembly GCA_964396055.1). Taxonomy (GTDB): domain Bacteria; phylum Acidobacteriota; class Vicinamibacteria; order Vicinamibacterales; family JAKQTR01; genus CAYJPV01. The sequence goes on along the minus strand of CAYNDV010000161.1, from coordinate 3,447 downwards.
CGGCCGGGCGATGGCGCCGTCCGCTGGATGCACGGCCAGGGCGAGCTGGAATGCGATGCGTCGGACACCCCCCTGCGGATGATCGGCACCATCCAGGACATCACGGACCGGAAACGCGTTGAGCAGGAGCGCCTCGATCTCGAACGGCGGCTGCTGCACACGCAGAAGCTGGAGAGCCTCGGTGTGCTTGCCGGCGGCATCGCCCACGACTTCAACAACCTGCTGATGGCGATCCTGGGGAACCTGGACCTGGCGCTGTCCGAGCTGTCGCCGATGGCCCCGGCGAGGACCAGCATCGAGCAGTCGCTGACGGCGGCGCGCCGCGCGGCCGATCTCACGCGCCAGATGCTCGCGTACTCGGGCAAGGCGAGCTTCGATGTGCGCGCGATGGACCTCAACGAACTCGTCGAGGAGAACGTGCATCTCTTCCGCGCGTGCGTGTCGAAGCTCGTGACGTTCTCGTTCCTGAAGGGCCGGGACCTGCCCGCCATCGTCGCCGACGCGGGGCAGGTGCAGCAGGTCATCATGAACCTGATCACGAACGCGTCGGAGGCCATCGGCGAGCAGCCGGGCGTGATCACGCTCGCCACCGGCTCGCGGCCGTGCACGGCCGGGGAACTGCGCCGCAGCCGGCTCGATGATGTCCCGTCGCCCGGCCAGTTCGTGTACCTGGAAGTGAGCGATACGGGCTGCGGAATGGACGCGGACACGCAGCAGCGCCTGTTCGACCCGTTCTTCACCACGAAGTTCATGGGCCGCGGCCTCGGGATGTCGGCGATTCTCGGCATCGTGCGGGGCCACCGCGGCGCCATCATCGTCGACAGCACGCCCGGGACGGGCACCACGGTGCGGGTGCTGTTTCCCGCGGTGGCGCGACCGGCGGCGCCGGTGCGCGCCGCCGGGGCCGCGTCGGGTCCGGCCCGCCCCGCAGCGGGGCCCGGAGGCACGATCCTGGTGGTCGACGACGAGGACATGGTGCGCAGCGTCTGCCGGCGGATGCTCGAACAGCACGGATGGACGGTCGTGGAGGCGCCGGACGGGCCGACGGCCATCACGCTGTACCGGGAGCGGGCGGCGGAGATCGTGTGCGTGGTGCTGGACCTCTCGATGCCCCAGATGGACGGGCGCAGCGTGCTGCGGGAACTCCGGGCGATCCGGCCGGACGTGAAGGCGATCCTGTCGAGCGGCTACAGCCAGTCGCGCGACGGGGAGCCGGATCCGGCGAATGCGGGCTTCGCCGGGTTCATCCAGAAACCCTATGCCGGCCGGGCGCTGCGCGACGAGGTCGACCGTGTCATCGGACGTTAGGGTCGGGACTCCGTCCCGCCCCCAGTCCAGACCTCGGGGGCCGTGCGGGAGGGTTGCGGTTACAGTAGGGGGATGACGACCCGCCTTCTCGCCGCCCTGCTGTGTCTCGGCGCCACGCTCTCGGCCCAGGCACCCGCGTCGGCGCCGCGCGACCTGCGCCGCACGGCCCTCTCCACCAGTTCGCCGTCCCCCGAAATCGTACGCCTCGACATCGACGGCGACGGCAAGCCGGACATCCTCGAACGCTGGTGGAACGGCAAGCGTGTGCGCTGGCTTGATGAGAACGGGGACCTGTCGCTCACCGACACCCGCGGTGACCAGGTGGCCGACGTGCTCCAGGTGGACATGAACGGCGACGGCGAGTACGACGGCGTCACCGATCAGAGCATCAAGTGGGCCGACAACGACGGCGACGGGCGGCCCGACGTGCAGGCGTGGTCCACGCAGCCGCCCAGTTGGAGCGACGGCAGGTGGAGCACGGCCGAGTCGCACTGGATGCTGTTTCTCGATGTCGAGAAAGACGGCGTGCTGGGCTGGCAGGACTGGCAGACGTTCAACTTCGGCAACTCGAACTGGGACTACACGAACACGCACAACTGGCTGCCGGACTACCATGGCGCCGGCCTGTTCCTGAAGATCCACCGGCCGCCGCAGGCGCTGCCCGATCCGACCCTGAACTGGGAAAACCCCTTCGCGTTCTACGACACGGACGGCGACGGCCTGACGGAAATGGCCATGCGCTGGCTCGACCCGCAGTTGCCCGTGAAGGACGGCCTCGCCCCGCTGTCGGGCGTGCTCAACGAGGCGTTCCTCACCTTCGACCTCGACAACGACTCGGGCAAGGGCAACGAGATCGACTACGACATGTCCCTGCGCGGCGCGGGCGGCCCGGGTGTGCCGTACCGGTCGCTCGTGACGAAGTACCCGGCCCTGCGCGGCAACCCGAAATTCGACCGCTGCTTCCAGTGGGGCAACTGGCGGCAGATCGACGAACTGCGCTACATGCCGCACGAGAAGAGCTACGAGACGTTCTTCACCGCCGGCTGGGGCACCACGTACTTCGTGTTCGACGAAGACGATGACGACCACCGGTGGGAGCGGGTGGAGATGTACTACCCGACCCACGGATTCGGCGGGCCGGAGGACATCGACCTCTGGTCCGTGAAGAAGTGGCGCGACGGCCCGTCGGGCAACTACGCGCGGCTCTACATGGCCGACGGCGCCGAGAAGCCGGGTCTGGGCGGCCATCCGCAGGCCGATTCGCTGGGCGACCGCGGCGAATTCGATCGCGACAACTCCGGCGGCGGCAGGCTCTACGCGGGAGTATTCGATCGCAAGTTGCACCTGGCCGGCGCGGAGTGGGGTGGCTGGACCGTGGACCGGAACGCCGAATTCCACGGCGGCTGGAAGACGCCGTCCGTGAAGCCGTTGGCGACGAAGGTCGAAGAGGTGGTGCGCTACACAGACACCGACAAGAACGGCTTCCTCGACTCCGTCGACTGGGACTACGACGGCGATCGGACGATCGACTTCCGCGTGTGCCTGCTGGACTACCGGACGCCAGGCGGGGCGGCACCCGATGCCGCGCCGCTCATCGATACGCGGGCCGCGGGCTGGAAGGGGCTGCACGAGGCGTACACAGCGCTGGCCAACCAGTCGTGGCAGGAGGCGCTGGCGGTGTACCGGGCCGCGTGGCGGCGGGGGCTGACGACCCCCGAGATGGACAAGTTGGCCAACGCGTCGTCGGTGGCCGAGCGCCACGCGAATGCGTACTGGATCAAGGAGAAGGCGTTCCGCGAGATCCGGGCTCGCCTCAAGGAGGCGCGGACGGCCGCGCCCGCGCAGGCGGCCGCCCTCGACGCGCTCGAGAAGGACCTGACGCGGCTCTACTACCTCGGGCAGTTCGAGACGTACGTGCAGCGGATCGCGGAAGTGGGGGGGAGGTAAGGGGGCGTGGGGATTGTGGTTCACGTATAGAAGCAAGAAGCAAGAAGCAAGAAGGAACACGCTACCCGGGAGCACGGAGCACGATTCGCCGCTATCGAGTCGCGGGCGCGCCAGGAGAGGCAACCTGGCGCGCCCGTCGTCTTTCCCTAGCCTCTAGCCTCTAGCCTCTAGCCTCTAGCCTCTAGCCTCTAG
>CAYNDV010000160.1:0-9975 GCA_964396055.1 uncultured Vicinamibacterales bacterium | reverse complement strand
GATCAGCCGCGGCGGCTGTGACCGGTGACCGCTCTGCGTCCCTCTCTTGCCGCGCAGGCGTGGCGCGGCGGTCGTCGGTGCGACAGCCAGGAGGAGACGATGATGACTGAGAAGAAACGTTGGGTCCTGCTCATCGGCGTGATGGCGGTGTGGACGGTGCTCGTCCTGCCCGGCAGCGCTGCCGCGGACACGGTCCAGGGCCGGGTCGTTGACGAGGCGGGCAACCCCCTCCGAGGGGACGCCTCTCCCTGGGCCTACTGTTCGGTCTACTGGTGGAACGGGGGAGGGTGGTCGTACCGCGGCTATGCCGTTCCTGATGACACCGGCTGGTTCGCGGTCACGCAGTACTCCGGGAATCCACTGCCCTCGGGGACCTACAAGGTCTACTGCTACCCTGAGCAAGCCGAAGTGGATGGCTGGTGGCGGATCTACCTCGCACAACCCCACCAGGCGAGCACCAGCGGCGGCGTCGCGGACTTCGGCGACGTGGTGACACCACAGTCGCCCGTCGAGTTCAAGATCGTCACCAGCGGCACCCTCGGTTCCGGAGGCGGCACGGTACCTGTCGCGATGTGGCTCCGCAGGCGCCTCGACATGCTGGCCCCGGCCGCCACCCCACCGCTGAAGTTGGCGGGACGCTGGGAGTTGTACGGCCCTGCGTCGAACCACGCCTGGAACTACATCCCCATGGGTAAGACCGTGCCGGCCACCGTGGCCCTCGATGCAAAGGGGCGAGCCAAGGCCCTCAAGGCCGAGATCACGGTGCCCGGCTCACAGCCGGATGGCGACAGCTACTGTGCCTATTTCTACGTGACGTCAGCCACCGACGCCTGGACCGCTTACGTGCCGGGATGGGGCGTGTGCATGCGCAAGGGGATAGCGCCGACGGCGCCAGAGATCGCACGGGTGGATCCGCGCGCCTTCGACCGTTAGGTCTGTGGAACAGCTGCCGCCACCGCCACGCGTACCAGAGGCCTGTGTGCCCTCAGCAAAGGAGCCCCCCATGTTCCGTGACCGCCGCAGGTTCGCGCTCGTCGTTGGTCTCGTCCTGCTCTTCTGCAGCACCGGCGTTGGATCGGGCATGAAGCCGTCCAGCGCTGTGACCCCAGCGGCCGGCACAGCCGGTGTGGTGACAGGGACCATCACCGGAACGGTCACGGACCATGTGACTCACGCACCCATCCCGGGGACCACGGTCCAGCTCTACAGCCAGACCGGTTCGCTGTTGAACACCGCAACGGCCGACGCCGCCGGGGCGTATGCCTTCACGGATCTGGCCATGGCCACCTACTTTGTCAGGACGACCGGCTCGTCAACGCACATCGACGAGTTGTGGGATGACCAGACCTGCGCCCCCGGGTGTGCGGTCACAGGCGGAGACCCCGTGGTGATCGGCGAGGCCACTGTCTTGTCGCAGCAGATCGACTTCGCCCTGGCCAGGTCCAGCAAGATCCTCGGCACGGTCACCAATGGCGCCGGGGACCCGGTCTCGGGCATCACCGTGCGCGTCTACAACGTGTCTGGCGCGCAGGTGTCCTCCACCACTTCGGACGCCTCGGGCGCATGGTCCACCGCGACAAGCAAGGTCTCTGCGGGCACCTACTTCGCGCGGACCAACGCGGGCGGCGGCTACACGGCCCAACTGTGGCAGAACCTGCCGTGCTTCCCCTCCTGCACCGTCACCACCGGCACGCCGATCGTCGTGGGTGTCGAGGAAGAGAAGACGGGCATCAACTTCCAGCTGGATCTGGGCGGGTCGATCACAGGGAGCGTTGTTGAGGCAGCCGCTGCTTCCGGCCCGTCGGATCCGGTGACAGGAGGGGCCGTTGCTGCGCTCACTGAAACGGGTGCGACGGCGGCCTCGGGCTCCGTGTCCGGCGGGGTGTATACCATCAGCGGTCTCGCGCCGGGTTCGTACTATCTCCGGTACTCTCCTGTCGCGAGCGGCTCGACCGGGACATACCTGGGTCAACTGCATCCCGGGCTCCCGTGCCAGGGCTCCTGTCCACCGTATGCAGGGACTCTCGTGCCCGTGACCGCTGGCGCGACCACGACCGACAAGAACTTCAGCCTGACCAGGGGTGGGCGCATCCTCGGTGTTGTGACGGACGCCGCCACGACGACCCCGATCCAGAATCTGAATGTCGGCGTGTACGATGCGGGCGGGAACTTCATCAACAGCGCGCGAACCGACGTATCGGGCGCCTACACGCTTTCCGCGCTTCCAGCCGGCAACGTCTTCGTCAGAACCCTGACCCTTGAAAACTCCGCACGCGTGTACATTGACGAACTCTACGCGGTCCCGCAATTCCCCATCGTCACCGTCACCGACGGCACGCCTGTGCCTGTGGTGCCGGGGGTCGATACCACGGGCATCGACTTCGCCCTCGAACTGGGTCATACCTTCGCAGGGACCCTGAAGAACGCGGTCACGAACGCGAACGTCGCAGGTTCAGTGGAAGTCTTCGACAGCGACGGAATCCGAATCGGCTCGGTCTCCGGGTCGGGCTCGTATACCTCGATGGGACTGCCGGCCGGGTCCTACTTCGCCCGGACGACCAACCAGCAGGGCCTCATCGACGAACTGTGGGACACGGGACCCTGCCTGGGCTGCGACCCGACTGCCGGAACGCCCATCGTGCTGCCGGCGCCGGCAGGTCCGCAGGCGGCTCTCACGGGCATCAACTTCGCCCTCGATCCGGGCGGGCGGATTGCGGGTATCGTGCGCGACTCGGCGGGCATCGCGATTACTTCCTCCGGTTCGGTCAACATCTTCGACGAAGGCGGCACGATTGCTGAGCGGTTGTTTGTCTCCTCGACGACGGGCAGCTATGCGGGTCTGAGGGGACTGCCTTCGGGTACCTACTTCGCCCGCGCCGACTTCACGGGATACGCGCGGGAACTCTTCGAGGATCTGCCGTGCGGGGGTATGGGGTGCGCCGAGACGCTGGGGACGCCTATCGCGGTCACGTCGCCTGATACCACGCCTGGAATCAACTTCTCGCTGGCGTCCTGCCCGGCCATGACGCTGGCCCCGCAGATGCTGGCAGTCGGCCACACAGGCAGGTCTTACAGCCAGACCATTCTGGCGGCTGGCGGGACCCCGCCTTACGTCTACTCGACGGCCTCGCGACTGCCGGACGGGCTGACGCTCGACGGCAGCAGCGGCATGCTGTCCGGGCTGGTGTCGGCCACGGGAGGGTGGTTCAACTTCAGCGTGTCGGCGCTCGATGCCAACGGCTGTTCCGGCTCACGGCTCTATCAGATCGCCGTCACGCCGGGCGGTGCGTTCGTGGTCAGCAGCATTGACCCCGACTCCGGTCCCACCGCCGGCGGCACGGCCGTGACCATCAGCGGAACCGGATTCGAAGCTGGAGCGGTGGTCACCATCGGCGGCGTCGGAGCGTCGGAGGTGGTGGTGGTCGATGACAGCACGATCACCGCCGTCTCGGGCACCCACGCCGCGGGCACGGTGGACGTCGAGGTGACCAGTCCCGGTGGCGACGTCGCCACGCTGGCCGGCGGGTTCACGTTCTTCGCGCCGCCGTCGGTGACGGGCATCGATCCGAACACCGGACCTGCCGCAGGCGGGACCACGGTCACGATCACAGGCGCGGACTTCGTGGCCGGCGCCACGGTGACGATTGGGGGCGAGGCGGCAGTCGCCGAGGTGCTCGACAGCACCACGATCGTCGCCACCGCGCCCCCGCTGGGCGGCGGGGTGCGGCCGATCGATCCGCGGGCCTCCACGCCAGTGGACGTGGACGTGACCAATCCTGACGGGCAGGTCGACACCCTGACCAACGGTTTCTCCTACGTGCCGGCACCAACGGTGACCAGCATCACGCCGGCGTCGGGCCCCCAGGCGGGAGGCACGACGATCACGATCACGGGCGGCGACTTCCACTCGGGGGCCACGGTGTTCGTGGGCGGCGCAGCGGCCACGTCCGTGAGCATGGTCAGCGCCACGACCATCACGGCCAGGACGCCAGCGGGCGAGCCGGGACCGGCAGACGTCGAAGTCCGGAATCCCGACGGGCAGACGGGCGTACTGGAGGACGGATTCGCATATCTGGCCGCGCCGGGTCTCGACGTGGTTGACCCGGTGGAGGGTCTCCGCACCGGCGGCACGGCGGTCACGTTGTCGGGTTCGAACTTCCAGGCTGGTGCGACGCTGTTCTTCGACGGAGTCCCGGCCACGGCCGTCATCGTGGTCGATGACGCCACCATCACCGGCAACATACCGGCTCACGCGCCCGGCGTCGTGGACGTGAGCGTGCGCAACCCGGACGGGCAGACGGGCGTGCTCGAAGACGGCTTCACCTATCTCGACTTCCCGCCCGACCTCATCGTCACGGCGATGGCGGGGCCGGCGTCAGCCGGGCCCGGGCAGTCGATCTCGGTGGCCACGACGACGAAGAACATCGGCAAGGGAATCGCGGTGCCCTCCTCGACGGGCATCTATCTCTCCCCGGACGCCGCGTGGGACGAAGGGGACGAACGGCTGGGTGCCCGGGACGTGCCGAATCTGAATGCGGGGGCGTCAAGCGCCGGCGCGGTCAACGTCACCATCCCGGACGGGACGGCTCCTGGGCCGTACTTCCTGATCGCGAAAGCCGACAGTGACGAGGCGGTGGCCGAAGGCAACGAGACGAACAACGCCTCGTCGCGTCCGCTGCGCGTGGGCGTCAATGTGATCGTGTCGGCACTGACGGTCCCAACGGGTGCGTCGCCGGGCGACACCATCACGGTGCGTGATACGACCCGCAACCTCGGGCCGGGCCGCGCGCCGGACTCGACGACGGGCTTTTACCTGTCCATGGACCAGTTGTGGGATGCGGGTGACGTCCGGCTCGGCGGGCGCGCCGTGCCCGCGTTGAACTCCGGCCAGAACTCGGCGGGGGCCACCAGTGTGGAGATCCCGACCGGCACCGTGCCCGGCAGCTACTACGTGCTCGGCCGGGCGGATGACGCGGCGGTGATCGGCGAGGCGAGCGAGGCCGACAACGTGAAGGCGTCGAAAGCCGTGAAGCTGGGGCCCGACCTGGCGGTTACGGTCGTGCGGGCGCCCCTGACCGGGGTCCGCGGGGCGAACGTGACGGTGACCGACACGACCCGGAACCTGGGATCGGGGGGGGCTCCGACGTCGACCACGCGCATCTTCTGGTCGGAGGATGCCGTGTGGGATGACACGGACATGGCGCTGGTGGATCGCGCCCTGCCAGAGTTGGCCGCGGGCGGGACGAGCGTGGGCGGCACCGCGGTGCAGATCCCGCCAGGCGCCGTAGCCGGCCGGACCTACTACCTGATTGCCGTGGCCGACGGCACGGCAACGATTGCCGAGACCTCGGAAACGAACAACGCAAAGGCCAGGGGTATCCGCGTGAAGTAACGGAGGCCGCAGCCGCGGATTCACGCATCGGCGCACCCTGCCGATTCTCCCGTGCAGGACCGTGTATGGGTCCGCCATGCGCCCGTCGGCGCGGGGCGGACCGTACCTTCATGCGGGAGCGCGCGCCGATGGCACTCATCACCTGGACGGACAAGCTGGCCCTGAACCTGCCGGAGATCGACCGGCAGCACCAGAAACTGGTGTCCATGATCAATGACCTCGACGCCGCCATGCAGCAGGGACGGGGCAAGGACGCGATCGGCAAGATCATCGACGGGCTGGTAGCCTACACGCAGTTCCACTTCACGGCGGAAGAGAAGTTGATGGAGCAGCAGAAGTACCCCGGCCTGGCCGCGCACCGGGCGGAGCACATGGCCTTCGTGAGGCAGGTGCTGGAGTTCCGGGCGAAGTACGAGAAGAACCAGATCGGGTTGTCGATCGGCGTGATGAGCTTCCTGAGCGACTGGCTGCGGGGGCATATCCAGGGCACCGACCGCCAGTACGTGCCGGCGCTCCAGCAGGTGGGGGCGCGCTAGGCCCACCAGTGTAGAATGGCCCGCGGGAATCCTCCTGTGGGCGACATCGATCCTCCTCGCGCCGCGGCCGCCGAACGGCCTGGGAGCCCGGCTCTCGAGAGCTGCACCTCGTTGCAGCTCCTGCGCCGGGCCCGGGCCGGCGACCGCGACGCGCTCGACCAGTTGTTTGCGAGGCACCTGCCCCGGCTGAAACGCTGGGCCCACGGGCGCCTGCCGAGACGGGGCCGCGACCGTGGCGACACCACCGACGTGGTGCACGACGCGGCGATGAACGTCTTCGAGCGGCTCGACCGGTTCGAGCCGCGCCACCGCGGCGCGCTGCAGGCCTACCTTCGCCAGGCCGTGCTCAATCGGATTCGCGACGAACACCGGCGCGTGATGCGGCGCCCCGAGGCCGTCGAACTGGCGCCCGAGCTCGCGGACGGCAGCACGCCGTCACCGCTCGACGAGGCGATTGGCGCCGAGACCGCGGCGCGCTATCGTCAGGCGCTCGCGTCGCTGCGCCCCGACGACCAGCAGGCGGTCGTCGCGCGCATCGAGATGGGCTACAGCTACGAACAGGTGGCGCTGCTGCTCGACAAGCCGTCGCCCGACGCCGCGCGCGTGGCGGTGAGCCGGGCGCTGGTCCGCCTGGCGACGCTGATGGGGGAGGCGGCGGGACCGACTCGCTGACGAAGAGTCCCGCACGCCCCGTTTCCTGCGGCCCGGTGATCGTCTAGAATCCCTGCATCCGACTCCAATACCACCTGGGCCGATCCTCAGCGCCCGACCTGGAGCGCCTGGCCGCCGCCGTCGCCGACGGCGGGCAGGACGCCTCCGCCGCGCGCGTCCGGGTTGGTACCGGTGGCCCGTCGTCTGCCGAGAACCTGCGCCACCTGGCAGGGCTCCGCTCGTTGCCGGCACGAAGCGCTGCCGCACGCCTGACGAGTCCTTTCGTCCGGTTGCCGTGGTGGCTGGCGGCCCTGCTGGCGATCGCAGCGGCCAAGGTCCTGGCCGGGTGGGGCGGCCTGCTTGCGTCGGGTGGCATCCTGCCAGGGGGAACGGTGCCGGCTGCAGCCACCATCGCGAACCTCACCGTGTTCGGGGTGGCAGCCGCGGTGCTGCTGAACGGTGGCCGGCGCGACCCGGCCGCGCTTGCGCTCGGCGCCTTCAACCTCGTCGTGGCCGCCGCGTTCTCGTCGCGGGCCATGGGGGCCGTGTTGCCGGCGGCCCCGGCGTGGCTCGCGACGGTGGCCGGTGCCCTCACAATCGTACGGCCGGAGACATTCTTCGTCGCGTTCTTCTGGCGGTTCGTTGAGGTGTTTCCGGTGCTGCCGCCCTATCTCCGGGTCCAACGCGTGGTCGCGATGCTCGCCCGCACATGCGCCTGGCTGGCGGGCGCGTTGCTCGTGGGCGACGTGCTCGTGAGGCTGTGGCCCGGCGCGCTGGGAGACGCGGCGACATTCGTCTTCGACAGCCGCAGCGAGAGGAGCGGGCTCTTCTGGCCGCTGGTATTCGTACCCGCGCTGCCGGCCCTGCCGACGCTCATCGCCAAGGGTCGGCACTCACACGGCCAGGCGCGCCGCAAGGCGCAGTTCTTCGCGTGGGCCGTTGCCGCGGGGTTCGCGCCGCTCATCCTGGTGTCCATCGTGGGCATGATCCAACTCGGGCTGGGTCTCCACACCGACGACACGCTGCCGCGTTACGACTGGCTGGTGTACGGCGGCCTGCTGTCGATTCCCGTGACCACGGCGTACGCCGTGCTGGCCACAGGTGTGCTGGACGTGCGGCTGGTGCTGCGCCGGGCGCTGCAGTACCTCCTGGCCCGCTTCACGCTGCTGGCCGTGTCGGTCGTCCCGCTGCTGGCCATTGGCGTCTACGTGTACCGGCACCGCGACGCGACGGTGGCCGATCTGCTGGGCGGCCCCGTGGTCATGCGGCTGGCTGCCGTCGCCGCCGTGGGCTGGGTGTTCTGGAAGAGCCGCCCCGTCGTTATCCGTTTTGTGGACCAGCGGTTCTTCCGCGAACGGCACGACCCGGCGGCACTTGTCACCGCAATCGCGGAACTGGCCCGCACCGCTGACACGCCACGCGACCTTGCCACGGCGGTCGCCGTCGAAATCGATGGCGCCCTCCACCCGGAGCGCGTGGCGGTCCTGGGCCGGCTGCCCGACGGCACCCGGTACGTCCCGCTTGCCGGGACCATCCGCCCGCTCGAGGCGGACACCGCGCTGGTGGCGATGCTCTCGTCCTCACCGGAGCCGATCGTCTGTGACGCGGCCAATGTCGCGTCGCTCGTCCGCCTGCTGCCGGCCGACGAGCAGGAGTGGCTCGGTGATGGAGACACCCGGCTGCTGGTCCCGGTGCCCGGCGCGGACGCGAAATTGGCGGCCGTGCTGGCCCTGGGGGCCAAGCGCAGTGATACGCCCTACACGAAGGAGAACCGGATGCTGCTCCAGGCGGTAGCCGCGTCGTTGGCCACCGGACTGGCGCGTGTCGACGCGCGGCATGCCGCGGGCGTGACCGCCGATGCCGCTGGCGACGAGTCCTACGCGCTCGAATGCGACGGCTGCGGGCTGGTATTCGACACGAGCGCGGACCGCTGCACGTGTAGCCAGGTGCTCGGCGCGGCGGTGCTGCCGTCCGTGCTCCTGGGGAAATTCAGGGTCGAGCGACGGCTGGGCACCGGCGGGATGGGCGTCGTCTACCGCGCCACCGACCTCACGCTGGGCCGGGCCGTCGCGCTCAAGACGCTGCCGCGCGTACTGCCCGATGCGGCGCGCCGCATCCGGTCCGAGGCGCGGACGATGGCGTCGGTGGTCCATCCGAACCTGGCGCACATCCACGGGTTCGAAGCTTGGCGCGGCGTGCCCGTGCTGGTGGTGGAGTACCTCGAAGGCGGCACGCTGGCCGATCGCCTGCGAGCAGGTCCGCTGACGCCCGTCGCCGTGGCGGACCTGGGGCTCCGGCTGGTCGGGGCGCTGGCATACATGCACCAGGCCGGCGTGCTGCACCGCGATGTCAAACCCAGCAACATCGGGTTCACGGCGGACGGCATCCCGAAGCTGCTGGATTTCGGCCTGGCGCGGGTGCTCGAAGAAGCCGCGGACTGGGGGAGCGACGCCGATGCCCCGGGCGCCAGGGTGCGCCCAGTTGCCGGCGACGCGGAGGCGGTCAGCGTCCGCGTCCGCACGAAGACCGGCCACCTCGTGGGCACGCCAGCCTACCTGCCGCCGGCGGCGTTCGAGGGCGCCCTGCCGTCTCCTGGATTCGATGCGTGGGCGCTGACGCTCTCGTTGTACGAGGCCGCGACAGGAACGCGGGACTTCGCGGATCGGGGGGCTCCGCCAGCGCCACCGGTCCGGCTCGACGGGCAACTGCGTCGCCTCTTGAGCGTGCACGGGCGCTTGCCGTCGCTGGCGGAGTTGCGCAGTTGCCTGATCTCGGCGCAGACCGGCTACCGATCGTAGGGGTACATCGTGTCGGAGGAGCAACCCAATCAAGGAGAGAGACATGGCGGAGCCAGATGTCAAGTACGTGGTCACAGAGATTCTGATGGTGGCGGCGAAGCACTGCAAGGCGGAGATCCTGCCGGAGGCGGTGGAGTACTGGTTCGAGCACTACACGAATACCGTGACAGCCGCCCGGCAGAAGTACCCGGATCTGGACTGGTCAAACGACCGCCGCCGAGTGCTGATTGAGGCCCATCGGCTGGGCATAACAGCCAACCAGTTGGCCGTATCCGGCGTGGTGACCAAGACCGTTGCTGAAAGCGCAAGCGACACTGTCACGTGCCCTGCTGCTGCAGACAAGGGACCACTCTGGAAGTACTGCGAGAAAGCCCCGGACGGCGAATAATCCAGTTTGATGCGATGATGTCCTCCAGGGATTCCTGAACCCCTGGAGGACATATGCGTGACGCGACTCGACGCGCCGCCGGGGCGGCGCTCACCATGGCGGCCGTCTGCGGGCTCACCTTCGTCGCCGGCGGAGCCCCGCCGGCGCCGCTCGCAGCCCAGGCGTCGGTGCAGGCACCGCCCCAGGCGCCTGTGCCTGCCGCCGGACCCG
>CAYNDV010000159.1:7145-10007 GCA_964396055.1 uncultured Vicinamibacterales bacterium | reverse complement strand
CAAACGGCATCGCAAAGACGCGGTGTTCGGGCATGGCGCGACAAGCGTAGCTCACGGCGGCCTTCCGTGTCGCGGCGATTCTGCGTCCTCGACATCTGCGCTGATCCGCGCCCGTCCCTCCTCCCGGGCGGCTGCGCTATCATGAGGCGCCACCCGCCCTGCCGGCCGCCGACACGCGAGAGAGACCCATGGACGACACGACCCGGACGTTGCCTCCCAGCCTCACGAGCGAGGCGCTGGCGGAGTGGCTCACGCTGAAGGACCGCGCGCTCGACGTGGCCGCCGAGGGCATCACCATCGCCGACGCGCGCCTGCCCGACCGCCCGCTGATCTACGTGAACGAGGGGTTTCAGCGGATGACCGGCTATGCGGTGGACGAGGTGCTCGGCCGGAACTGCCGTTTCCTGCAGGGCACCAGCACCGACGCGGACGCCACGGCGGAGATCCGCGCGGCCCTGTCCGGGAATCGCGCGTGCGTGGTCGAGATCCTCAACCACCGCAAGGACGGCACGCCGTTCTGGAACCGGCTGTCGATCACGCCGGTTGCCGACGCGGCGGGCGACATCACTCACTTCATCGGCATCCAGTCGGATGTGACCGCCCGGCGGACGGCCGAGGAGGGCCTGCGCCGATCGAAAGCGGCGATGGAGCACGACCTGAGGATGGCCGCCCGGGTGCAGCAGTCGCTGCTGCCGCCGCCGGAGGTCGACGCGGGCGGGGTCCGGCTCGCCCACGCGTTCAACCCATGCGACGATCTCGCCGGCGACAGCGTGGGCATCATCCCGCTCGGCCACGACTGCATCGGCCTGTACGTGCTGGATGTCAGCGGACACGGCGTCGGGGCCTCGCTGCTCTCGTTCACGCTGACTCACCTGCTGTCGCCCCACGTCGGCGGGGTGCTGCTGGCCGAAGGCGGGGCGTCCGCCCCCTCCGTGGTTCCGCCCCCGGTCGTAGCCGAACGGTTGAACCGCCAGTTTCCGATGGACCGCACCCGGCAGTACTTCACCCTCGTCTACGGGACGATCGAACCGTCCTCGGGCCGCTTCCGCTACGTCACCGCTGGACACCCGTCGCCGGTGCTGCTGCCCGCGGCGGGGTCCCCGGTACTGGTGCCGGGCTCCGGGTTGCCCATTGGCATGATCGAGGGCGCCGCCTACGACGAGGAGGCGCTGGTGCTGCAGCCTGGCGATCGGCTGTACTTCTACACCGACGGGGCGATGGAGGCCCTCGACTCGCACGAGGAGGAGTTCGGGCTCGAGCGCCTCCTGTCGGAGTTCTCGCGGTGGCGTCACCTGCCTCTGCGAGCCGGCCTCGAACAGGTGGCGGCGTCCGTGCGCGCGTGGTGCCACGGTCAGGTCAAGGACGACATCTCCCTCCTGGCCGTGGAACGCCGCGCCTGAGCCGTTCCGGCACCCGGCGCGCGGCGTCGGCGGCCGGCACGTCGTCGTCGGCGGGGTGTGCCCGCCGGGCCGTGCTACGATGGACTCACACTGCATGGATCCGTAGACACGGCCACCCGGCCGACTGGGTGAGGGGCGGGTGCGCGTCGTGTACCCGACTGCGAGGGTGGCACCGTGAAGTCCGCCAACGTGACACCGAAAGCCTGGGCCGTCCTGGCGTATACGATCGCCGAAGACGCCGCCTCGTCGAGCCCGCTGGACGCCTCGGCACAGCGCGAACTCGAGGCGATCTGCCGCGCCGCCGACTACGACCGGGTGAGCGTGGCCGCGCAGGTCGATTTCAAACGGCGGCGCGGCGTGTACCGCAGCGCCATCACCGGCATCGACGAGCACCGCGGGTTCAACGACATCGATCCGGCCCGCAACGGGCTGTGGCAGACGATTCTGAGCGGCGTCGATCCCGACATGGCCAGCGTCCGGCTGCAGCGCGAGACCACCGATCTCAATGCGGCCGACGCCGACGTGCTGCAGGACTTCCTCCGGTTCGGTCGCGAGGCGTGTCCTGCCGAACGCTACGTGGTGTCGTTCTTCGGCCACGCCGCCGGCCCGCTGGGTGTCTTCTCGGACGCGCCGTCCGGGCACGAGGCCCACGACACGCTGCGGTTGCCGGCGATGGTGCGCGCCTTTCGCGGCAGCGGGCACCGGGCGGCCGTCATCGTGTTCCGCGACTGCTTCATGAACTGCCTCGAAGCCGCGTACCAGCTGCGCGACGCCGCGGAGTTCATCGTGGCCACCCAGGCGCTCGCGCCAGCGACGGGCACGTGGCCCTGGCAGTCGTTCATGGATGGCCTCACGGCCGACGCCTCGCCGTACTCGGCCGGGCTCGCGGTGGCCCAGGCGCTGGCGGCGTACCTCGACGATTCAGCGAACCGGTCGCGGTTCGATGCCGTGCCGTATTCTCTGCTGGATCTCGGTGCGGCAGAGGGGGTCGCGACGCGCCTCGCGGCGTTGGTGGACGCCCTCGAGGCCGCGCGGCTGGATCCGGCCCGCGCACGCGCGTGCGGCCGGGCCCTCGAGGCCTCGCGTGTCGGCGCCCCCGACGACCCCCGGGTGCCCGGTGACCCCGCGCTGCTCGATGTGCCCACGATGTGCGGGCGACTCGCGGCCCTCAAGGGCGACCCGGTGGTTGCGCCCGCGATCGCCCTCGGACGGGAGGTGAGCGGTCGCCTCGTGCGCTGGCACCACAGCCAGACGCCCCACCACCTCGGCACGAGCGTGTTCTACAAGCCCGTCCGGCCGGGTGACCTGAAGCGGTCGTATCTGCAGGCGGAAGACGAAACGGTGGCCAACGACGACGCCGGGCACTACCGTGCCCTGGCGCTGTCGAAGGCCACCGGGTGGCACCGGATCGCGCTGGATCCGCTGCCGGCCGACGACTGATGACGCTAACGTTTCTTGGCGG
>CAYNDV010000159.1:0-7045 GCA_964396055.1 uncultured Vicinamibacterales bacterium | reverse complement strand
CCTTCTTGACGACCTTCTTCGCGGCGGTCGCCGGCTTGGTGGCAGCGCCGCGCTTGGCGGCCATGCCCTGAGGCTTCCGGTCTCCAGGCATCTGTCCCTCCAGTGGGAGTGGTCCCCTGTGTGTCTGTGTTGCCCGATTCTAGCAGAACTCCCGGCCTGCGGCGGCGCTCATGCCGCGCCCGCATCCCATGTCTGACTCTGCGCTGGCGCCGCCCTTCGCCCGCTCGCTCGCCGTGGTGGTCGGCATCGACGCGTACAGCCACGGCGTCCCGCCGCTGCGCACGGCGGTCAACGATGCGCGCCGCCTTGGCGGGATCCTCGCGGCGCAGCACGGCTACGACGTGATCACCCTGCTCGATGCCGAGGCGACCGGCACCCGGCTCGCCTCGCTGCTGAGACACGATCTGCCGGCGCGCATGGGTCCGGACGACCGGCTGGTGTTCTACTTCGCGGGCCACGGCGTGGCGCTCGACGGCCAGGACGGGCCGAACGGGTACCTGCTGCCCGTCGACGCCTCGCGCGCCGACGCGTCGACGTTCCTGTCGATGCCCCTGGTGAGCGACGCCATCTCGGCGCTGCCGTGCCGGCACGTGCTCGTGATCCTCGACTCGTGCTTCTCGGGGGCGTTCCGGTGGAGCAGCACGCGGGCGGCCGCTGCCCTGCCCGAGGTGATCCACCAGGAGCGCTACGCGCGGTTCGTGCGCGACCCGGCCTGGCAGGTGATCACGTCGGCGTCGCAGGACCAGGAAGCCCTCGACCGCCTGGCGTCGGGCACGCTGGGCAGCCGGACCGAGCGGGGAGAGCACTCGCCGTTTGCGCTGGCGTTGTTCGAGGCCCTCGAGGGCCGGGGCGATCTCGTGCCCCGTGAGGGCGGCGACGGGCTGATGACGGCCACGGAGCTCTACCTCTACATCGAGGATCGCCTGCAGACCGCGGCCCTGCAGGCGGGCACCCGCCAGACGCCGCGGCTCTGGCCGATGCCCCGCCACGACAAGGGCGAGTTCGTCTTCACGGTTCCCGGCCGTGAGTTGTCGCTGCCGCCCGCGCCGCCCCTCGATCTCACCGCGAATCCCTGGCGCGGCCTGGCCGCCTACGACCGGGCCGACGCGCCGCTCTTCTTCGGGCGCGAGACCGCTACCCGCGCGCTGCAGGAGGCCATCGAGCGCTCCGCATTCGTGGTCGTGCTCGGCGCGTCGGGTACCGGGAAGTCGAGCCTGGTCAAGGCTGGCGTGCTGCCGCGCCTCGAATCGGACTCGCGCTGGCAGGTCCTGCCCGTGGTGCGGCCAGGCGCCGCGCCGCTCGACGCGCTGGCCCGGACGCTGTCGGCCGTCGCGCCCGGCGGCGCAGCCGTCGCCCCCGATCGCCTGGACGACGCCGTCGGCACCTGGTGCCGCCAGCACGCCGGGCGCCGCCTGCTGCTCGTGGTCGACCAGTGCGAAGAGCTCGTGACGATGACACGCACGGCGTCCGACCGTGACGCCGCGCTGACGCTGCTGGCGCGGCTGATCGAGGCATACCCTCTGCAGGTGGCCGTCGTCCTCACGCTGCGCACCGATTTCGAGCCGCAGTTCGACCGTTCACCGCTCGGCGCGGGCTGGCAGGACGCCCGGTTCGTCGTCCCGCCGATGAGCCGCGCCGACCTGAAAGCCGTCATCGAGCAACCGGCGTCGGCCCGCGTGTTGTACTTCGAGCCGGCCTCGCTGGTGGACACGCTGCTCGACGACGTGGTCAACACGCCCGGCGGCCTGCCGCTGCTGTCGTTTGCGCTGAGCGAGATGTACGTGCGCTACGTCGGGAGGCCGTCGTCCGATCGCGCGCTGACGAAGGCGGACTACGAGGCGATTGGCGGCGTCGTCGGCGCACTGCGGTCGCGGGCCGACCACGAGTACGAATCGCTCGACGAGGCCCACCGGGCGTCGATGCGGCACCTCATGTTGCGCATGGTGGCCGGCGGGACCGCCAGCCTGGCCAGACGCCGGGTGAGCGATCGGGAACTCGAGTTCGCGGACCCCGCGGAGAACGCCCGCGTCCGTGAGGTGCTGCACCGCCTCACCGAGGCGCGCCTGGTCGTCGAGGATCGCGATGTCGACGGCGACGGATACGCCGAGCCTGCGCACGACGCCCTCGTGCGCGCCTGGGGCCGCCTGATCGGGTGGATCCACGAGGCGGGCGCCGATCCCCTGCCCCTGGCCATGCGGCAGAAACTCTCTGCGGCCGCCCTCGACTGGGCCCGGACGACCGATCGCGCCGCGCAGCGGGGCCTGCTGTGGAGCGACAGCGCCCGGAGCGCCCTGCTGGCGCCGCTGCTCCGGACGGACGCGGCCTGGCTCAACACCCGCGAGCGGCTCTTCGTCGAGCGCAGCGTCCGCGGCCGTCGGCGCGCACGTCGCGCCGCCGTGGCCACCACCGTCGGCATGGCGGCGCTGGCGGTGGCGAGCCTGGTCTTCGGGCTGCAGGCGCGCCAGCGCGCGGCCGAGGCCCGCGTGCAGCAGCAGGCCGCCACCACCGCCGCCGCGCGTGCCCGGGAGGAGGAGGCTCGCGCGTCGGCGGCTGCAGCGCGAGCCCAGCTCGAGAAGGAACGCGCGGTGCGGAGCCTGTTCAGCTCGTTGCAGTTGTACCTGTCGCGCGGCAACGCCGGCAGCGTCTGCACGTACCCCGGCTGCCTCGTGGCCCCGCCCGGAGACGGTGACGACGAGGCCTGGTTTTCGATCGGCCGGCTGCCCGACGAGGTGCCGAACTTGTGGGCGCCGACCGGTGAAGAGTCGCGCGAGTTCATCGTTGCACGCGACTACGGCAGCGGCCATGTGCTGGTGTACGCGCACGACGGCCTCACGCGGGATGACGAAGCCCGGGGCGAGGGGGCCGACAACCTGACGTTTGCCGAGAACGCCCTGCGCTGGCTCGGGCGCAGCGCCACGCCGGCCGGCTGCGGGGACGTCACGACGATCGTGTTCTGGGAAGGCACCTTCCTGCGCGTCGGCCAGATCACGGCCATGACGCGCTTCATCGATCGCCGGGGCTGGCGTTTCGTCGTGACCAGCCCGGCGTCGCTCGAGTCGGACCTGCGCTGCGCGTCGGTGCTCTGGTATGCCAGCGACTGGGATCCGCCGCCGGACTTCGCCACGCGCCACGTGCCGGCCATCGAGCGATTCGTGCGCGACGGCGGCGGCCTGCTCGTCGGCGGTCTCGGCTGGTCGTACGCGCAGCAGGGGCCGGATGCGCCCTACGCCGCCAACGAACTGGGCAGGCCCTTCGGCTTCGCGTTCTCGCTCAACGCCTTCGAAGCGAACCCCCGGCAGCCGATTCGCCTGTTGATGCGGTGATCATCGCGGCACGCCCGCACCGGCGGCGTCGCGCCGCCCGCGCTCACGGGCGCACGCCGGAGACGACGAACAGCACGGAGGGGACCGACGTGTAGTTGTAGACGTACCAGCGGCCCTCGTCGATCCAGTCGGCGAGGAAGACGCTCGCGGGTTCGTTGACACCGGCCGGCATGATCGTCGTCGCGAGCGAGCGCCGGCCATCGGCGAGGTGGACCCGCTCGACGCGCACCGGCACCTCGAATCCACGCTGCACGAACACCGACGAGGCGTCCCGGCTCCAGCTCACGATCCGATCGTCGGGGGCCAGCGCGTCGACACGCCCGGCAGCCGTCTCCCCGAGCCGGCCGAGGCGGGCGGTGCCGTCGCGGGCCCGGAGCAGCAGCGTCTGGCCGTCCGGCGCCAGCCACCCCTGCACGCCCTCCTCCGTGACGGGTGCAGGTGTCTCGCCGTCGAGATCGGTGCGGTAGCAGCGGGGCAGGCGCCCCGGCTCGGTGCCGCACACCAGCACGTGCCGGCTGTCGGGGAACCACTGCACCGAGGTGATGGGATCGAACCGGCCTGTCGCCAGCCGCCGGACCGTGCCTGGTCCGGTGGGATACAGCACCACCTCGGGTGGAGACGTCAGGATGGCCGCCGCCCACTGTCCGTCCGGGGACAGGCGCTCGGCGCTGCCGGCCCCGAGGCGCACGGCGCCGGAGCCGTCGGTGGCGCGCAGCACGACGCCGTACGAGGCGCCGCTGCGCTGCCCGACATCGACCATCAGCAGTTGGCGGCCGTCGGCCGACAACGCCCGCGCCCCTGTCGATCCCAGCCAGCCCAGTTCGCGTTCGCCGTCGCTGCCAGGCACCAGGGCCCGCACCCCGAAGGCCAGGTCTTCCCGGACAGCGAGCCAGCGGCCGTCCCGCCCCACGTCGTGCACGATGAGCCGCGCCGGCACGGTCAGCACCGTCCGGGGCGGCGTCTCGCCGGACACCGCGACGGCCATCGGCTGCATGGTGGAGCCGCCCGTCGCGTTGCCCGAGTACACGAGTGTCGTGCCATCGGGCGTCCACGCCAGGCCCTGGATCGACCACAGTTCGGGCGTGAGTGCCCGCGCGGCAGACCCGCGTTCGGCCACCATCACGCGCCCGCGATCGTCGAACCGCCACGAGTGTGCCACGAAGGCGACGCGCCGGCCGTCGGGTGACACGCGCGGGTCGCTCAGGTAGCCGCTGGCCTGGTGGAGCGGCGTCCCGGCGGGGTACTCGAGGCCGTCGCGGCCATCGCCGAGATCGCGGACGATGGCGAGCGATTCGCCGTCGGGTCCCCAGTCGGCCTCCCGGACGCCCTCGAGCAGGGGCCGCGGCGAGCTGCCGATGGTCATCCGGGCAAGCGTGCCCAGGTAGAGGCGATGCGTCAGGTGACGAGCGCTGGTGATCACCGCCAGTTCACCGCTGCGGGATACCGACAACAGGTGCGCGGCAGGCACCTCGAGCCGCTGCGGCGCTTCAGCGGACGGGCCAATCACGTAGATCGACGGCTCGTGCGCACGTGACGCCGCGCTGTAGACGATCGTCTGTCCATCGGGCATGAAGCGGGCGTTCATCACCGGGAGTCGATCGAACGTCTTCGCCTCGTAGGTTGGCGACGATTGCTCGGGGACGTCCCCCCGCCACATGGCCCAGGCGCCTGCCAGTCCCAGTCCCACGCCGCCGAGGATTGCGGCCAGCAGCGGCAGCGGCGTCAGGCGGCGGGCCGGCGACGGCGCCGGGCCCGGATCGGCCGGGGCCGCCGCCGTCCCCGCCACGATCGCGTCGAAGGCGTAGGCGACGTCGCTCGTGGACTGGAACCGCTGCGCCGGCGATTTCTCGAGACACCTGAGGATGGCGCGCTCGAGCCCGGGTGCCACGCGGTCGGCCGGCATCGGCGGCGGATCCGACTGCAGGATGGCCGTCATGACTTCCACGGACGTGTCGCCCCGGAACGCCCGGATGCCGGCGAGCATCTCGTAGCAGACCGCCCCGAGCGCAAACACGTCGGCGCGCCAGTCGGCGGGCTCGCCCCGTACCTGCTCCGGGGCCATGTAGCCGACCGTGCCGAGGACGACGCCGGGCTGTGTCACGGCGGGTTCGGCGGCGCACGTCGTGTCGGCATCCTCCGTCCCGGGCCCGGTCATGCGCGCGAGGCCGAAGTCGAGCAGTTTCGCGCGGCCGTCCGTCGTCAGGAAGATGTTCTCGGGTTTGACGTCGCGGTGAACGATGCCCTTCTGGTGTGCTGCGGCGAGGCCGGCGGCCACCTGCGTGGCGATCTCGACAGCGCGGCGTGGCGCCAGCGGGCCTCGATCCAGGGCCGAGCGCAGCGTCTCCCCGTCCAGGAGTTCCGAGACGACGTAGGGTGTCTCGCCATCGGTGTGCACGTCGTAGACGGCGAGGACGTTCGGGTGATTCAGGGCGGCTGCGGCCTGGGCTTCCTGCGCGAAGCGGCGGAGCCGATCGGGCAGGAAGGCGACCGATGCCGGGAGGATCTTGAGGGCGACGTCGCGGCCGAGGCGCGTGTCCCGTGCGCGGAAGACTTCACCCATGCCGCCCGCGCCGATCGGCGCGACGATCTCGTACGGGCCGAGGCGTGTGCCTGGCGCGAGGGGCATGGCGCGAGTATATCAGGCGTGAGAATCGGCCGAGGATCGTGAGCGGTCCCGTCCGGCGTTCCGGCCGTGGGCGGGGTGACACTCGCCGGCGGACACGCTATTCTTGCCTCGTGGATCGGGACGCGGTCATCCGCGTGCCTCGGGCCTGCGAGGCCGCGCGTCTCGAGCGACGTCCTCGCTGTCGACACTGAGTGGGCCGGCCGCGGGTACTGCACCGACGGCCGGAAGCGAACCGGGAGGAATCGTGTCGCAAAGGTCTCTGTTCACTGTTCACGGGTCAATCCGATTGATGCTGGCCATCGGGCTGGCCGTCCTGATTGCCCCGGCTGTACGCGCCGAGAATCCCAAGATCGCCCCGAGCCCCAGCGTGACCGTGCTGGATCGGGTGAGCGACGCTGGCGTCCGCAGGGAGTACACGGCTGCCGCGCTCCGGGACCTGGTGGCCAAGGGGCAGTTGAAGGGGCAGGATTCGGGCCCCGTGATCATCTACGGTGAGCACTCCGGCGACCAGGGTGTGTGGCAGTTCAAGGGCGTGCGCGTCCTCGACCTGATCACGCTGACGACCAGTTACGAAGAGAAGGCCAACCATCCACTATTCGCCAAGCGCAAGGGGCTCTATGTGGCCGCGTACGCATCGGACGCGTACCCGGCGGTGCTGTCGTGGTCCGAGTTGCTGTTCACCCCGACGGGCGCGCTCGCCCTGGTGGCGTACGACTGGACGCTGATCAAGGCCGCCAACGCCGGCAAGCGGGCGCCGTTCATCGGGGACCTGGTCCTGGTGGTGCCCACCGACACCTTCACCGGCGCGCGCGAAGTGCAGGCCCTCAAGTCGATCGAAGTCCGTCACGTCGGGGACCCCGCCGTGAAGTAGCCGCACGTCCCCTGGCGAGCGATCACCGCGGCGCGCCCGGCCCCGACCCCGACAGGCGCCGCGCCGTCACGAACCGCGCCGCCCAGTAGGCCGCCGAGAACGAATCGACCCGGACCACGTCGCCGCTCTTGGGGGCGTGGACGAACCGGCGGCCGTCGAGGGCGATGCCGACGTGGGTGGGACCGGAACCTGTGGTGGCGAAGAACACCAGGTCGCCCGGTGCGA
>CAYNDV010000158.1:4164-10043 GCA_964396055.1 uncultured Vicinamibacterales bacterium | reverse complement strand
ACATGGACACGCCGTTCCGCGTGTACGGGTCCATGCAGGACCACGGCAGCTTCCGCGGCGTGGTGGACGTGAGCGCCGGTCGTGACCGCGTGCCCACGGTCGATTTCGAGCGCGCGCCCGGCGGCGAGGGCACCACGCACGCCATCGACCCGACGAACCCCGCCATCGTCTACTCGTCGGGGTTCTACGGCACGCTGAACCGGTCCGATCTGAGCAAGCCCCGGGGCCAGCAGAACAAGGCCCTGCTGCAGGCGCGGTTCCCGGACGAACCGAAACTGCGGGGCGAGTGGCTGGCGCCCACCATCCTCTCGCCGCACAACCCGGACATCGTGATCCATGGCATGCAGCAGGTCTTCCTGTCGCGCGACCGGGGCAACACCTGGGAGACCATCAGCCCTGACCTGACCCACAACACCGCGTCGGAGATGGGCGACATCCCCTACCACACGATCGTCAGCATCGCGGAGTCGCCCCTGCGCGCCGGGCTCATCTACGCCGGCACCGACGACGGGCGCGTGCACGTTACGCGGGACTACGGGAAGACCTGGACGGAGATCGTGGCGGGCCTGCCGTATCAGAAGTGGGTGTCGCGCCTCGTGGCGTCCGCCTACGACCTGGGCACCGTGTACATGACGCAGAACGGGAAACGGGACGACGACTTCACGCCCTACGTCTGGAAGTCGACGGACTTCGGCCGGACGTGGACGAGCATCGTGGCCAACATCCCGATCGGCCCGGTCAACGTCATTCGCGAGGATCCGGTCAACCGCCAGATCCTCTACGTCGGCACCGACACGGGCGTGTACGTGACGACCGACGGCGGCAAGGCGTGGTCCACGATCGGCACGAACCTGCCCGCGGCGTACGTCCACGACCTGGTGGTGCACCCCCGCGACAACGTGATGGTGATCGCCACGCACGGCCGGGGCATGTGGGTGGTGGACGTGGATCCGATCAACAAGAAGTCGTCGCGCCCGCGGCGGTTCTTCGAATAGGCCGGCCTGTTGTGTTCCCGCCCGGGCGGCTGGAGGGTGCCACCCGGGCGGGTCTCTCGATCCTCTACAGACTCAAGACCGCCAGCAGGAGCAAGGCGGCGCCGGTGGCGGCGTGGAGCAGCCAGGCCCGACCGCGCGACTCGAGTGCCGTGGCGAGGCCGCCGAAGGCCATCGCGTACGCGCTGTGGCACGCCAGTGCCATCGTGACATGGAGCCCGGACAGGAGCAGGAACGCGGGCACGAAGGACGTGCCGGGCCCGATGAACTGCGGGACCGTGGCCGCGTAGAACACCGGAATCGACGGGTTCAGCAGGTTGGTGACGGTCCCTTCGCCGAACATCGCCGACGCCGATGGGATGCGGGCGTGAGCGGGCGCGGCCGCGGCGCCGGCGCGCCCGCGGCGCAGGTCCACCGCGCGACGCAGGCTGCGCACGCCCAGCCACGTCAGAAAGACGGCCCCGATCACCCGCAGGGCGTCCAGCGCGCCAGGCGACTGCCGGAGCACCAGGCCCAGGCCCAGCCCTGCCGCAGCGGCCCACGTGGCATTGCCGGCCGCGATGCCGAATGCGGTGAGCAGCCCGGCCCGGCGTCCGCCCTCGGCGGTATTGCGCAGCACGACGGCCGTGGACATGCCGGGCGCCAGCACGAAGAGCGCGGCGAGGCCCGCATAGGCCAGGACGGTCGAGAGCGGCAGCGTCTCCATCGGCAGGTCCGGGCCGGCAGCCTGACGGCCTAACGGCCTGACGGCCCAGCGGCCTGACGGTCTGGCGACAGAGCGGCCGTGTTCCAGTCCGGCGGCGCCTGCCCCAGCAGGTGCCGCACGAAGAAATCGTAGCGGCGGCGTTCGCCGTAAGCGCCGCCCGGGCCATGCCCGGCGCCGGGCACGACCAGCAGTTCGAAGTCCTTATTGGCCTTGATGAGGGCGTTGACCACCTGCATCGTCGACGACGGATCGACGTTGGTATCCAGTTCGCCGACCACGAGCAGCAGCTTGCCCTGCAGTGTGTGCGCGTTGACGACGTTCGACGAGTTTTCGTAGTGCCGGCCGATCGGCCAGCCCATCCACTGCTCGTTCCACCAGATCTTGTCCATCCGGTTGTCGTGGCAGCCCACGGCCGACACAGCGGCCTTGTAGAACTCGGGGTGGAAGAGCAGGGCACCCATCGAGTTCTGGCCGCCGGCCGAGGTGCCGTAGATCCCGACGCGGGTGACGTCGTACCAGGGGTACTTCGCGGCCGCCGCCTTGTGCCACAGGATCCGGTCCGGGAAGCCCGCATCCTTGAGGTTCATCCACGCGACGTCGTGGAAGGCCTTCGAACGGTTGGACGTGCCCATGCCGTCGATCTGCACGACGACGAACCCGAGCTCGGCCTGCGCCTGCATCGCGTTGAACGCGCCGAACGACTTGGGGACGAACGAGCTGTGAGGCCCGGCGTAGATGTTCTCGATGACGGGGTACTTCTTCTTCGGGTCGAACGACGTCGGTCTGAAGATGACGCCCCAGATGTCGGTGACGCCGTCGCGGCCCTTCGCGACAAAGACCTCCGGAGGCGCCCAGCCGGCCTTGCGCAGCGCCGCCAGATCGCCGCGTTCGGCCTCGAAGACGAGCGAACGGTCCGCCGTGCGGCGCACCTCGAGCACCGGCGCCGCGTCAACCCTGGAGTACAGGTCGACGAAGTAGGTCATGTCGGCGGAGAACGCCACCTGGTGGTTGGCGTCGGCCTCGGTCAGCGGTGTCAGGCCGGTCCCATCGAGCCCGATCCGGTAGTAGTGCACGAAGTACGGGTCCTTGCCCGGGTACATGCCACTGGCGCTCAAGTAGACCTGCTGCTTCTCCTCGTCCACCTTCGACACGCCGCGCACCACCCATTCGCCTTTCGTGATGGCGTGCCTGACCGTTCCCGCGCGCCCATCTACGAGGTAGAGGTGGTTCCAGCCATCGCGTTCGGACATCCAGACGACGTCCCGCCCGTCGGCGAGATCGAACCGGTACTTCTTGCTCGAGTACGTGAAGAAGGTCCGGGGCTCCTCCGAGATGATGGCGCGGGCCGCCCCGGTTCTGGCGTCGACCTCGATGACCCGGTACACCTGGTGGCCGCGCTGGTTGTACTCGAAGGTGAGGGCGCTGCTGTCCTTCCGCCAGACCAGCGGCGACAGTTCGTAGGCGTTGGGGAACAGGGCGTTCGTGATCGGGATCGCCTTGCGGCCCGCCACCTCGACGATGACCGGTTCGTCGACGTCGAGGGCGTCGCCGGGCTTGGCGTAGAAGCGCGTCGAGTGCTTCGGCTGCAGCTGGTCCTCGGGCGACGACTCGACGTAGTGCACGAGGCGGCGGTACCCGGGGCGCGTGCGGTAGGCGGCGATGCGGGTCGAGTCCGGTGACCAGGCCACCGACCCGATCTCGTAGCAGTTGCCCTCGGAGCCGTCGGTGGTCAGCGCCGTCGCCTTGGCCGACCCGGCCTCGCGGATGGCGATGTTGTAGTTGAGGATGACGGCCTCGAGCTTGCCGTCCGGCGACACGCGCTTCGCGTCCGGCGGGGGAGGCGTGCACGGCGCAGGCGGCTGCTGCCGCTCCCACGGGCTGATGACGGGCGTGCGGCGGCAGACGTAGTCCGCCAGGGTGCAGGCCCAGTCGTGGCCGTCGAACCGCACCTCGAGCACCTTCTCGTCGTTCAGGAACGAAATCGTATTGAAGGGGAACGCCACCGGCTTGATGGCGCGCCCCGCCATCTTCGACAGGACATCGGCGAGGCGCGCATGATCGAACGCCGGGCGCTTCTGCGACGTGGCGGCGTCGGCCACGACGAACTCGTGACCGCCCGTCACCGATCGGCGGTACCAGAACCGCGTGGTCTTGTCGATCCAGGTCGCGGGACCGGGCATGCCCGCTGCCGCCGCCTCGTACTTCTCGCGGAGGCCGCGCGCGCGGTCGTAGTCGGCCTTCGTGACCTGGGCCCCGGCCGTGGCGAGACCGCCGGCCGCCGTCAGGGCCAGCACCAGCACCGCGGTGAACGCGCGCAACGGATACGGCATGGTCTATTTCCTCGGAGGGAGAAGCGCCTTGGGAAATCGCGCGACGACCGTGTAGTTCGGATCGACCACGTTGGCCACGCGGGCCGTGCCGGCCTGCGACAGCACCTGGAAGGCCTCGAGCTTCTCGAAGCCGTAGTCGTCGACGAGCCATTCGACCAGTTCGACGTGCGCGATCCGGAACGCGTCGATGAGCGGCCGGACGCTGCCGGCCACCATGATGTGCGTGGCGTCCTCGATGCGCGGCCACCGGATGCGACGGCCATTGATGAGGTCGAACTGCAGCGTCACGTCCATCGTCGTCTCGAGGCCGGAGCCGACGATTTCGCCGTCACCCTGCGCCGCGTGACCGTCGCCGAAATAGAAGTACGCGCCATCGTGGAACACCGGGAGGTAGACCGTCGCCCCTTCGCGGATATCGGGCGCGTCCATGTTGCCGCCGAAGTTGCCCGGCCACAGGCCGCCCCAGGCTTCGTCGCCGGCCGGCGCCACCGCCACCCGTCCCAGCATCGGCTGCAGCGGGATCTCGATGCGTTTCGATGCGGAGTTCGGCAGGTCCAGCGTGCCGACGTTGCGCGTGCGATCCAGGCGCCACACCCAGCGGCGGGCCGGCGGCGGATCGTTCAGCATCCGCGTCCGGCTGTCTGCCATCAGCGCCGAGATGCCCTGAGGGTTGATCGCGGAGATGGCCGTGTCGCGGTTCGGCCGGAGCCTCAGGATGCGGACGACCAGCGTGTCGTTCGTCGTGGCGCCATCGATGTAGAACGGGCCGACCTCACCCGGCCACGGGCCGGGTTTCTCAGGGTCGTAGTAGTCGCCCGGCTTCGAGAAGGTCCGGGTCTCGACGGTGGTGCCCGGGGCGATGCGCAGCACGGGATCGCGCTTCGCGAAGGTGGGCACGCCCGACGTGGGTTCGAACCGGACCGTCTGGCCCCACGCGAGCGTTGGGCATGTCAGCAGGGCGATGGCAAGGATGGCGCGTTGCATGGTGACCTCTCCCGGCCCCAGGGTGCGGCGCGGAGCGGTCAGTATCGGGGAGGACGGGGTCGCAGGGCAAGCCGTCCCCAAATCAATCCCGGATTGATTTATGCAGTTCTTCGTGGCGTCCGGCTTCAGCCGGACGACCACCGGGGCCAAAAATCAATCCGGGATTGATTTACGCGGGGAGGAGACGATCGAAGGCATCGGCCGGCAGGTCCGCCAGCGACCGGACCCAGACGTCCGCGCCGGGCAGGGGCGTCGCGCTGACGCCGATGGTCTTCATGCCCGCGGCGCGGCCCGCCTGGATGCCGGCCACCGCGTCCTCGACGACGATCGCGCGGTGCGGTGGGACGCCGAGCCGCGCGGCGGCGGTGACGAAGACATCCGGGAACGGCTTGCCGCGCGTCACGTCTTCGGCCACCACGCGCGCGTCGAACCAGCCGGCCAGGCCGAGGGCGTCGACGACGGCCTCTTCGTTCAGGCGTGGCGCGGATGTCGCCACCGCCTGTTTCCAGCCGGCGTCGCGCAGGCGCCGGAGCCAGTCGAGCACCCCGGGCAGCGGCGCGATGCCATCCGTGCGCACGAGGTCCCGGTACCGGATCTCCTTGGCGAGCCCGATCCGGGTGCGTTCGTCCCTGTCCATGTGGCCGCCCGACCAGTCCAGCAGGATCTCGTCGTTCTGCTTGCCGAGCGCCGCCACGAACATCTCGTGCGTCACGGCCAGTCCTTCGGCGGCGGCGGCTTCGCGCCAGGCCTGCCAGTGATGCGGCAGCGAGTCGACAATCGTTCCGTCGAGGTCCCAGAGTACGGCTTTGATCATGTCCGTGAGCCCGTGGCGTGCAGCGCCCGGTGGAAGAAGAGGTTCGCGCCAAG
>CAYNDV010000158.1:0-4064 GCA_964396055.1 uncultured Vicinamibacterales bacterium | reverse complement strand
GTCAGGCGCGGCTGGTTGTCCGGCCGGGGGGTGGCCTCGATCGACTGCACGAGGCGCCACGACATCCAGCGGGACGCAGCGGCTTCGGCGACGACGCCCGCTGTCAGCGAGAGCCCGCCGATGACCGCGCCGGCCAGCGGCGACAGCCACGCCAGCAGGCCCGCCGTCACCGACATCGCGCCCAGCCGCACCACTGTGCCGTACGCCACGCGGCGGGTGAGGCCCGCACGCACCAGCAGGCCCTGGTAGAAGCGCCGGTAGCCGATGGCGGCCGGCCACGGGATCACCACCGCGGTGGCCTGGTGGGCCAGGCGGGCGATCTCCGGCGGGAGGTCCATCAGCCCCGCCGCCACGTCGAACACCGGCGGCAGGACGATCAGGGTCATGACGACCGTGAGGGCGGCGTTGAGCGTGTAGGTGAAGCGGCGCAGGGCGTGGAGCGATTCCCGGCAGCGGACCAGGGCATTGGAGGCCGTCAACACCATCATGATGGGGGCCTCGACGATCCACGCGATCGAGAACGCGATGCCGTAGGCTGCCAGGTTGAAGGCGGCCTCGGGCATACGCGCGACAATCGCGGCGATGTAGGGCCCTTCGAGGCCCATCATCAGCCACGTGGCGGCAAGGGGAACCCAGAACGAGAGGATGAAGGCGGTGCGTAAGGCGGCCACGGGAACACTCCATTATGTCACCGGTGGCGGCCGGCCTCCCACTGGGGGGAGGGTCCGCTGAGGTAGGATCGAAACCCATGAAGACGAACTGCGCGTGGATTCTCGCGGCGCGTCCGGATGGCCGCTTCAAACCAACGGATTTCGAGTGGCGCGAACAAGCGGTGCCGGAGCTGGCCGAGGGGCAGGTACTCGTGCGTCAGCTGCAGCTCTCGCTCGATCCCACCAACCGCGGCTGGGCCAACGCCCACGCCACGTACCTGCCGGCGCAGCCGCTCGGGTCGGTCATGCGCGGGATCGGCGTAGGGGTGGTCGAGGCCTCGCGGCACGCAGGCTTCGCGCCCGGCGACTACGTGCAGGGCATGCTGGGGTGGCAGCGCTACTGCGTGTCGGACGCGAGCGGCCTGGCGAGGTTCGAGCGCCGGCCTGGCGTGCCCCTCGAGGCCTACCTTGCCGTGTTCGGCCATATCGGGGCGACGGCCTACTTCGGCCTGCTCGACGTGGGGCAGCCGAAAGCGGGGGAGACGCTGGTGGTGTCGGGCGCGGCCGGTGCCGTGGGGTCGCTGGTGGGCCAGATCGGGAAGATCCAGGGCTGCCGCGTGGTCGGCATCGCGGGCACCGACGAGAAGTGCGCGTGGCTGACCGGGGAGCTGGGCTTCGATGAGGCCGTCAACTACAAGGGCGGGTCACTCTCCCGGAAGCTGAAACGCGCGTGCCCGGACGGCATCGACGTGGTGTTCGAGAACGTCGGCGGCGACGTGCTGGACGCCTCGCTCATGCTCATCAATCGCCGCGCGCGCATCGTCCTGTGCGGCATGATCGCCCAGTACAACGAACCCGTTCCCCCGCCGGGGCCGCGTTTCCTGGTGAACGTGCTCACGCAGCGGGCCCGCATCGAGGGGTTCATCGTCTTCGACTACCGACAGCGGTATCCCGAGGCCTTCGCGAAGCTGGGCGAGTGGATCGCCGGCGGCCGGCTGAAGTATCGGGCCGACATCGTTGACGGGCTCGAGCTCGCGCCGACGGCCGTCAACCGCCTGTTCGATGGCGGGAACAGGGGCAAGCTGATCGTGAGGGTGTCGGACGAAGAGAGGCCGAACTCGTAGTGCAGGGCTTCAGCCCTGCCGTGTGGGTAGATGCGATGGGAGCCGGGACGATGACGATGTGGCGACGCGCGCTGATGGTGGGGATGCTCCTTGCATTTGCGGTCCCGGCCTTCGCCCAGGGGCCCGCCCCGTTCCGGGCCGAGGAGGCCACGATTGCCTCGATCCACGCGGCCATGAAGGCCGGCACCCTGACGTGCCGCGCCCTCGTCCAGGCGTATCTGGATCGCATCGGCGCCTACGACAAGACCGGCCCGGCGCTGAACGCCATTGTCGTCGTGAACCCCCGCGCCCTGCAGGAGGCGGACGCGCTCGATCGCCGCTTTGCGCAGGGCGGCCTCACGGGCCCGCTTCACTGCGTCCCGGCTGTTGTGAAAGACAACTTCGAGACCATCGGGCTGCAGAGCGCCAACGGATCGCTGGCGCTGGCGGGCTTCGTCTCGGACCGCGACGCCTTCCAGGTGGCCCGCATCAAGGCGGCGGGCGCCATCGTCCTCGCGAAGTCGAACATGGCCGAGTGGGCGTTCACGCCGTACGAGACGGTGAGTTCCATCCTGCCGGGGTACACGAAGAACCCGTACGCGCTCGACCGCGTGACGGCCGGATCGAGCGGCGGCACCGCCGCGGCCGTGGCTGCCAGTTTCGGCGCCGTCGGCCTGGGCAGCGACACGGGCAATTCGATCCGCGGGCCGTCGTCTCACCAGGCGCTGGTCGGGATTCGATCGACGATGGGGCTGACCAGCCGGACGGGGGTTCTGCCGCTGAGCCTGGTGTACGACATTGCCGGCCCCATGACGCGCACGGTCGAGGATGCCGTGGCGGTCTTCCAGGTCATCGTCGGCGAGGATCCGGACGATCCGGCAACGGCGGCCTCGCGCGGGCGCCCGGTGGTCGACTATGCCGCGTCGCTCGTGCGCGACGGCCTGCGCGGCGCCCGCATCGGCGTCCTGCGGCAGGCGTACGAGAGCAAGACGACCGACCCCGAGATCCTGCGCGTCTTCGACGCTGCCGTCGAGGACATGCGGCGCGCGGGGGCCGTCATCGTCGATCCCGCGCCGATCGAAGGGCTCGACCGGATCGTCTATCCCGATGAAGCCGACCTCTGCATGGGGTTCAAGTACGAGATCAACCGTTACCTCGCGTCTCGCGGCGGCGGGGTGCCGGTGAAGAGCCTTGCGGAGATCCTCGCGTCGAGGAGTGTCCACCCGAGCGTGAGGCGGAAGCTGGAGCAGGCCGAGGCCGAGCCCGAGTTCGGACCCGGGACGCTCGCGTGCGTCGCCGACGAGGGGTACCGCGCGCGCGTCCGCGCGGCCGTCACCGCGGCGATGGACGGAGAGAAGCTCGACGCGTACGTCTATCCCACGTGGAGCAACCCGCCGCGCCTCATCGGCGACCTGAACACGCCGCACGGCGACAACAGCCAGTTCTTCTCGCCGACGACGGGGTTTCCGGCCGTGCAGGTGCCGATGGGGTACACGCGCGGCACGTTGCCGGCAGGCGTGACGTTCTTCGGGCGGGCGTGGTCCGAGGCCACGTTGATCAAGCTGGCGTACGCCTACGAGCAGGCGACGCAGCACCGTCGGCCGCCCGCGTCGACGCCGCCGCTGACGGCGGTCCCGGCACCGGCCACGGGCGCCGCCCGCGAGAAGCTGCTGGCGGCGGCGCGCGAGATCATCGCGGCGGCGGGGCCCGTGTCGGTGATCACGGTGGACGAGTCGGGCCGGCCGCAGGCCAGGGCCATGGACGCATTTGCGCCAGACGAACACATGGTTGTGTGGTTCGCGACGAACCCGAAGAGCCGGAAGGTGGGCCAGATCGCGCGCGCTCCGCGGGTGACGCTGTACTACTACGACGCGAAGACGTCGTCGTTCGTGACCCTGTTCGGGCGGGCGCGGCTGGTCGACGACCCGGCCGAGAAACAGAAGCGCTGGAAGCCGGGGTTCGAGGCGTTCTGGCCCGACCGCGGCGCGAGCTACCTGCTGGTGGAGGTGACGCCAGAGCGGATGGAGGTCGTGAGCGCCAGCCGCGGCATCGAGAACGATCCCGTGACCTGGGCGCCGCAGACGCTGGTGTTCGAGGCGCGGAAGTAGGGACGGCAGCGGCCGTCCCGGCGGCTGTGGTGCCGGGGCGGAAGCGTTTGACCGATCCGGGTGGATTTCGCTAAGATCGAACGTCTGGCGGTGCTGCTCCCGCGGCTGCCGTCGCGCCAGTCCGTGTTCCTCAGTAGCTCAATGGCAGAGCATCCGGCTGTTAACCGGAGGGTTGTAGGTTCGAGTCCTACCTGAGGAGCCAC
>CAYNDV010000157.1:0-10106 GCA_964396055.1 uncultured Vicinamibacterales bacterium | reverse complement strand
GTTCGATTTCGTGTTCATCGACGCCGACAAGGAGTGGTACACGAACTACGCGAAGTCGGTCATCCCGAAGCTCACCGTGGGCGGGTGCATCGCGGCCCACAACGTGTATCCCGGGCGCGGGCGCCGGGGAGGCGGGATGACGGGCGACTACCTGGAGTACATGCAGGGGCTGCCGGCCTTCGAGACCACCGTGACGCCCGGCGGCGTGGCCATCAGCTACAAGCGGAAGTAGCCAGCGCGCGGCCGGTCCACGACTCCGCGCAGGCGGCAACGGCCTCCGGCGTGCCCGTCGTCACGAGGCGGCCGCCGGCATCGCCGCCCTCGGGGCCGAGATCGATCACCCAGTCCGCCGCCGCCACCACGCCAAGGTGGTGCTCCACGGCGATCACGGTGTGGCCGTCGCCGACCAGGCGCCCGAACACGGCCAGCAGCCGATCGACGTCCTGCATGTGCAGGCCCGTGGTGGGTTCGTCCATCAAGAACAGTGACGGGCCGCGGCGGGGGCGCGCCAGCGCCGCGGCGATCACGAGCCGCTGCCGCTCGCCACCCGAGAGCGTGCGCACGGCCTGGCCGAGGCGCAGGTAGCCCAGCCCGCAGTCCCGCAGCGCACCGAGCGCGCCCCGAACCGCGGTCGCGGCGCGCGTTGACAGCCCGAGATCCTCGGCGAGCCGTCCCGCGTCGTCGGCCGTCATGTCGAGCACGTCGGCCAGCGAGTGCCCACCCAGCCTGCAGGCCAGCACGTCCGGCCCGAATCGCCGGCCGTCGCATTCCTCGCAGCGCACCCAGACGTCCGGCAGGAAGTCCATGCTGATCCGCGTCCGGCCCAGGCCTTCACAGGCCTCGCACCGGCCGCCGCGCGTCGCCGTCGAGAAGAACGTCCGGCGCAGGCCGCGCGAGCGCGCGTCCGCGCTGGCGGCGTACGCGTCGCGCAGTGTATCGAGCACTCCCAGCACGGTGGCGGGCGAGCTCCACGGAGACGTGCCCACCGCAACGGTCCCGACATTGATGACGGCGGCGAAGGGCGTGTGCAGGTGGAGGGCCTCACAAAACACCGGGGCCGGCACCGGGCCGGGCTCGGGGGGCGTGTCGCCGAGCGACGGGGCGATCACATCGAAGACGAGCGACGACTTGCCGCTGCCCGACACGCCAGTCACGGCGATGAGGCCGCCGGCGGGCACGTCGACGTCGATGGCCCGGAGGTTGTGGGCGCACGCTGCGCGGATCGCCAGTCCCGGCCACAGGGCCCGCCGGCCGTTGACGGGCGGCCGCGGGACCCGCCGGGCCGCGAGGTACGGGCCGGTGATCGATCCCGCCTGCGCGGCCATCTCCACCGGCGCTCCCGTGGCGACGATCCGACCTCCGGCGGGCCCGGCAGCGGGTCCGAGCTCGATGACGTGGTCGGCGGCCTGAATCACGTCGAGGTCGTGTTCCACGACCACGACGGTGTTGCCGGCATCGCGCAGCGCCCGCAGCAGCGAGAGCAGCCGGGCCGTGTCGCGGGCGTGCAGGCCCACGGTGGGTTCGTCGAGCACGTAACACACCCCGGTAAGGCCCGATTGCAGCGCTGCTGCCAGCCGCAGTCGCTGCGCCTCGCCGCCCGACAGTGTGGCGGCTGTGCGGTCGAGCGAGAGATACGCCACGCCCGCGTCCCGCAGCCGGGTCAGGCGCCGGACGATGTCTGCGCGCAGTTCAAGGGTTGCCAGCCGCGCCCGGGGCGTCATGTCCGTTTCGCCGCGCTCCACCGCGTCGAACAGGGCGAGGTTCCCGGTAATCGTCCGCGCCAGCCACTGGTGGAGGCCGAGGCCCGCCACGCGCACGGCCAGCGCCTCCGGCGTGAGCCTTGCCCCGCCGCACGCCGCGCACGCCACCGGGACCATCAGCGGCGCGACGGCGTCGCCCCGGCGATCGCCGTGGGTCCGCTCGTACTCCTGCCGGACGAGCGCGCGCAGCCCGATCCACGGCGCCGTGAAGCGGTGGACGCCCCGGCGGCTGCCGCGTTGGTACGCCCACTCCACCTCGAACGAGGTGTCGCCCGCGCCGTCCAGCACCAGGCGCCGGGCGTCGTCGTCCAGGGCCTGCCAGGGAGCCGAGATGTCGAGCGCGGCGGCGCGCGCGGCGGCAGCCAGCGTGGCCATGTGCTGCCCGTGCGGGTCGCCGTAGACGCGGCCCGGCTTGTGGCCGTCCATGGCGCCGGCGTGGATGGGCCGCGCGGGATCGGTGATGAGGCGGTCCGGATCGCACGCCATCGACGCGCCCAGACCGTGGCAGGCTGGGCACGCGCCAGCCTCCGAGTTCGGGGAGAACATCGACGCGGTCAGCACCGGTGCGCCGGTGAACCCGCAGGCCGGGCAGACGTGGCGATCGAGGGTGGTCCCGCACGCCGGGCAGGACCGGACGCCCACCCGTGAGAAGAGCAGCCGGTACTCGTCGTGCAGTTCCGTCACCGTGGCTACCGACGACCGGGGATTGCGGGACGGGGCCTGCTGGCTGATGGCCACCGTCGCCACGAGGCCGGACACGTGGTCGAACTCCGCCTCGTCGGCGCGCTGAAGGAACCGCCGGGCGTAGGTGTTCACGCTGGCGGCAAACCGCTGCTGCCCCTCGGCGAAGAGGGTGTCGAAGGCCAGCGATGACTTGCCGCTGCCCGACACCCCGGTGATGACGGTGAGCCGCCCGTGAGGAATCTCGACGTCGATGTGCTGCAGGTTGTGCGTCGAGACACCCGTGAAGCGGACCGCGTCGATTGGCCCTGCCTTGTCGGGCTTGACGCCCGCGTCGGACCTCACGGAGGTGCGTCCGGCTGAAGCCGGACGCCACGACGATTCGTCCCGTGCGAGGTGCGTCCGCAGCGCACGGCCCGTGTGCGAGCCCTCGCACGCCGCGACGTCCTCCGGCGTGCCGGCGACGACCACGCGCCCGCCGTCCGGGCCGCTGCCCGGCCCGAGATCGATCACCCGGTCCGCAGCGGCAATGACGTCGAGATGGTGTTCGATAACGACCACCGTGTGCCCCCGCGCGACAATGCGATCGATCGCCTCGAGCAGGCGGAACACGTCGGCGGCGTGCAGGCCGGTTGTCGGTTCATCCAGCAGGTACACGGTGCTGCCCGCCGGCGGCTTCGCGAGTTCGGCCGCCAGTTTCACGCGCTGCGCTTCGCCGCCGGACAGCATCGTTGCCGGGTGCCCGAGCGACAGATAGCCCAGCCCGAGGTCCCGCAATGCGGCCAGCGTGCGCGCGATGGCTGGTTCGTCCGCAAAACGCGCGCACGCGTCATCGACGGACAGTTCGAGCACGTCGTGAATGGTCAGGCCGCGGTGCCGGATGGCCAGCGTGTCGTCGTTGAAGCGGCGGCCGCCGCATGTCTCGCACGGCAGCGACACGGTGCCCAGGAACTGCATGCCGAACTGCTGCACGCCGGCGCCTTCGCACGCGTCGCAACGGCCGCCACGGACGTTGAAGGAGAACCGACCGGCACCGAACCCGCGCCGCACCGCCTCGGGTTCGGCCGCAAACAACGCGCGGATGGCGTCGAAGCAACCCGTGTAGGTGGCTGGGTTCGATCGCGGCGTCCGCCCGATGGGGGCCTGGTCCACCGTGATCACCTTCATGACGTCGCCCAGCCGGCGCCCTGTCTCGCCGAGGAGCGTGGACTTGCCGGCGCCCGACACGCCCGTGATCACGTTCAGCGCGCCCCGCAGGTAGTGCACGTCGATGCCGGCGAGGTTGCGCGCCGTCAGCCCCGTTACGCTCAGGGCACCGGATCCCACCCGTCTGTTCGCCGGCAGGGCCATCCGGCCGTCGCCGGCCAGATGCGCCCGCGTCGGGCTGGCCTGGGGCGGCGCGCCCGCCGTCGCGGGGGCCAGGAACTCGCGGGCTGGGCCGCTGTAGAGCAGGCGGCCGCCCCCGGCGCCCGCGCCTGGGCCGATGTCCACGATCCAGTCCGCGGACCGGATGACCTCCTCGTCGTGCTCGACCACGAGCACCGTGTTGCCTTCGTCGCGGAGGGTTTGCAGGACACCCAGCAGCGTGGCGGTGTCGCGCGGATGGAGGCCGATCGACGGCTCGTCGAGCACGAACACGAGCCCCGACAGGCCCAGGTGGGTCTGTCGGGCGAGGCGAATCCGCTGTGCCTCGCCTGCCGACAGGCTGGGTGCG
This sequence comes from uncultured Vicinamibacterales bacterium, assembly GCA_964396055.1. GTDB lineage: Bacteria > Acidobacteriota > Vicinamibacteria > Vicinamibacterales > JAKQTR01 > CAYJPV01. The sequence goes on along the minus strand of CAYNDV010000157.1, from coordinate 5,951 downwards.
TCCCGGTCGAGCGTCAGGTATCCCAGGCCGAGGTCGTCCAGGACGCGGCACCGCTCGAGGACCTGGTCGCGAATCGCGGCTTCGTGCGGTCCGGACCCCCCGGTGGCAGCGTTGAACCACTCTGTCAGTTGCCTGATGGACAGGGCCGCGGCGTCCGCGATCGTGAGCCCGCGCCACGTGACGGCGAGGGCCTCGGGCGCGAGGCGGGTGCCCCGGCAGGCTGCGCACGGCATCGAGCGGACGAACCGCAGGATGTTGTCGTTGCGCTTCTGCCGGAGGATCTGCTCCATCACCGGCAGGATGCCCTTGTAGACGCCTTCCTCGCGGGGCCTGGCGCGAATGCCGGTCCAGCGCAGCCGCGACGCGAGGGGGTGCTTGCCGTATGGAATCCTGATGCGGTCGGACCCGTTGAGGATGACGTCGCGCTGCGCGGGGGTCAGGTCGCGCCACGGGATGTCGACGCTGAAGCCGTGGGCGTGGCACACCTGGTCGAGCACGTCGATGGTGACCTGCGAGTAGATCAGGTAGCCGGTTGGTGTCGTCAGGCGCAGGGCGCCACCGCGCACGGTCCGGGCCGCGTCCGCCACCAGCAGCTCCGGATCGAGACGATCCTCCACGCCCAGGCCCTTGCAGGCCGGGCACGCGCCGCGAGGCGTGTTGAACGAGAACAGCTGGCGATCGACGCGCGCGGGCGCCGGGGTGCCCGTCACCGTCCCCAGCCGTGCCCAGAGCAACCGCAGCAGGTCGTAGAGCTCGGTCAGCGTGCCGACCGTCGAGCGGGGATTGACGACGATCGATGACTGATCGACGGCCACCACCGGCGAGAGCCCGTCGATGCGCTCGACGGCCGGTCGTGCGAGGCGCGCCAGGTGCTGCCGGGCGTACGACGAAAACGTCTCCAGGTACCGGCGGCGGCCTTCGACGCCAATCGTGTCGAACACCAGCGACGACTTGCCCGAGCCGGACACCCCGGTGACGACGGTCAGGGCTCCGCGCGGCAGGTCGACGTCGACGGACTGCAGGTTGTGTTCGCAGGCGCCCCGTACGACGAGATCGAGGGCAGGCGGGCGCGGGTCGGCAGCGTCGGCCACGTCAGAACCGCAGGCGGATGACGAGGGGCTCGGCACCCGGCCGCGGCGAGACGACGAACAGGTTGTCGTACTCGCCCTTCGCGATCGTGACCGTCGTGCGCCAGCCAAGGGCCGTCAGCAACTCGGGCACCGTATCGCTGTGGCCGACGATGAGCACGCGGGCGCGGGGACCCGCCTCGCGGGCCAGCCGGAGCAGTTCGCCGTGGCGTCCGGCATCGACCTGCCGGATCGGCAGGTTCAGGGCCGAGGCCAGCGGGGCGGCGGTCTCGACGGTGCGCTTGAACTGCGTGGCGAACACCGCCGTGATGCCGGCGTCGGCCAGGACCGCCGCCAGTCGGGTCGCGCGTGCCGTGCCCTCCGGCGCGAGGGGCGGATCGGCCGTGTCGTCCAGCCGTTCGGCGTGGCGCACCAGGTAGATGAGTTCCTGGGCCTGCGCGGCCGCGGGGACCATCAGCAACACCAGCAGGGCGACCACCGTGCCCGCGCGGACACCTGCTCTCAGCATCATTCCTCCTGCGTGTCCCATGATACCCGTCATGACCGGCCGGCCGGGTCTGATCTAGGATAGGGGGCATTCGGGTGCACGGGGCATCCGCGGGGGGACCTGGCGATGGGAGGACGGGCGATTGCCGTCGTCATCGGGCTGGCGATCGGGCTGGTGGCGGGCATCGGCGGGTACACCTTCATCTACGCGCGTGGCGCCTCCTACCTCACGAACGACCCGGCGTCGTGCGCGAACTGCCACGTGATGAACGAGCAGTACGACGCGTGGCAGAAGTCCAGCCACAAGGCCGTGGCCGTGTGCAACGACTGCCACACGCCGCACGGGCTCGGGCCGAAGTACCTGACGAAGGGCCTCAACGGCTTCTGGCATTCGTACGCGTTCACGCTCGGCGGGTTTCCCGAACCGATCCAGGTGACCGAACGGAACCACCGTGTGACCGAGGGCGCGTGCCTGAAGTGCCACGCGGATCTGGTGGAATCGATCCAGGCGGGGCAGCCCGCCGAGAGTCTGAGTTGCGTGCGGTGCCACCGCGACGTGGGGCACCAGCACTGACGTCGTCGAACCGGCCGGCCACGGGCCCGGCCGCTGGAGAACGCCGATGAAACGCCTCGTCGTGATCACGGCTGCTGTTACCACGGTCGTGGTGGGCAGCCTGACCGCCCTGCTGGTGAATGTCGCCGAGCACAAGCAGGAAGCCCGCAATCCCTTCTTCCGCGTCGTGACGCTCACCGACGACACGGAGGACCCGGCGGCGTGGGGCAAGAACTTCCCGCTGCAGTACGACGGGTACAAGAAGACGACCGATCAGGTGCGGACGAAGTTCGGCGGCAGCGAGGCCATGCCGCGCACGCCCACGCAGGCCGATCCGCGCACGGTGGTGGCCCAGTCGCGCCTCGAGGAGGACCCGCGGCTGAAGACGATGTGGGCCGGCTACGCGTTTGCCGCCGACTTCCGCGAGGAGCGCGGGCACGCCTACATGCTCGACGACCAGACCTTCACCGAACGGCAAGCCGTCGCGAAGCAGCCCGGCACCTGCATGCAGTGCCACGGCTCGATTTACGTGCCGTACAAGAGGCTCGGGGGCGGCGACCTCACCCGGGGATTCGAGCTGATGAACGCCATGCCCTACACGGAGGCGCGCAAGCTGGTGAAGCACCCGATCGCCTGCATCGACTGCCACGACGCAGACACGATGCAGCTGCGCGTCACGCGGCCCGGGTTCATCGAAGGCATCCGGGCCCTCAAGGCGTCGCAGGGCGTGGCCGGCTACGACGTGAACACGATGGCGACCCGCCAGGAGATGCGGTCGTTCGTGTGCGGGCAGTGCCACGTGGAGTACTACTTCAAGGGACCCGAGAAGCGCCTGGTCTACCCGTGGGCGAAGGGGCTGGCCGTCGAGAAGATCATCGAGTATTACGACGAGGTCGGGCACAAGGACTGGGTGCACGCCGACACCGGCGGCGAGGTCCTGAAGGCGCAGCATCCCGAGTTCGAGATGTGGAACCAGGGGATCCACGCGCGCTCGGGCGTGGCCTGCGCCGACTGTCACATGCCGTACCAGCGCGAAGGCGCGTTCAAGATCAGCGACCACCACGTCCGCAGCCCGCTGCTCAACATCAACCGGGCGTGCCAGACGTGCCACAAGTGGTCGGAGCAGGAGCTGAAGGCCCGCGCTGAGACGATTCAGGAGCGGACCTTCCAGCTCCGCAACATGGCGATGGACGCGCTGATGGCCCTGATCGCTGACATCAAGGCGTCACGCGCGGCCGGTCTCTCCGACGACCGCCTGGCCGAGGCCAGGCGGTACCAGCGGCACGCGCAGTTCCTGCTGGACTTCATCGAGGCCGAGAACTCGATGGGCTTCCATGCGCCGCAGGAAGCCGCACGCATCCTCGGGGCGTCGATCGACAAGTCGCGTCAGGGCCAGCTCAGCCTCCGGCCGCTCGCGGCGGGACACGGACAGTAGGGCAGTAGAAGCAAGAAGCAAGAAGCAAGAAGGAGTACCGAGCCTTTCGTGGGGGCTGGCTTCAGCCAGCCCCCTCGCGCGTCCGGCTGAAGCCGGACGCCACGAAAGGGACGCAGCCGCGCCCGTCGTCGTCCTCCCAGCCTCTAGCCTCTAGCCTCTAGCCTCTAGCCCTTGCCCGACCGGCTCCACTCGCGGATCTTCGCGATCTCGTCCGCGCCGATCTTCAGGTACTCCAGGAACTCCTGGTGCTCCTGCGGGGCGTTCTTCTCGAACTCCGTGTGCCAGCGGCTCATGTCGGCCTCCGAGAAGCCCGCTGCCCGCATGATCGATACCCACTTGTCCTTCGTGATCATCTCATTCCTCCTGAAACTGCGTGATCGTTGCAGCAGGCGCAGAATCGCCAACTGGTGGCCGCGGAGCGCGTCAATCTCCGCGTCGATGGCCCGCAGCCGCCGTTCGAGAATGACCGCCGCCGCGCCGGCCGGCTGGCCGAGCAGGGCCCGGATGTCCGCCACGCCCAGGCCAACCTTCCGCAGCAGGCCGATCCGGGCCACGCGTTCCGCATCCTGCTCGTTGTACGCCCGGTAGTTCCCCGACGTCCGGGGCGGACGCCGCAGCAGGCCCTGCGCCTCGTAGTAGAGCAGGGTGGTGCGGCTGAGCCCGCAGCGCCGGGCCAGCATCGAGACGGTCATCATCGCCACGACTCCAGTGTCAACCTGTCTACGATAGACAGGTCAAGGGGCAGGCACAAGGGGCTGGGGGCAAGGGACAAGGGGAAGGGACCGTGGACCGTGAACCGTGAACCCTGAACCGTGAACCGCCGTCCGGCGTCAATCGAACGCGCCGCCGGACGGTCGTGTAGAATCCCTTCGCACGCAGTCGTTCCCGTTCCTTCCGAGGAGGACATGATGTCGTTGTCTCCGGTGTTCCGCGCCCGCGGCGTCGTCTGGGCCGCCGGCGCGTTCGTGGTGGTCACGCTCACCGCAACCCTGGCAGCGCAGGCGGGCAGGCCCGCCCCGAAGCCCGGCGTGGCGGCCCAGCCGGCCCGCGTGGTGTCGACCGACCCGGCCCTGCGGCTCAAGGGCTTCGACGCCCACCAGGCGATGAAGACCGCCTCGCCGTTCAAGGACCTCAAGTGGCAGTTCCTCGGCCCGAAGAACATCAGCGGCCGGACGGTGGACGTGGGCGTGATCGCCCCGCGCGGGCGGTCCTACACGTTCTACGCGGCCACGGCCACCGGTGGCCTGTGGAAGTCGGAGAACGAGGCCACCACCTGGAAGCCGATCTTCGAGCAGGGGCCGACGGCCTCGATCGGCGACGTGGCCATCGCGCCGTCGAACCCGGACATCGTCTGGATGGGCACCGGCGAGGCGAACATCTTCCGCAGTTCCAATGCCGGCGCCGGCGTCTACAAGTCGGTGGACGCGGGGAAGACGTGGCAGTACATGGGGCTCACCGACACCTACACGATCCCGCGCATCGTGATTCACCCGGCGAACCCCGACACCGTCTTCGTGGCCGCGTCGGGCCACGAGTGGACGCCCAACGCCGAGCGCGGGCTGTACAAGACGACCGATGGGGGGAAGACCTGGGAGCGAATCCTCGCGGTCAATGAGCAGACCGGGGTGATCGATCTCGTCATGGACCCGGCGGATCCGAATACGTTGTACGCCGCCACCTGGCAGCGGACCCGCCTGAAGTGGAACGACCCGCGCACCTTCGCCGGCTACACGGGCAGCGGCGTCCACAAGTCCACCGATGGCGGCCGCACCTGGACGGCCATCAACACGGGCCTGCCCGACGTGAAGCACCGGGGCCGGATTGGCCTCGACGTGTGCCGATCGAAGCCCAACGTCGTGTACGCGTTCGTGGACAACTACGAACTCTCGCGCGAGCCCACCGAGGAGGAGAAGGCCGATCCGTACGGCATCCCCTCGTCTGGCTTCATCAAGGGCGCCACGGTGTACAGATCCGACGACAAGGGCGCGACGTGGAGGCAGGTGAGCGGCCTCACGCCCGACCAGAAGACGCTGATGGAGCGTCACTCCGGCACCTTCGGGTGGGTCTTCGGGCAGATCCGGGTGGACCCGAACGACCCCGACACCGTGTACACGCTGGGCGTCCGGCTGCACACGTCGAACGATGGCGGAAAGACCTTCCGCGCCCTGCCCACGCCGGGCAGCGATCACCACGGGCTGTGGATCGACCCGGACAACTCGAACTACCTGGTCAACACCTACGACCAGGGCTTCGCCATCTCGTACGACCGGGGCGCCACGTGGAAGGACTCGCGGCTGACGCTGCCGGTGGCGCAGTTCTTCAACGTGTCGTACGACATGGACACGCCGTTCCGCGTGTACGGGTCCATGCAGGACCACGGCAGCTTCCG
>CAYNDV010000156.1:0-10148 GCA_964396055.1 uncultured Vicinamibacterales bacterium | reverse complement strand
CCGAGCCCGCGCGTGGTACACGAGGCGTTCAAGCGGTACGCCGACATCCAGAACCAGTCGCCCGTTTATCACATGTGGCAGATCCTCGAGCCGGGCATCGAGAGCGTCCGCCGCGGCCTCGCCGCCGAGTTCGGCTGCGACCCCGAGGAACTGGCCGTGACGCGCAACGCGAGCGAGGCGCTGCAGATCGCGCAGCTCGGCATCGACCTCGAGCCCGGCGACGAGGTGCTGACGACCGACCAGGACTACCCGCGCATGCTGACCACCTGGGACCAGCGGGCGCGCCGCGACGGCATCAAGGTGGTCAAGGTCTCGTTCCCGGTGCCGCCGCCGGGCCCGGCGTACCTCGCGGATCTCTTCGAGAAGGCCGTCACGCCACGGACGAAGGTCATCCTGCTCTGCCACATCACGAACCTGACGGGCCAGATCTTCCCGGTGCGCGAGATCTGCCGCATGGCGCGCGCCAGGGGTATCCGCACGATCGTGGACGGCGCCCACGCCTTCGCGCACTTCCCCTTCAAGGTGTCGGACCTGGAGTGCGACTACTACGGGTGCAGCCTGCACAAGTGGCTCACGGCGCCGGTGGGCACGGGGTTCCTCTACGTGCGCCGCGAGCTCATCGGCCGCACGTGGCCCCTGCAGCCCGCGCCGGCATCGATGGACACGAACATCCGCAAGTTCGAGGAGATCGGGACGCACCCGGCGTCGGTGCACAACGCCATCGCGGAGGCTCTGGCGTTCTTCCACGGCATCGGCGCCGATCGCAAGGTGGCGCGGCTCCGGTACCTGAAGAACCGCTGGGCGCGCCGCGTCGAGGCACTCCCGGGCGTGCGGCTGCACACGAGTTTCGACCCGGCGCAGTCGGGCGGCTTGGCCAACGTGGGCCTCGACGCCGTCGACTGCGTGAAGCTGACCGAGCACCTCTGGACGAAGTACCGCATCATCGTCACGCCGATCAAGCGGCCCGACTACCAGGGCATCCGTGTGACGCCGAACGTCTACACGATGCTCGACGAGGTGGACACCTTCGCGGGCATCCTCGAGGATGTGGCGCGGCGCGGGGGGATTCAGGCGTAGAACCTGTCAGAAGCAAGAAGACAGAAGACAGAAGACAGAAGACAGAAGACAGAAAGAGCTGGGAGCCAGCCTCGGTCCGCCGCCCGGCGCGCGGCGGCGCCTATTTCGCCGGCCCGAGCATCTTGTCCAGGTGTCCCAGGCGGTCGTTGGCCCCGAGCAGCGACAGCACGTCGCCGTCCTGGATCACGTCGTCGGCCGACGGCGCGACGTTGGTGGTCTCGGGCCCGCCCGCGGCGCCCTGCCGCTTGATCGCAATCAGTGTGAGGCCGTACTTCGGGCGGAGCTGGAGCTCCTTCAACGACTTGCCGACGAACTCCGCCGGGGCGGGCAGGTCGATGATGCTGAAGTCACGCGACACTTCGATGTAGTCGATCACGTTGGGGACCACGAGGCTGTGGGCCAGGCGCGTGCCCATCTCGCGTTCGGGGAACACCACGCGATCGACGCCGATCTTCTCGAGGATGCGGCCGTGGAGCGACGTCACGGCCTTGGCGATGATACGCGGGATGCCCATCTCCTTCACGAGCATCACGACGAGCAGGCTCGCCTCGATGTTCTCGCCGATGGAAATGACCGCCACGTCCACGTCCCTGATGCCGGCCGCCCGCAGGGCGCGGCCGTCGGTGGCGTCGAGTTGCACGACCGACGGCAGCACCTCGGCCATCGCCTGCACGTTGGCGTCGCTGGCGTCGATGCCGATCACGTCCTGGCCCATCTCGACGAGCGTGCGCGAGACGGCCGATCCGAACCGCCCGAGCCCGATGACCGCGAAAGACTGGCGTTTCATCAGCCGATCATCACCTTTCCTTCAGGATGCCGCACCGCGACCGTGCTGGCGCGCCCGGCCAGCGCCAGAGCCAGCGTCAGTGGCCCGAGGCGCCCCATGTACATCATGAAAATCATCAACCATTTGCCCGTGGCCCCGAAGGCGCCCGACAGCGACACGACGGAGCCCGGCAGGCCCATCGACAGGCCGACGGTGCCGAACGCCGAGGTCGTCTCGTAGAGCACGCGCAGCAGGTCGTAGCCCTCGGCAATGAGCAGCCACAGCGCGACGGTGTTCAGCGCCACGAACGCGATCAGCGCGACAGCAAACGACCGGGCCACCAGTTCTGAGGCGATCCGCCGGCCGAAGACCACGTGCTCGGAGGTCCCGCGGACGGTGGCCCAGATGCCGAGCACCATCACGCCGAACGTCGAGGTCTTGACGCCGCCGCCGGTGCTGCCCGGCGACGCCCCGATGAACATGAGGAGAATCGTGAAGAACAGCGCCGGCGTGGTCATGGCCCCGATGTCGATGGTGTTGAAGCCCGCCGTGCGGGGCGTCACCGACTGGAACCACGCGGCCAGCACCTTCTCGCCCGGCGGGAGCGGCCCGAGCGTGCGCGGGTTCGACCACTCCAGCGCCAGGAAGATCACCGCGCCCGCCACCAGCAGCACGCCGGTGATGGCCAGGACGAACCGGCTGTGGGTGGAGTAGCCGGGCCGGCGACCGGCCTTGTGCAGGCGGAACACTTCGGCCAGCACGAGGAACCCGATGCCGCCGACGATGATCAGGGCGGTGACCACCAGGTTGATGATGAGGTCGCCCCGGTAGTTCATCAGGTTGTTCGAGAACAGGGCGAACCCGGCATTGTTGAACGCCGACACGGCGTGGAACACGCCGTAGTACATGCCCCGGGCCCACCCCAGATCGGCGGCGAACCGGATCCCCATGAGCACCGCGCCGACGGCCTCGAAGGCCAGGGTCAGCAGCGCCACCGTGCGCGCGAACCGCAGCAGGTCCTCCAGGCTCGCGATGTTCAGGGCATCGGCGAGCGTGAGGCGCTCCTGCAGCGTCGGCCGGCGCCCAAGGGCCGAGACGAGCACGGTCGAGATCGTCATGTAGCCGAGGCCGCCCGCCTGGATGAGCAGCATGATGACGATCTGGCCGAACAACGAGAAATCCACAGGCGTGTCGCGGACGATGAGGCCGGTCACGCACACCGCGGAGGTCGAGGTGAAGAAGGCGTCGAGAAACGAGATCTGCCGGCCGGGCGCGGCCGACACCGGCAACGCCAGCAGCACGGCTCCGATGGCAATGAGGCCGGTGATGTGGAGGGCCAGGATCTGGGACGGCGAAAGCGTGCGGCGGCGCACGAGGGCATCTTACTAGGGGCTAGAGGCTAGAGGCTAGAGGCTAGAGGCTAGAGGCTAGAGGCTAGAGGCTAGAGGACGGACGACGGGCTAACGAAGATGCCGGCCCCCGTCCACCCGGATGGTCTCACCGGTGACGAAGTCCGAGTCGATGAGAAAGAGCGCGGCCTTCACGATTTCGTCCTCGCCGCCCCATCGCCCCAGCGGGGTGGCGTCCTCGACGGCCTTCAGTTCTTCGGCCGACGTGCCCGGCGGCGGGACGATCGGACCCGGCGCGATGGCATTGACCAGGACACCGTCCGGCGCCAGTTCGAGCGCCAGCGACTCGGTCAGGGCCACGACGCCGGCCTTGGCAACGTAGTAGCCCGTGAAGCCCGTGTAGCGCGGACGGCCGCTGGCGGGCAGCCAGTCGGCGATCGAGATGATGCGTCCGCCGCCCGCCCGGCGCAGATGGGGAATCGCCGCCCGGCAGCACGCGAACGTCGCATCCAGATCGACGGCGCGCGCGGCCTGCCACGCCGCCGGGTCCAGGTCGTCGATCGGCACGGGCGTGTAGACCGACGCCATGTTGACGAGGACGTCGAGGCGCCCGAACCGCCGCGCGGCCTCGTCGACCAGCGCCGCGCACGCCTCGGCACGCGACAGATCGGCCTGGAGGGCGGCCGCCCGCCCGCCCGCCGCCAGGATCGCCGCCACCGTGGCGTCCGCTTCCGCGCTGGAGCGGTTGTAGCTCACGGCGACGCTGGCGCCGCGTCCGGCCACGGCCCGGGCCAGGGCGGCGCCGATCCGCTTCGCTCCGGTGATGAGGACAGCGCGGTCGGCAAGAAGCATGGCAGCAGCCTCCAGGTTACGCGCCGGAGACCACGGCGGCGCCGCGCACGGCGTCCGCAATGGCCTTCAGCGTCTGCGTGGCCCTGTTCACCGGCAGGTTCGAGACGTAGAAGCGCCGGGCGCCGGCGTCGATCAGCGTCCGGATGGACCGCGCGCACACCTCGACCGCCGATAACCCGCTGGCGAAATCCGTGGCAAGGCCGGCGGCCGGAACCGGCAGGAACTCGCCCAGCCACGCGAGGGTCTTCGGGTTGGCGCTGCGGTAGTAGAACACGCCGAACACGGCCGGCTTGTCCACGCCGCGCCGCTCCACTTCGCGCACGAACCGCTCCACCTGTCCCGCATGGTGGTGGGACACGATCTGCGTCAGGTAGAACTCGCCCGTGAACTCCGGCGCCGCCACGAGATCCGCCTGCCAGGAGGGATCGGCATGGGGATTGGCCCAGCCGCCGAGCGTGAGCCCCGGCTGCCGCTGCCGGATGGCCGTCCGCAGCTGCCAGGCGTGCTCGACGCACCGCGGCGTGCCCACGTGCTTGTCGCCGCCGAGCACGACCAGGGTGGGAAACGCCTGCTGCGCGGCCCGCTCGGCGTAGGCGAGGCAGTAGTCCAGCGGGTGTTTCGACGTGAGGAACGGCACCACCCGGTCGCGGGGGGCATCGCTGCCCAGGTTCGTGACCAGGTGGCGCAGGTTGTCCTCTTCCGCGGTGCCGACGGCGCTGTCGGTCAGGAAGACGCTCGTGCCTTCCCGCGTGAGGCGCCTCACCGCGTGATAGGTGTCGATCCAGGCGTCCATCCCCTCGTGCGTCCGCAGTTCCGCCCGCGGCGGCCGCAACTCGGCCGACAACACGGGTGCCGGGATGTCACGATCGAGGATGGGCGGCAGTGACACGGCTACTTGTTCTTGACCTTGAAGCCGGCCGGCACCGCGAACAGATCGTCGGCCAGCGGCGCATCCGACACCTCGGTGACGACGTGGTTCAGGCTGGCGTTGCCCATCTTGGCCATCATGCCGGCCAGCGGCCCGCTGCCCTTCATGGTGATGGCGACGTCCATCTCGAGCGCCATGCCCACGCCGGCAATCTGCCGGTACATCTCGGCGAACCCCTTCGCCTGGGCGGGCTGCGCCTTGGCCTGCTGCGGGTTCTGGAAGAACATGCCCTTGTCGGCGGCCGTCTTGTAGAACGCCGCGTAGTCCTGGAAGCCGGGCACGCCTTTGGCCACCCAGACGGGCCCGCTCATCACCATCTCCATCTTCACGCCTTCGGCGCCGGCGGGCATGACGATCGAGAGGTCGTAGCCCTCGCACGACTTGCCCATCACGGTCTTCTTCTGGCCGTTGGGCTTGAACGACGCCTGGATCTCGGACGTCTCAATGTTCTTCTGCATCTCCTCGCGCAGCTGCGCGAGGTCGAACACCTCGGCTTCCTTCTTCTTGACGTTCAACTGGATCATCTTCTGCGCGTCGAGATCGATGATCGAGACCACCACCTGGTCCTTGAGCGTCGTCTCGGTCCGCATCTTGTTGCCCTTCACGTAGGTGATGGCCGGGCCGGACCCGCTCATGCCCAGGACCTTCATGCTCACCGTCGACGCGATCTTCACGTCGGCCCGCAGGGGGACCACGAGCATGCCGCACACCACTGCCAGCGCAAGCGTCTTCTTCATCTCTGCTCCCGGAAAGAAGTGGGGGTTGTCCTCGAAGTATACAATACGGGTGTGTCTACCCTTACCTTCCTCGGCGCCGCGCGGACCGTCACCGGATCGAAGTACCTCGTGCAGTCTGGCTCCCGGCGCGTGCTGGTGGACTGCGGTCTCTACCAGGGCCTGAAGGAGCTGCGCGAGCGCAACTGGGCGCCGCTGCCCGTGGAGCCGAAGGCCATCGACGCGGTCGTGCTGACCCACGCCCACATCGACCATTCCGGCTACCTGCCGCGCCTGGTCAAGGACGGCTTCAAGGGCCGGGTCTTCTGCACGCCGGGCACCGCGGATCTCTGCCGCATCATGCTGCCCGACGCCGGGCGGCTGGCCGAGGAAGATGCCCGCGACGCGAACCGCGACGGCTATTCGAAGCACGCGCCGGCCCTGCCGCTGTTTACCGAGGAGGACGCGTACCGCGCCCTCGCTCAGCTGCAGCCCGTGGGGTACGACCGGCCGATGCCGACCGGCGGCGACATCTCGGTGGAGTTCATCGACGCGGGCCACCTGCTGGGTTCGGCCTTCGTGCGCCTGCGCCTCGGCGGTGACGGGGGCAAGGAAATCCTCTTCGGCGGCGACCTCGGCCGCTACGACCGGCCCGTGCTGCCCGATCCCCGGCGGGTCGAGATGGCCGACGTGCTGCTGGTCGAATCCACGTACGGCAACCGCCTCCACCCGGCCGACGACAACGGCGAGGCGCTGGCGGCGATCATCCGCGACACGATCGAGGGGCGAGGCAAGGTCATCGTCCCGGCGTTTGCCGTCGGCCGCGTCGAGGAGGTGATCTACTGGCTGAAGCGCCTGGAGGACGAACGGCGCATCCCGGTGGTGCCGGTCTATCTGGACAGCCCGATGGCGATCGAGGCCCTCAAGCACTACATGAACCACAGCCGCGACCTCGACCCGGAGCTGCAGGTGCGGCGCGGGCAGCTGCAGGCGTTCACCACGAAGCGCTTCACCGCGCTTTCGTCGCCGCGGGAGTCCAAGGAGATCCAGTCGTCGCCGGCGCCGGCGATCGTCATCTCGTCGAGCGGCATGGCCACCGGCGGCCGGGTGTTGTGGCACCTGAAAGCCTCGCTCGGCAACCCGCGCAACACGATCCTCTTCGTCGGGTATCAGGCCGAGGGCACGCGCGGGCGACGGATGCTCCAGGGCGAGCGCGAGGTGAAGATCCACGGCCAGTTCATCCCCGTCGAGGCCCGCATCGCGGCCATCGACTCGATGTCGGCCCACGCCGACGCCAACGAGATCCTGCGATGGCTGGGCGGCTTCACCGCTCCGCCGGCCATGACCTACCTGGTGCACGGCGAGCCGCCGGCGCAGGAGGCCCTGCAGGCGCGGATTGCCAAGGAGCTGGGATGGCCCGTTCACGTGGCGGAGTACCGGGAACAGGTCACGATCTGACGGCGGACGACCGGCCGTACCTGCTCGAGCGCGTCGACGACGCGGCCATCGTCCAGTTGTACGCGGACGGGTTCGTGGATCTCCCGCTGCGGGAGAAGACGCTGGTCTACCACCTCTCGCGGGCGGCGCTCGCCGGCCGCGACATCTACTACGACCAGCGCTACGCGCCGAGCCTGGCCATGCGCCAGGTGCTGGAGGGGGTGCTGGCCCATCGCGACGCGATCGACCCCGATACGCTGGCCCGGATCCACCACTACACGAAGCTGTTCTGGCTCAACTCGGGCCCGCACAACAACCTCACGGCGCGCAAGTTCGTCCTCCGTTGCGAACCTCACGGATTCGCGGACGCCGTGCGGACCGCCGCGGCACGGGGCGCCGCGATGCCCCTGAAGGCCGGCGAGACCCTCGACGCAATGCTGGCACGATTGTCGCCCCTGTTCTTCGACCCCGAAGTCGATGCCATCGTCACCAGCAAGACGCCCGGGCCCGGCCAGGACCTCCTGCAGGCCAGCGCGAACAACCTGTACCAGGACGTCACGCTGGCCGACCTCGAGGGGTTCGAGGAGCGCTACGGGCTGAATTCGCGGCTCGTCAAGCGCGAAGGCCGCCTGGTGGAGGAGGTGTACCGCGTAGGCGGCCGCTACGGCGCCGAGATCGCGCGCATCATCGCCCACCTCGAAGCCGCCGTGCCCTTCGCGCCGGAGGCGACGCAGACGGCCCTGCGGGCCCTCGTGCGGTTCTACCGGACCGGCGAGCGGGCCGACCGCGAGGCGTACGACATCGCGTGGCTGCGCGACCGCGACGCGACGGTGGACACCATCAACGGCTTCGTGGAGGTGTACCTCGATGCCCGCGGCATGAAGGGCGCGTGGGAGTCGCTGGTGTACTACGTCAACCAGGACCGCACCGAGGCCATCCGCGCCCTCGCCCGGCACGCGCAGTGGTTCGAGGACCACATGCCGTTCGATCCGCCGTACCGGAAGCCGGACGTGACGGGCGTGACCGCCAACGCGATCGACGTCGTGGTGGAGTCCGGCGACTCGGGTCCCGTGACCCCCATCGGCATCAACCTGCCGAACGACGACCGGATCCGCGCCGAGCACGGCAGCAAGTCGGTGTCCCTGACCAACGTGATGCACGCCTACGACCGGTCGATGCCGGAGGCGTACTTCGCCGAGTTCTCGTGGACGCCCGAAGAAGCGGCCCGGGCCCTGCGGTTCGCCAGCGCGGCGGCCGAACTGACCACCAACCTGCACGAGGTCATCGGCCACGCCTCGGGCCAGTCGGATCCCCGCCTCGACACGACACCTCAGGCAGCGTTGCGCGAGACCTATTCCACCATCGAGGAATCGCGCGCCGACCTGGTCGCGCTCTACTTCGTGTCGAACCCGCGCCTGGTCGAGCTGGGTCTCGTTCCGGCGGAGCACCAGGCCGACATCGTCCGCGCCGAGTACGAGTCGTACGCGCGCAACGCCCTGGTCCAGCTCCGGCGCGTGCGCGAAGGCACCCAGATCGAGGAAGACCACATGCGCAACCGCCAGCTGATCGTGCGGTGGCTCATGACGCACACCCACGCCGTCGTGGAGCGGTGGCGTGACGGGCGCACGTTCTACGTGGTGGCCGACACCCACGCGTTCCACGACGGCGTGGCCCGCCTGCTGGCCGAGGTGCAGCGCATCAAGAGCCAGGGCGACTACCGCGCGGCACGGGCCCTGGTCGAGGGCTACGGCGTGCACTTCGACGGCGCCCTGCGCGACGAGGTCGTGGCGCGCGTGGCCCGGGTGAACCTGCCGTCCTACACCGGCTTCGTGATGCCGCGCCTCGAGGCCGTGCGCGACGAGGCCGGCGCCGTGACGGACGTCCGGATCTCGTACCCCCTCGACTTCACGGCCCAGATGCTCGAGTACTCCGGAGGCCAGACGTCATGACACGGCCCCACACCCCGCCGCTGCCCGGGCGGGCGCTCCTGCTCGTCCTCATCGTGTTCCTCGCGGTGCTGCTGCGCACCGCCTGGATCAGCGACGACGCGATGATCTCGCTGCGCGCGGTGATGAACGTCACCCACGGCTACGGCCTCACCCAGAACGTGGCGGAACGGGTGCAGAGCTTCACCCACCCGCTCTGGGTTCTCGTCCTGACAGCGGCGTATTTCGTGGCGGGCAACATCTACTACGCCACGTTCGCCGCATCGATCCTGGTGTCGCTGGCGGCGATCCGGATGGCGATCGCGCGCGCCGCCTCGCGTGAACTGGCCGTCCTGGCGGCCGTCGCGCTCCTCTGCTCGCGGGCGTTCATCGATTTCGCCACCTCGGGCCTCGAGAACCCCCTGTCCTACCTCCTGATCGCCGCGTTCCTCGCCGTATACGCACGCGGCGGCCACGTCCGGCTGAAGCCGGACGCCACACAGTCCGGAACGAAACCCGGCTGGCGCTGGATCGCCGCCCTGGCCGCGATCACGTCGCTCCTCTACCTGACGCGGCCGGACGAAGTGGTGCTGGTGGCGCCGCTGCTGCTCCTGGCAGCCTGGCGCGTCCGGCGGGCGGGGGCGGTCCTGGCCGGCGCCGCCGCCGGGGCCGTGCCGGCCCTCGCGTGGACGATCTTCTCGCTCGTCTACTACGGGTTCCCGTTCCCCAACACGGCCTACGCGAAACTCACGCACGGCATCGACCAGGCCGAACTCTGGCGCCAGGGCCTGCTCTACGCCGTCGATCTGCTCGATCGCGACCCGGTGACCGCCGTGTTCCTCGTCTTTGCCGTCGGGCTCGGCCTGACGGGACGCGCGGCCGCCGGGCGAGCCCTCGCCGCCGGCATCGCGCTCTACCTCGTGTTCGTCACCCGCGTCGGCGGCGATTTCATGGCCGGCCGGTTCTTCGCCGTGCCGATGTACGCCGCCGTGCTGCTCGTTTCCTGGAACGTCCGGCTAAAGCCGGACGCCACGACGACGCCGGGGCCCGGAAACGCCGCCAGTCTGACGCCGGACGCCACGACGACGCCGGGGCCCGGAA
>CAYNDV010000155.1:0-10193 GCA_964396055.1 uncultured Vicinamibacterales bacterium | reverse complement strand
GGCTGGGACGGCGGGCATCGCGGCGGTTCACGCCCGCGACATTACGCCCACCATGGATGGGAAATCAACTCGGGGTTCTCGGTTCAGGGTTCACGGTTGCGACGGGCCGTTGGGCTATCAGGCTCTCGGCCGTTCAGCGTGACAGCGTGATCCCTTCTTGCTTCTTGCTTCTTGCTTCTGACTCTGACTCACTATCCCCACGCCCCATGCCCCACGCCCCTACCCCAACCGCGCGACGAGCGCCTCCACCTCCCGGCGCAGGAAGGCGAACGACGGGATCACGAACAGCAGCTCCTGCATCCGGGTCCAGTCGTAATCCGTGTTGATCACCTCGTCGGTCACGAAGGGGCGCCGCTCGGCCTGCGTCAGCGAGAACGGGATCTCGCCGATCGACGACAGGATGCCCGCCCCGAAGACGCGCGTCTCGCCTTCCTCTTCGATCAGGCCGAACTCGATCGAGAACCAGCTCAGGCGCTTCAGCATCAGCACGTGGTCGCCGCTGGTGGCCCGGACGGCGGCCTTGCCGATCGTCGTGAGCAGCTCGGCGTAGTCCTCGTTCATCAGCGGCGGGACGTGGCCGAGGCAGTCGTGAATCATGTCGGGCTCGGGCGTGAACTCGGGCTTCGAGCCGTGGCGGATGAACTGCGTGCAGGGAAACCCGCGATCGGCGATGTACGAGTAGAAGATGCGGTACGCGATGGGTCCCTCGGCCGGCACCAGGTGCATGCCGGTGCGGGCCTTCAGCTGGCCGCTGAGATCGCGTAACTGCGGGATACGATCGGCGCTGATGCCCAGTTCGCGCTTGGCCTGCAGATAGATGCGGCTGGCGTGCCGGACGTGCAACTCGTCGAGCTTCGGCGAGACCTCGCGCCAGATGCGCTCTTCCTCGTCCGTGTACTCGATGCGCGGGGGCCCCAGGCTGCCGAGGCGGTATTTCCGGCACAACGCGAACAGCTCGTGCCGGCGCGCGACGTAGGGCGCGTCGTTGATGCCCGGGTGCACGGGCTCGAGCTCGAGCACGTCGGGGTCGGGCGGGTTCGCGTAGATGTCGTTGTCAGACCCGGCCGCTGCGGCAGTCGTCGGCTGTTCCATCGGGGGCTCTCCGCGCCACGACGTGGGCGTCAATTGAACGGGATACTCCGAGGATAACAGGGAAACCCGCCGCGTTTCCACCAGGGCGCCGGCGGGCGTCGCGGCGTTCGGCTTCGCCCGGGCGTTCAGCGCGCGCCCGCGCCATCCGCCTCCCAGAGCAGCGGGTGGCGGATCGGCATGTTGCGGATGACTTCTTCCACCGGTGGCGGCGGCGGCAGCGTCCGCCACAGCGCGACCCACGCCGGCTGCCCCAGCGCGACGCCGCCGAACAGCAGGCTCGGGTGGCGGACCGGCCACTCATCGAAGTACATGACGTCGTTCGGGTGCGGCCACGCCGCCTTGTCCCGGATGAACGGGAGCAGGTACGCCAGCCCCTTCCGGATGCCGCGGCCGTCCGGCAGCTCGAACCGCCAGAGGTCGTCGCCGGGCACCGAGGCCAGCCGGCAGATCGTGGCGAACGCATCGAGGTTGAACAACGAGTACCCGTAGGGTTTCGTACGCGCCAGCTCGAGCGGGAAGCTGCCGTCGGCGGCCATCTGCCCCGGCAGCAGCACCTCGCGGTACCGCCGGCGGCATTCGGCCAGCAGCGCCTGGTCACCGGTCAGCTGCGCGAAGGCCGCCACCTGCATCACCCAGCATGTGCCGTGGTTGTTCTTCGCGTCGCGTTCGGTGAGGCCGTACGGGTGCGTGGTCAGCCACGAGAGGTACTCGCGGAACCAGGCTTTCACGGCCGCGATCTCGCCGGGTTTCGCGGACGCGGCGTGCTCGAGCAGGCCCGCGGCCCTGGCCACCTCGACGAGGTGGATCGTGTCGATGATGCCGATGCCGCGCCCCGTGACGCGGCCGTGGATCGCCTGCGCGTAGAGCAGGTGCGGCGTCATGCGGGTGGTGTTATCGACGAACCACGCGCGCAGATGCGCCAGCGCGTGCGACGCGTACCGCTCGTCGCGCGTCAGGATCCAGGCCGAGGTCAACGTCCCCGCGTGGATGCTGAACCGCACCATCGCCCGGCGGTGCTCGACAAAGTTGTCGGGGTTCGTCATCCCGTCTCGCTGCACGTACGGGCCGTCGGGGTTCTTCGGGTCGGGCCACCAGTAGTCGCCCTCGGAGAAGAAGTCGTGGGGCCCGCCGGCGCTGCGCGGCGAGCGCGACGCGGTCACCGTGATCGGCGCCTCGCGCAGGAAGCGGTCGGCCGCCGGGATGATGCGCTCGCGTTCGAGCGTGCGCAAGTCCACAGGCGCGCCCGCCGGCGCCGGCGGCCCCTGGGACGCCGCGACCGCCGCCAGCATCACGCACGCCAGCATCACGAACACGAAGCCCCGCAGCGCGATCTTCACCGCCGGCAGTCTACCGCAGGTGGCGGCCGCCGTCGTTCCCGTGTATGGTGAACGCAGATCCCACTCACGTATCCGCGAGGTGTGCCCATGCGCAGGTGCCTGGCTCTGCCGTCCATCCCGGCGATCGGACTGCTGGTGATGGCGATCGTCCCGATCCACGCGCGCGGCCCGCAGGTGCCGGCACCCGCCAGCACCGCCCCTGCGCCCGCGGGCGCCGACGGGAACCTGCTGGTGAGCGCGTCCTGGCTCGCGCAGCACCTGCAGGATCCGGATCTCGTTCTGCTCCACCTGGGCGACCGCGCGGGATACGACGCCGGCCACCTCCCTGGGGCGCGCCTCGTGGCGCTGAACGACGTGCTCGTCGACACCGACACGCACCTGCTCGAGATGCCGGCGCCCGACGCGTTGCGCCGGCGCCTGGAGGCGCTCGGCGTGTCGGACCGATCCCGGATTGTCGTCTACTGGGCCCGCGACTGGGTGTCGCCCGCCACGCGGATCGTGTTCACGCTGGACTACGCCGGACTGGGGGATCGCACGTCCCTGCTGGACGGCGGCATGCCCGCCTGGGTGAAAGCCGGCCATCCCCTCTCCACCGCCCCGCCGGCGGTGCGCACCGGCGCTCTGTCGCCCCTCACAATCCGGCCGCTCGTCGTCGATGCGGCCTTCGTCCGCGATCACCTGTCGACGCCGGGGTACGCCGTCGTGGACGCGCGGGCCCGGGCGCTGTACGACGGCACCCAGCGCGGCGGCACCCGCGGCCGCCCCCATCGCACGGGCCACGTGGCCGGCGCGCGCAGCATCCCCTATTCGGAACTCACCGACGAAGCCCTCTCGGTGCGGCCGGCCGATCAACTGCGCGCCGTCTTCTCCGCCGCCGGCGTCAAGCCGGGCGATACGGTGGTCGGGTACTGCCATCTCGGGCAGCAGGCGACAGCGATGCTCTTCGCGGCCCGCCTGCTGGGCCATCGCGTGCTGCTCTACGACGGCTCGTTCGAGGACTGGTCGCGCCGTCCCGACTACCCCGTCGAGAACCCGGGCGCCGGCGGGTCGACGGGCCGCACGCTCACCGTCGAAGACTACTACCGGCTGCAGGTGGTGGGCTCGCCGTCCATCTCGCCCGACGGCCGGTGGGTCAGTTTCACCGTGTCGACGCGCATCGAGGACGACAACAGCACGCAGACCGCCACGTGGCTCGCCCCCGCCGACGCCTCCACCCGGCCGCAGCGCGTGTCGCACTTCGGCCGCGACATCACGGGCGCGCGCTGGGACGCCACCAACCGCCTGGTGTACCCGGTCGGTCAGGAACGCTGGAGCCTCGACCCGGCCGCGCCCACCCGGCTGCCCGTGCCGGCCGCCTCGGCCCCCGACGGGGTGACGAGCCCGTTCGGCACGTGGATCGCCAGGCTGGTGGACGCCCCGGCTGCCGCGCCACCGGCCGCCGGCCCGCCACCCAGCGCGTTCGAACAGCGTCACAACGCCCGCTTCAAGGGCGCGATCTTCGACTGGAAGGACTTCCAGCGCGACGGCCAGGCGTTTCCGGCGCCGAACCTGCGCGCCAGGCCGGCCCAGCGGATCGTGCTGCAGTCCGCCGGCGGCGGCGACCCGCGCGTGCTCGTGGATCGCGACCTGCGGCCCGGCAACCTCGTGTGGCACCCGGACGCGTCGCGCCTCGTCTTCACCGCCGATGCCACCTGGCGCGATGAACTCGCCTACGAACGCCCCGACCTGTGGTCGGTGACCCTCGACGGTACGCTCACCCGCCTGACGGACGACGAGCACGTGTACAGCGACCCGTCGTTCTCGCCTGACGGCTCGTGGCTGGCGTACGTGCGCGAGCCGGGCACCGACCTCATCATCCGCGAGAAACGAACGCATGGCGGGCCCAGCGATCTCTACGTCCGGAAACCCGGCGGCGCCCCCATCAACCTGACGGCCGCGTGGGACCTCGAGCCGGGCACCCCGGTGTGGTCGGCCGACAGCCGCGCGCTCTACTTCACCGCGGCGATCGGCGGCGAGAACCACGTCTTCCGCGTCTCGGTGCCCGACGGCAAAGTCGATCAGGTGACGAAGGGTGAACGGCGGATCACGAACGTCACCTTCGACCACGCGCGCGCGAAGATGGCCTACAGCGTCACGCAGGCTGACCTGCCGGCCGAGGTGTGGGTGGCCAGCATCGACGGGTCTGGTGAACGCCGCCTCAGTGACGTCCATGGCGCCATCGCGTCGCAAATCGAGTTCGCGGGCACGAAGCGCCTGCGGTGGGCCAGCGGGGACGGCACGCCCATCGAGGGCTGGCTGACGTTCCCGTCCGGCTACGATCCGGCCCGGGGGCCATATCCGCTCATCGTCTTCAGCCACGGCGGCCCGCACGCCGCGACCGGCTGGACGTTCGACTTCAAGAAGCAGCTCTTCGCCGCGCGCGGGTACTTCGTGCTGGACACGAATTTCCGCGGCTCCACCGGCTACGGCGAGGCCTTCAAGTGGGCCACGTGGGGCGCGTGGGGCACGAAGGACGGCGAAGACGTGATCGCCGGCCTCGACGCCGTGCTGCGCCAGTACCCGATCGACGCGCAGCGCGTCGGCCACACCGGACATTCCTACGGCGGGTTCCTGACCAACTGGCTGATGACGCAGTACCCCGACCGTTTCGCCGCAGCCGTCAGCGGCGCGGGCATCTCGAACTGGATCAGCGACTACGGCACGGCGGACATCTACCGGACGAAGGAGACCGAGTTCTTCGGTCCGCCGTGGGACCAGGCGGCCCGCGATCGGATGATCAGCCAGTCGCCACTCACGTGGGCGGGACGCGTGAAGACACCCACGCTCTTCGTCCACGGCGAAGTGGATCAGCGCGTGCCGTACGAAGAAGGCGAGCAGATGTACTTCGCCCTGCGCCGCCGCGGGGTCCCCGCGAAGATGATCCAGTACGCCGGCCAGCCCCACGGGATTGGGGGCCACTGGAACAACGTGCACCGGATGATCCACGAACTGCAGTGGTGGGACCGGTGGCTGAGGTAGAATCCTCCCATCTCGGCGTCCCGGGCCCCCGAATCCTGTGAGTCCGACGCACTCACGCGGGGGACACCATGCCGGATACCCGCCTTCGGCTCGCCGCCGTCGTTGCCGTCGCCGCGCTCGTCCCGTTCGCCTGGCCCGATGGCTCCAATACTGCCGTCGGCGCCACCGCACTGCTCGGCCTGACAGGTTCCAGGAGTACTCACGCTGCCCAGGTCGAGACGGGCGGCATCTCGGGTGACGTCCGCACGCCCGCCGATCAGCCTCTCGCCGAAGGCAAGGTCGAGATCTACGACGATGACGGGGAGAAGGTGACCGAGGTGAACGTCGGTGGCGACGGCACCTACTCGGTGACCGGCCTGATGCCGGGCACGTACTTCGGCCGCTGGGTGCCCGCGTGGGACTCGGGCTACGTCAGCGCCAAGCACCGGGCGTTTCCCGACCTGCCCATCGATCGTATCTGCTTCGGAGCCTGCGGGGTGACCGCCGGCGACCCGATCGTGGTCGAGGCAGGCGCGGTTACCGACGGCATCGATTTCCACCCCGTCGCGGGCGACCCGATCGAATTCGAAGCCCGCCTCCAGGACCTGTCGCCGGCCGTTGGCGTCAACGTCGAGCTGTTCGACACGGCCGGGGCGTGGTACGCCGTGCGCTCGACCGGCGCCACTGGCGTGGCGCGCTTCCCGGGTTTGCCTCCGGGCACGTACTACGCACGGACCGCCGGTTCGTCCGATCCGGTCCACGTCAGCCTCGTCAACCAGCTCTACGACAGCATCTTCCCCGCCCGCGGCGGCGTGAACCCGACGACGGGCACGCCGATTCCGGTCACGCAGGGCCAGACAACGCGCGTCACCCAGACGCTGCCAACGGGCGTCTGGGCCAACCTCGACTTCCGGAGCGACACGAACACCGCCGTGCCGGGCAACGGCTTCTTCTACGACACCCAGGGCCGCTACATCGACTACGTGTCCGTGAACGGCACGACACGCACGCCCGCGTTCCCGCCGGGCACGTATTACCTGCGCAGCTACAACCATGCGGGGTACATCGACGAGTTGTGGGACAACAAGCCGTGCTGGCCGTTCTGCGACGTGACCGGTGGCGATCCCTTCACCGTGCCACCGGTGCAGCCGGCCCCGGCGCTCACCTACACATGGCCGCTGGGCCGTGGCTCGTCCGCCCTCGGCCGGGTGCTCGCGTCCGACACGGGGCTGCCGCTGCGCAACGTCCCGGTCACGCTCTCCACCGACACGAACACCACCGTCGAGACCGCCTACACCGACAGCAACGGGTTCTGGCGCACCGGGCGCGGGTTCCCCGAAGGGGACATCTTCGCCATCGCGCGTCCCCGTGGTTACCGTCACCAGGTGTACAACCTCCTGGACTGCCCGTACGGCACCTGCAACGTGGCCGCGATCGGATCGCCGCTCAGCTTCGGCAGCACCGTCACGACGCTCACCGGCATCGACTTTTCGGTGGCCCCCTGTCCGGCCATTTCCATCGAGAGCCGCGACGGCTTCGCGCTCACCCGCGGCGAGTGGTACACGCGCGCGCTCACCGCCACCGGCGGCACCGCGCCGTACGTCTTCACGGTGGAAGGCAACCTGCCGGCGGGCATCAGCGTTGACGGCGTCGGCATGGTCTCCGGCTACGTGACCGCCCGCGAAGGCTGGGCGAACGTGACCATCCACGCCACCGACGCCGTGGGGTGCCGTGGCTCGCGCCGCTACACCTTCCACGTCGACGCTGGCGAACTCGAGCCGCCGCCGTCCATCACGGATGTCCAGCCCGATCACGGGCCCGCCGGAAGCCAGGTGACCATCACGGGCAGCAGTTTCTCGGATCACGCGCGTGTGTTCTTCGATGGCGTGGAAGCCCTGCCGGTGGTGAGCCGCACGGCCATGGAAATCATCGTGAACGCGCCGCCCCCCGGTTCCCGGCCGACCGCTGCGCGCGGGCGTTCCCCGGTGGCCGCCGATGCCACCGTGGACATCACGGTCGAGAACGACGACCACCAGACGACAACGCTCGAAGACGCCTTCACGTACGTGACAGGTCCCCTGGCTGACCTGCTCGTCCAGCGCCTCGTCGTCCCCCTCGGCGCGTCGCCCGGCCAGACCATCCAGGTGACCGACACCACCCGCAACAGCGGCAAGGGGGCGGCCCCCGAGTCCAGCACCACCTACTACCTCTCCACCGACCCGGTCCTCAATCGCCCGGGCCACGGCCCCGCCGACGATGCCCTTACCACCCGCGCCGTCGGGCCCCTCGCCCCACGCGCCACCAGTGCCGCCACCCTCGACGTCACCATTCCGCCCGCCACCGCCCCGGGCGCCTACTTCCTCATCGCCGTCGCCGATGCGACCGCCGTCGTCTTCGAAGCCAACGAAGCCAACAACACCAGGGTTCGCCCCCTCACCCTCGGCCCCGACCTCCTCGTCAAGACCCTCACCGCGCCCCCGGCCGCCCTGCCCGGCGCCGCCCTCACCGTGAAGCTCGCCACCCGCAACGGCGCCCGCGGGCCCGCCCCCGCCTCCCTGACGCGTCTCTACTGGTCCACCGATACCACCTGGGACCCGGGCGACACCCTGCTCGCCACCCAGACCCTCGCCCCCCTCGCGGGGCGCAGCACCCGCCCCGACGCTCTGCCCATTACCGTCCCCGCCGACGCCACGAAGGGCCAGGTCTACTACCTCCTCGCCCGCGCCGATGCCGACGCCGCCGTCGCCGAACTCAACGAGGACAACAACGGGAGAAGCAAGCCCATTCGCGTGAAATAGGGGCCGGGCCCGCGTTCCAGCAGGCGGACGGCCCCGGCATGGAGGCGCACCATGGACACGCGCAGGAGTCCCTTCGCTGTCGTGGTTCTGATCGTGGCGGTGGTGATCACGCTGACGGCCAGTCCCAACACCGGGTTCAGCGGCAGGGTGTGGGATGGAACCCTGGATCCCGTGCCCGACGGGACCGTGGCCGTTTACAACCAGGCAGGGGACCTCGTCACACAGGTGCCGGTGGATGGCGACGGGCGGTTCCTGGTGGACAACCTCGACCCGGGCACGTACTACGCCGTGTGGCAGCCAGGCCCGGGGTCCGACCGGGTGGGCGCCCTCTACCGTGAGGCGCCTGATTTCGCCACCTTCAACTACGTGTGCTTCGGCCGCTGTGGCATCACCAACGGCGATCCGATCCAGGTGGTGGCCGGAGCGATCAAGCCCGCCATCGACTTCATCGCCATGCTGGGCGGCACGGTGGCGCACCTGCTCGTGGACGACCTGCTCGAGACCCCCCTGCAGGGGGCCGTGGTCGAAGCGTACGACACGGCGGGGAACTTCGTGCGTGAAGCGCAGACGGGCGCCGATGGCGTGGCGCGGTTCTACGGCTTCTTCCCGGGCGACTACTACGTTGGTGTCTCGCGCTATGACGTGCCAGGCCTGGGTGAGTACGTGAAGACCGGTTACCCAGACGTGTTCCCCTGGGGAAACGACGTTCCCGTCACCACCGGCACGCCGGTGCGCGTGAACGCGGGCGTGCTGACCACTCAGACGCAGCGGATGCAGAAGGGTTCGGCCGCCGCCGTCACGTTTGGAGACGGCACCGGAACCCGGATCCCCGCGCACCTGCTGGTCTTCACCGAGGCCGGCACGTTCTTCGACTACGTGTTCGGGTTCAGTCCGCTCGCGACTCCCGCGCTGACGCCGGGAACGTACCGCCTGGGTCTGGACAATGCGTCGGGATACGGCAATCCGCCGCACGTCCCCGTCGTGGTGCCGCAGACTCCGCCGCCGACGATCAACTGGGACCTCATCAAGCGCACGCAGATGTCGGGCAAGGTGACCGGCCCCGGCGGGGTTCCCGTGGAATCGGCGACGGTCCACATCTACGATGCGCAGAACCAGGAAGTGGACCGCGCCTACACCAATGCGCTGGGCGAGTACCTGTCCGGGCGCGGCCTGCCCGCCGCGACGTATTACTGGCGCGTCGATCCGCCGGGTCACGCGCAGGTGGTCTACGACGGCGTGCCGTGTCCGGACGGCACGTGCGACGTCGCGGGCACGGGCACGGGGATCGTGGTCGATGGTTCGGCGTCGATCCTCCCCAACATCAACGCGCAGGCGCCGGCGTGTCCCACCATCACCGTGCTGCCGGCAGACTCGTTGTACGGCGCATCAGGCCAGGACTGGCTGCGCACCATCCGGGCGACGGGCGGCACGCCTGGTTACCACTTCACCGTGCAGGGCACCCTGCCGGCAGGTCTGTCGCTGAGCCACACGCCGAGCGACAACGAGATCGTGTACCTCCTCGGCCAGATCATGGCCGGTCCCGGCTATACCTCCTTCACCATCGTGGCAACCGATCAGCAGGGATGCTCGGGGTCGCGGCGCTACTCGTTCGTCATCTCCGACGGCACGGATGCCGGCCCCTCTGTCACCTCACTCGCACCTGACTCAGGCCCGGCGGGCACGCAGGTCACGGCCGTGGGTCAGAACCTGTCGACAGCCGACGTGTTCGTCGGGGACGACCTCCTCCCGGCTGAGGTCTTATCTCGCTCAGAATTCGAGTGCGTCTTTGAGATTCCCGTCATGCCGATGGGTGGCGACACGTCACGCCGGGCCTGGCCGCGCACCGTCGGCCCGACGGTCGACATCACGGTCGTGGACGACCAGGGCAGAGCCTTCACGCTGGAGGACGCGTTTACGTACGTGACAGGTCCCCTGGCTGACCTGCTCGTCCAGCGCCTCGTCGTCCCCC
>CAYNDV010000154.1:0-10432 GCA_964396055.1 uncultured Vicinamibacterales bacterium | reverse complement strand
AATGCAAAAGGGGCCTGGCCCCATTTTAGGTATGACCACACAGACACCGATTTACAGACGCCTCTCCATGCCGCACACCCTCGTGGTGGTGATGGCGCTCGTCGTGCTCGTGCTCGCGCTGTCGTGGCTGGTGCCGTCGGGCCAGTACCAGCGAATGAAGGTCGAGACCAGCCAGGGCAGCCGCACGGTCACGGTGGCCGGCACCTACCAGCAGGTCGAGAAGGTCTACCTCGGCCCGCAGATGGTCCTGGCCGCGCCCATCCGGGGATTCCTCGACGGCGCGCTGCTCATCTGCTTCCTGCTGATGATCGGCGGCAGTTTCGCCATCTTCCAGGAGACGGGCGCGGTCGAGTTCGGCATCCGGCGCATCACCGGCACCCTCACCAGGCGGCCGCGGCTCGAGGTGCTGCTGATTCCCGTGATGATGACGGTGTTCTCGCTCGCCGGCTCGATCTTCGGGATGTCCGAGGAGGTCATCCCGTTCATCCTCATCTTCATTCCCCTGGCCCGCCGCCTCGGCTACGACTCGATTGTCGGCACGGCGATCCCGTTCCTGGGCGCCGCCGCCGGCTTCGCCGCCGCGTTCTTCAATCCGTTCACCGTCGGCATCGCCCAGAGCATCGCCGGGGTGCCGCTCTACTCGGGCCTCGGCTACCGCATGATCTCGTGGGTCATCGGCACCGCCGTGATGGTCGCCTACGTGATGTGGTACGCCCGCCGCGTGAAGCGGAACCCGGACCTCAGCCCCGTCCGCGACATCGATCTCGAGCGCGAGGCGCTCGAACCCCACGGCACGGACGACGACCGCTGGGACGTCCGGCACGCGCTCACCATCTCCATCTTCGTCGCCTCGATGCTGCTGCTGGTCGTCGGCGTGCTGGCGTGGAAGTGGTACATCGAGGAGATCGCCATGCTCTTCCTGGGCATGGGCATCGTGCTCGGCCTGGCCGGCGGGCTCGGGCCCAGCCGGATGGCGCGCACGTTCGTCACGGGCGCCAAGGACATGGTGGGCGTGGTCTTCATCATCGCCTGCGCGCGGGCGCTGCTCGTGATCGCCCAGGAGGCCCTGATCCTCGACACCATCCTCTACAGCGCCTCGGGCACGCTCTCCGTGCTGCCCCTGGGCGTCATCGCGCAGGTGATGTTCCTCATCCAGTGCGTGATCAACTTCTTCCTGCACTCGGGCACGGCGCAGGCGGCCCTGACGATGCCCGTGATGGCCCCGCTGGCGGACCTGGTGGGCATCACGCGGCAGACGGCCGTCTACGCGTTCCTGCTCTGCGAGTTCGTCAACCCGATCCTGCCGACGAGCGCCGTCACGATGGGCGTGCTCGGCGCCGCGAAGATCCCGTGGGAGCGGTGGGCGCGCTGGTTCCTCCCCCTGATGCTCATCCTGGTGGCACTGAGCTTCCTGCTGCTCATCCCGCCGGTGCTGCTGTTCACCTACGAGTGAGGCGGAAGGAGACCATCGTGACACCGCGCATGCGACGCCTGCTGCTCTCCGCCATGCTGGCGGCCGGGATCGCGCCCGGACTCGCGCCCGGACTCGCGGGACAGGGCGCGCCGCCCCCGGCGTCCGTCGCCGGCGACTTCGTGTTCCCCGGCGACGCCGCACCGCTGCCGCCGGCTCTCGAAGCGGCCCTGACGGGAATGACGCCGACCGCCGTCGGCGCGCACATCGCGGCCCTGTCGTCCCCGGGGTTCGAGGGCCGCGGCCTCGGCCAGCGCGGCCTCGACGCCACGACCGACTACGTCGCGTCGTCGCTCGCCGTCATGGGGCTGCAGCCGCTCGGCCCCGCGCCGGCCTCCCCGCTGCCGCACGCGGCCGCGGCCACCTCCGCGTACTTCCACCCGGTGCCGATACGGGAGATCACGAGGCCGCGCGGCGAGCTCAGCGTCTCGACGGCCGGCACAGACGGCTCCGGGACGCGGCGGTTCGTGGCGGGCGTGGACTGCCTGTTCGAGGAGGCGGCCCCGGGATCGGTGTCCGGCTCGGCCGTGTTCGTGTCGTTCGGCATCCGCGAGCCGGCGCCCGCGCGCGACGACTACGCGAACCTGGCCGTGCAGGATCGGATTGTGGTGCTCCTGGCGGGCGTGCCCGACGGCGCGGACTGGCAGGCGAAGCCGCTGCTCGCGCGCTATGCAGCCGAGAGCGCCCGCCGGCGCTTCGAGGCCAAGGCCGCCCTCGCGCGCCAGCTCGGCGCCCGCGCCGTCGTGGCCATCGAAGGCCCCGGGTTCCCCTCGGTGCTGGCGGCCGGCACAGCCGCGCCCGCCGAGCGCTACTTCCTGCCGTATGAGGCCGGCGCAGACACCACGCTGCCCGTCGTGCGCGTCTCGGCCGCCGTCGGCGACGCCATCCTGCGCAGCGCCGGCCTCTCGATGGCGACGGCCCGTACCGCAGCGCCCCGGCCCCTGCCAGGCGTCACGATCAGGCTGCAGGTGTCCGGCGACGAGCGCCTGGTGATGGGGCGCAACATCGCCGCGGTCCTCCCAGGCTCGGATCCGACACTGCGCGACGAGGCCGTGCTCGTCGGGGCGCACATGGACCACCTCGGCCGCATCGGCGACACCGTCTACCCCGGCGCCGACGACAATGCGTCGGGTACGGCCGCGCTCGTCGAAATCGCGCGGGCGTTCGCCGCCGCGCCGCACCGGCCGAAGCGCACGCTCGTGTTCCTCTTCTGGACAGGAGAGGAGGAAGGACACCTGGGCTCCCGATACTACGTCGATCACCCCTTGTGGCCCCTCGACCGGACGGCGGCCTATCTGAACCTGGACATGATCGGGCATCCCTGGAAGCCCGAGGAGATCCGGCAGCTCGTAGCCGACACGAAGCTCGAGAAGGGCGGCGAGTTCCTGGCCCGGGTGAAGACCGTGGATTTCCTCGAGGTGGGACTGCCCGCCGGCCGGCCCGAACTCGATGCCGCGCTCACGCTCGCGGCCCGCGGCACGGGCGTGGCGCTGCACCTCGATCGCAGCGACGGCAAGAGCGGCGGCAGTGATTATCGCGCGTTCGCCCGCCGGGGCCGCCCGTACGTGCGGTTCTTCGGCAACTACTTCGACGGCTACCACGAGTCGTCCGACACGGCCGACCAGGTGGACCCCGCGCAGGTGCTGAAGATGCAGCGCCTCGCGTTTGCGGCCGCGTGGCTGCTGGCGGACCGCTAGGCCCGCGTCACGCCCGCCGGCGTCACGAAGACCGCTACCGGCTGAACCCCTGGTAGAACCCGAAGATGGTCGCGCCGACCGATGTCAGCGCGGCCGATCCTTCGGGACCCGGGTTCCCGTACACCTCGAACCCGCTGATGGCCGACACCTGCAGCAACTGGGGCAGGAGCTGCTGGACGACGGGGCCGGTGATGTGCGCCATGACGGCGGCACTGTCGACGTACTCCTCGACGAGCTTGCACTGGCTCCGGTCGTCGCTCAGGCACCACGTGTACGCCTGCGTGCCCGGCTCCTTCGCCGTCTCGGCGCTCATCTGGCGCGACAGCCGATCGAACGTCTCGAACTGCCCCGGGTTGATCGTCAGCGACACCACGAACCACACCTTGCTGTCTGCCATCGTCTGCTCCCGTGTGACCCTTACTTGATCCAGGCCATGCCGTCCGGCGCCGCGCCCAGCGCGACTCTCCCCGTCACCGCGAAGGTCCTGAGATCGACCACCGCCAGCTGGTTGTCGCCGGTCAGCGCGACGTAGGCGCGCGAGCCGTCCGGCACGACGAGGATGCCCGACGGGGCGCGCCCCAGCGGCACCCGCTTCACCTCGGTCCGTGCCTTCGCGTCAACAACGACCAGGTCGCCGGTATCAAGGTCCGAAATGAGCACCAGCCGGCCGTCCGGCGTGAACTTCAGGCGGTTCGACCGTTTCGTCTTCAGGTCGAGCGTCTGCACGACCTTCTTCGCCGCCAGGTCGATGATCGACACGCCGCCGTCGCGGGAGTGCGCGGCCCACAACTCGGCCCCGTCGGGGGATACGTCGAACCCCTCGGGCCCCTTCCCCGTCGCCACCTGCGTCACGTTCCAGGCCGTCGGGTTCGCGCCGCGCTCGATGACCGTCACGCTGTCGGACCCGATGTTCGTCGTCGCGACCGGCGAGCCCGATGCGTGCACCCAGACCATGTGAGTGCCGGCCTGGCCCGTGCCCATGACCCAGTCGAAATGGCCGGTCGCCGGATCGAAGCGGCCGACCAGCCGGTTCGTTTCGGCCGTGAAGTACAGCTTGCCGTCGGCCAGGACGATCCCGTGGGGCCGCCGGATTGGCCCGAGGTCGAGCCGTTGCACTTCCTTGAGCGACGCCAGGTCGATGATCGAAATCGAGTTGCCCGGCGCCTGCGCCGTGCCGTAGTTGGTCACGAACGCCCGTGTGCCGTCGGTCTCCACCTCGTGCGGGCCTTCGCCGGTGGCCACCTTCGCGACGATCTGGCCGGTCGCGGGATTGACGATCGCCAGCGTGGCTTCGGACTTGTTGACAACGAGCAACGCAGGTTTCGGCAATTCGGCCGGGGCAGCCGCCGCGGGTCCCGCGCAGAGGGACGCCGCCAGCGCGGCCGTCAACAGACGGACCAGGGTCATGGATGCTCTCCCGAGTGAACTGACAGGGTCGTCGTGATTATACAGGCGGCGTGTCCGGGGCGCCGAATTCGTCCGGATGTCCTTGACGCTGCCCCTTGCGGGGCCGAGATTGTGGGAGTCCCCCGGACTGTCTCCTTCCAGAGGTGAGGTGCGCCATGTCGATCCCCTCCAACATCCGGCAGTTCGTCGAGTCCCACGGTGTCGAGTACACGCCGATCCACCACCGGGCGGCGTTCACAGCGCAGGAAGAGGCGGCCGCTACCCATGTGCCGGGTCGGGAATGGGCCAAGACGGTCGTGTGCCTGGCGGACGGCCAGCCCGTGCTGGCCCTGTTGCCAGCCCACTACCGCGTGGATCTGGACGCCCTGCGGGCGGCCTCGGGCGCCCGGTATGTCCGGCTGGCGACCGAGCGGGAGTTCTCGAGCCTCTACCCGGAGTGCGAGACCGGCGCCATGGCGCCATTCGGGCCGCTTTACAGTCAGCCGGTGTACGTGGACGAGGCGCTGGCGCGCGACCCGGAAATCACGTTTCACGCGGGAACGCACACCGACGCCATCCGCATGAAATTCCAGGACTTCGTCCACCTGGTGCACCCGGTGCCGGCGCGCATCGCTCAACGCTCGATGCATTAGGGCCCGCGTAAATCAATCCCGGATTGATTTATGCAATCTGCTCGATGGAACTGACGGCCCGCCCGCCCGGCCGTCGTGCCGCGTGACGGGGACGCCGGGGGTGTCTCCATCGTCTTACGGGGATGGCGAAGAGTGTCCCCGCCCCGTCCACCCGACTCGACCGCGCGCTGGCGGCCGTCGAGCGGATCGGCAACGCCCTGCCCCACCCGGCGACCCTGTTCTTCCTGGCGACGGTGGCCGTCATGGCCGCGTCGGCGGTCGTGTCGTGGCTGGGCTGGACGGTCACGCATCCCGCCACGGGCCGGACCGTCGGGGTGGTGAACCTCCTGTCGACTGAGGGCCTCCACCGGCTGCTGAACGGCCTGGTGTCGAACTTCACGGCCTTCGCCCCTCTCGGCACGGTGCTGGTGGCGATGCTGGGCATCGCCGTGGCCGAAGGCGCCGGCCTCATCTCGGCCGCGCTCAAGCTGCTGGTGCTGTCGGCGCCCCGGCGGCTCCTCACGCTGACGATCGTGTTTGCCGGCGTGATGTCCAACACGGGAGGCGAGGTGGGCTACGTGCTCCTCCTGCCCCTGTCGGCGCTGGTCTTCCTCGCCGTCGGGCGTCACCCGCTGGCAGGCCTGGCGGCGGCGTTCGCGGGCGTGTCGGGCGGGTACAGCGCCAATCTCCTGCTCGGCACGATCGATCCGCTGCTGGCCGGGCTCACGCAGGAAGCCGCGCACCTCGTGGACCCCGCGTACCGGGTGAACCCCGCGGCGAACTACTACTTCATGGCTGCATCGACGCTTCTCGTGGCCGTGGCCGGCACCGCCGTCACCGAGTGGATCATCGTGCCCCGGCTCGGGGCCTGGACGGGTGGCACGGGGGCGGCCGCCATCGAACCGCTCACGGCGTCGGAGCGGCGGGGTCTGTGGTTCGCGGCGGTTGCCGCGGCCGCCATCAGCGCGGTGGTGGCGATCGGGATCGTCCCCGAGGGCGGCTTCCTGCGGGACCTGAAGACCGGTGACGTGCTGCACTCGCCCCTGTTGTCGGGCATCGTCGCGTTCATCTTCGCCGGGGGCGTGCTGGTCGGGGTGGCGTTCGGCCTCGGCGCCGGCACCGTGCGGCGCGACACGGACGTGCTCAAGTCCATGAGCCGGTCCATGGAGACGATGGGCGGCTACCTCGTGCTGGTGTTCTTCGCCGCCCAGTTCGTGGCGCTGTTCAACTGGTCGAACCTGGGGTTGATCGTCGCGGTTGAGGGCGCGGCGCTGCTGAAGTCCCTCGGGTTGGGGACCGTGCCGCTGCTGGTGTCGTTCGTCGCCCTGTCGGCGTTCATCAACCTCGCGATGGGCAGTGCGTCGGCCAAGTGGGCCATCCTGGCGCCGGTGTTCGTGCCGATGTTCATGCTGCTCGGCTACACCCCGGAGTTCACGCAGGCCGCCTACCGCGTGGGCGACAGCGTGACGAACATCGTCTCGCCGATGATGTCGTACTTCGCCCTCATCATCGCGTTCGTGCAGAAGTACGACGCGAAGGCGGGCCTCGGCACGGTGGTGGCCCTGATGCTGCCGTACTCGGTGGTGTTCTTCATCGTCTGGACGCTGTTCCTGGTGGGGTGGGCGCTCGCCGGCCTGCCCGTGGGCCCCGGCGCGCCGCTGCTGATGGACTCTCCGGCCCACCTTCAGTAGTGCAGGGCTTCGGCCCTGCCGGGGCCGCCGTCGTGCAAGGCTTCAGCCCTGCCGCTGCGCGCCGGCGCGCCGGAGTCCCAACCGCCGCGCGAGATGATGCAGGTTGCTGCGGTGCAGGCCCAGTTCGCGCGCGGCAGCCGCCCAGTTGCCGCCGTGGCGCTCGACGGCCAGTTCGATCTGCTGCCGCTCGAAGACGCGCACCCGGTCGCGCAGCGGCAGGGGCACGATCGGCAGCGTGCCCGCCAGGACGGGGGCCCCTGGCGGCGCCGCCCGAACCAGCCCGGCGTCGGCCGGCAGTCCCAGGTGGACGGGGTCGATCTCGACCGGCGCGCCGGGATCGGCCCCCGCCGACGCGCGCAGCACCGCGCGCGACACGACGTTCTCGAGTTCGCGGACGTTGCCCGGCCACTCCATCGCCGCCAGCGCCTCGCGCGCCGCGGCCGACAGCGCCACGCGGCCGAGTCCGAGCCGCCGGCGCGCGAGGTCGATGAAGTGCGTGGCCAGCACCGGGATGTCGTCGCGCCGTTCGCGTAACGCCGGCACGCGGATCGGGAAGACCGCCAGGCGATGGTAGAGGTCGGCGCGGAAGCGGCCGCGTTCGACTTCGCGCAGCAGTTGGCGATTGGTGGCGGCAATCACGCGCACGTCCACGCGGTGCACCCGGTCGCTGCCCACGCGCTGGATCTCGCCCTGCTGCAGGGCGCGCAGCAGCTTGGGCTGCAGCTCGAGCGGCAGTTCGCCCACCTCGTCCAGAAACAGGGTGCCGCCGTGCGCGGCTTCGAACTTGCCGGCCCGGTCGCGCGTGGCGCCCGTGAAGGCGCCTGTCACGTGGCCGAACAGCTCGCTTTCTGCGATCGAGACCGGCAGCGCCGCGCAGTTCACGTGGATGAGCGCCTCGTCGGCCCGCGACGAGGCCTCGTGAATCAGCGTGGCCACCAGCTCCTTGCCGACGCCGGTCTCGCCCGTGACGAGCACCGACAGATCGGAGGCCGCCACCAGCGCGATCTCCTCGCGCAGCTTGCGCAACGCCCGGCTGGGCCCCAGCAGCGCGCCGCCCGTCGAGGTGGCCGCCGTGCGCTGCAGCTCCCACGCCACGTGACCCCGGTGCGCCGCCCGGCGCTGCAGCGTCTCGATGAGCGTCGTGGTGCGCATGGCCGCGCCCGCCAGCGCGCCCAGCGTGGCGAGGTAGGGCAGGTCCAGGCCATCGAACGCCGTGGGCGCGAGCGCGTCGGCCGTAAGGGCACCCACCACCGTGTCGCCCTCGGTCAGGCGGCAGCCGAAACACGCGTGAATGTGCGCCAGCGCCCCGGGATCGGAATCGAGTTCGCCGTCGAAGGGGTCCGGCAGGCCGCTGTCGGGATCGAACCGCACCGGGTGCGGCGAGCGGAGGATGACGTCGAGCCGCGGGTGCTCCCGCCGATCGTACCGGCGTGTCAGCGCACCCGCGCGCAGGCCGTGGCCGGCCAGCGGCACCAGCTCGGTGCCCTCCACACGCAGGAGACAGGCCGCGTCGAATGGGATGACACGCCTGACCGATGAGAGGAACCGCCCGTACCGGTCGTCGGCCGCGAGCGAGGCCGTCAGGTCGCGTGCAATCTCGAGAAGGGCCTGCAGGTGTTGTTGTGATTCCGACACATCCGTTGTGTTATTGGCAACCACTTGATGTTGACCATATCACAACCAATCGCGTAAGCCATTAGAAACAAATCACATCACAGCTGGTACGTCCCATGCTCTATACCGAGTGGCAAGAAACCAATCCCCCATTCTCGAAGGAGAGCCCCCATGACCCCGACCATGACCCTCGCCGAACTCGCCACCACCCATCCGGCGGCCTCGCGTGTCTTCCACCGCTACAACCTCGATTTCTGTTGCGGCGGCCGCCGGCCCCTCGGCGACGTCGCCAGTGAACGCGGCCTCGACGCCGATCGCCTCCTCGCCGAGATCGCGGCCGAGGACGCGACGATTCCCGACGCGCCGGCCTGGGCGACGCGCCCCCTCGGCGAGATCATCGACTTCATCGTGTCGTACTACCACGCGCGCCTGCGCACGGAAATCCCTGCCCTCATGCAGATGGCCGCCAAGGTCGAGGACGTGCACGCCGACAAGGCAGACTGCCCCCGTGGCCTGAGCCGCCTGCTGGGTGAGGTGCACGGCGCCGTCACCGAGCACCTGGCCAAGGAAGAGCAGATCCTCTTCCCGCTCATCGCCAACGGCCGCGGCCGCCTGGCCGGCTCCCCCATCAACGTCATGGAGCGCGAGCACGACGAGCACGGCCACAACCTCGGCGTCATCCGCGCGCTCACCGCGAACCTCACCCCGCCGCCCGAGGCCTGCGCCACGTGGCGCGCGCTCTATGTCCGCCTCGATGCCTTCGAGGCCGAGTTGATGGAGCACATCCACCTCGAGAACAACGTGCTGTTCCCCCGCGCCCTCGCGTCCTGATCGACGCGCCGTCCCCTCACCGTGGTGGCGGGCGGCGGGTCGCGGGCCCGCCGCCTGCCCGGATCAAGGAGTCGTGTCTCATGTCGTCGGATCGTCCTGTCTCCATCGCGCCGCGCCCTGCCTGGTGGCTGCTCGGCGCCACGCTCTTCATCGCGTTCTTCATCCTCGGGTTCTTCGGTCGTGAGGTTTACCGTCAGGCGCCTCCCATCCCCGATCGCATCGTCACCCAGGACGGCCGCGTCCTGTTGACGCGCGACGACATCCTCTCGGGCCAGCAGGTGTGGCAGTCCACCGGCGGCCAGCAACTCGGGTCGATCTGGGGCCACGGCGCCTACCAGGCGCCAGACTGGACCGCCGACTGGCTGCACCGCGAGGCCGTCACGCTGCTCGACCTCTGGAGCCAGCGGCAGGATCAGGCTCCCTACGCGTCACTGGACGCCGAGCGGCAGGCCACGCTGCGCGGCCGGCTCGCGGCGCAACTCCGCACGTCCAGCTACGACGCCTCGTCCGGCACCATCACCGTGTCCAACGATCGCGCGCAGGCCATGGCCGACGTGGCGCGCCACTACGACGGCCTGTTCGGCGGCGATCCCTCGTTGTCGACCCTGCGCGACAATTACGCCATGCAGGACGTGGTGGTGCCGGACGCCGGGCGCCGCCGCCAGCTCACCGCGTTCTTCTTCTGGACCAGCTGGGCCGCGTCCACCAACCGGCCGGGCACCTCGGTCACCTACACCAACAACTGGCCCCACGAACCGCTCATCAACAACGTCCCGACCACGGCGAATGTGATGTGGTCGGTGATCAGCATCGTCCTGCTGCTGGCCGGCGCCGGCGCCATCGTCTGGTGGCAGGCGTTCCGCGGCACGCACGAGCCGGCCGTGGAGCCGCCGAAGCAGGACCCGCTCGCCGCGCTCACGCCGACGCCGTCCATGCGCGCCATCGGCAAGTACCTGGGCGTCGTGGTGCTGCTGTTCATCGTGCAGGTGCTGCTGGGGGCCGTCACGGCGCACTACACCGTGGAGGGCAAGGCGTTCTTCGGCTTCCCGCTCGCGGACTACCTGCCCTACAGCCTGAGCCGCACGTGGCACATCCAGACGGGCCTGTTCT
>CAYNDV010000153.1:0-10451 GCA_964396055.1 uncultured Vicinamibacterales bacterium | reverse complement strand
GGAAGTCCAGGGAGTTGGTGCGGATGAAGTTGTCCTGGATGTTGATGCCGTCCAGGGTCACCTGCGTCCACGTCGGCCGGCCGCCGTTGATCGCCGTGTTGCTGCGGGTGGCGATGCCCGGCACCCCCGCCTGCAACCGGATCAGCTGCGTGGTGTCGCGGCCCGGAAGGGGCAGCTGCAGAATCTGGTTCTGCTGCACCGAGTTGCTCACCTCGGGTGTCGTCGTCTTGACCAGCGACACGCCCGCGGTGACCTCGACGGTCTCAGACAGGTCGCCAAGCTCGAGTTTCGCCGTCAGCGAGTACTCCTGGCCGGCGTTGATGACGACGTCCGTCGCGGTGAACGTCTTGAAGCCCTGCAACTCGACCGTCACCTTGTAGGGCCCCGGCTGCAGCTGCGGGAACGTGAAGGCGCCCGTCTCGCTGGCAGCCTGGGTCTGGGACTGGTTGGTGGCGGTATTGGTGGCCACCACCGTGGCACCCGGCAGCACGGCGCCCGACGAGTCGAGCACGGTGCCGGCGAGGCGGCCCAGAGGGTTCTGGGCGGCGACCGCGCCGGCCAGGCACAGCACGATCGCGGCGGCTGTGGCGGCCAGACGGGTCCAGTGCGTACGTCCTGTCATGTCGGTTCCTCCTCCGATGAGTACGGTCCTCCCCACGGACCTCGACGTCGACTTGGATCAACCATGCAGATTCTAGTCCGATGCCGGAAATGTTCAAGTCCTGAACGTTTTCGGCGCCGTAAGATTTTCGAAATGGCCGGATCCGGCCCTCTGGATCGCCCGTGATCCACACCCTTGGATGGCGGGGCATAATACGCCGTGATGTCCACGGCGGTCCTGCTCGTCTTTCTGGCGGTGTACGCCGGCATGGTGCTCGGCGAGATCCCCGGCTTGCGGCTTGACCGCGCCGGCATCGCCCTGCTCGGCGCCATCGCGCTCGTCGCCCTCGGCGACGTCACGCCCGACGCGGCGTGGGCGTCCATCGATGTCGCGACGATG
This sequence comes from uncultured Vicinamibacterales bacterium, assembly GCA_964396055.1. Classification (GTDB taxonomy): domain Bacteria; phylum Acidobacteriota; class Vicinamibacteria; order Vicinamibacterales; family JAKQTR01; genus CAYJPV01. The sequence continues at coordinate 9,451 of CAYNDV010000153.1, read as the reverse complement.
TCGCTGCTGTTCGGCCTGATGATCGTCTCGGCCCAGTTCCGCCTGGCCGGGTTCTACACGGCCGTGGCCGGGCGCCTCGGCGCCCTCGACACGACACCGCCGCGGCTGCTGGCCGGTGTCGTCCTGGTGGCGGGGGTCCTCTCGGCGCTGCTCGCCAACGACATCGTCTGCCTGGCGCTGGCGCCCGTGCTCGTCGAGTTGTGCGCCCGCCGTCGGGTGAATCCCGTGCCCTTCCTGCTCGCCCTCGCGTGCGCCGCCAATGTCGGGTCGGCCGCCACGTTGATCGGCAACCCGCAGAACATGCTCATCGGGCAGCGGCTCGGCCTGTCGTTCGCGGGCTACCTGGTGGACGGCGGGGTGCCGGCCCTGCTGGGACTGGCCATCGTCTGGGCCGTGATTGCGTGGCAGTGGCGGCGTCGCTGGGACGATGCGCGCGAGGCCGTGGGTCAGGAGGCCGTGCCGTTCAGCCCGTGGCACACGCTGAAGGGCATGCTGGTGCTGGGGGCCGTCGTGGCCGCCTTCCTGGTTTCACACTGGCCCCAGGACGCGGTGGCGCTGGCGGGCGCCGGCGTCCTGCTGACGAGCCGGCGCATGGACTCGCGCGAGGTCCTCGGCCTGGTGGACTGGCAGCTGCTCATCCTGTTCATGGGGCTGTTCGTCGTGAACAGCGCGTTCCAGGAGGCCGGTCTGGCCGCGAGCGCGCTTACCCGGCTCCAGGGCCTGGGGGTGGATCTGCAGGCCCCCGGAGCGCTGTTCGGCGCCACGGTGGTGCTCTCGAACGCGGTGTCGAACGTGCCGGCCGTGATGCTGCTGCTGCCGGCTGCCCATCACCCGATGGCGGGCGCCATCCTGGCCCTGGCCTCGACCCTGGCCGGCAACCTCTTCATCGTCGGCAGCATCGCCAACATCATTGTCGTGGATCAGGCCGCGCGCCTCGGTGTACGGATCGACTGGCGCACGCACGCGCGGGTGGGGGTGCCGGTCACGCTGGGGACGCTCGCGATCGCGGCGGGGTGGCTCTGGCTGGTGGGAGGGTAGGGGGCAGGCAGAAGCAAGAAGCAAGAAGCAAGAAGCAAGAAGGGATCACGCTGTCACGCTGCAACCGTGACCCTTCGACGACGCTCGGGTCACCCCGGGCAAGCTCAGGGGTGGACCGTGAACCCTGAACCGCTCGGGCCGGCACGGTCCGAACGAGCCGTGCGGAGCAGGCCGCGGAGAGATCTGGAACCCGACGCCAAGCCGAGGAGGGTTCCCGGCCTGCGGAGTCCGGCTCGGGAGCGGCCGTGCCGGTCCGAGCGTCCACGCTGGTTCCGGCAGGGCTAAAGCCCTGCACTACGTGTCCGTCGTCTGCCTCTAGCCTCTAGCCTCTAGCCTCTAGCCTCTGGCCTCTAGCCTCTAGCCTCTAGCCTCTGGCTACCGTGCCCCCATCGCAGCGAGGAAGTCGGCGTTCGTTCGCGTCTTGGACATCTTCGAGAGCAGCAGCTCCATGGCGTCCACGGGCGAGAGTGGGTCGAGCACCTTGCGCAGCACCCAGATCTTGTTGAGCACGTCCTTCTCGATCAGGAGCTCTTCCTTGCGCGTGCCGCTCTTCTGGATGTCGATGGCGGGGAAGACGCGCCGGTCCGACAGCTTGCGGTCGAGGTGGATCTCGAGGTTGCCGGTCCCCTTGAACTCCTCGAAGATCACGTCGTCCATGCGCGATCCGGTGTCGATGAGGGCGGTGGCGACGATGGTGAGCGAGCCCCCGCGTTCGATGTTGCGGGCGGCGCCGAAGAACCGCTTGGGCTTCTGGAGGGCATTGCTGTCCACGCCGCCCGACAGCACGCGGCCCGAGGCCGGCACCACCGTGTTGTAGGCGCGGGCCAGGCGGGTGATCGAGTCGAGCAGGATCACGACATCCTTGCCTGTCTCGACGAGGCGCTTGGCCTTCTCGATCACCATCTCGGCCACCTGCACGTGGCGCTGCGGCGGCTCGTCGAAGGTCGAGGAGATGACCTCGCCCTTGACCGACCGCTGCATGTCCGTCACTTCCTCGGGTCGCTCGTCGATGAGCAGGACGATCAGGAATACGTCCGGATGATTGGTCATCACGGCGTTGGCCAGGGCCTGCAGGAGCATCGTCTTGCCCGTGCGCGGCGGGGCGACGATGAGGCCGCGCTGGCCCTTGCCCACGGGGACCATCAGGTCGATGACGCGGGTGGACAGGTCCTCGCCGGAGTATTCCAGCTGCAGGCGCGAGTCGGGATAGAGCGGCGTGAGGTTCTCGAAGAAGATGCGCTCGCGGGCCTTCTCGGGCGGCGTGAAGTTGACCGAGTCCACCTTGACCAGCGCCAGGTACCGTTCGCCTTCCTTGGGCGGCCGGATCTGCCCGCTCACCGTGTCGCCCGTCTGCAGGTCGAAACGGCGGATCTGGGACGGCGAGACGTAGACGTCGTCGGGGCCCGGCAGGTAGTTGTAGCCCGGTGCCCGCAGGAACCCGTAGCCGTCCGGCAGCGTTTCGAGCACGCCTTCGGCCGTCATCGGGCCGTTGCGCTCGGCGCTGGCGCGCAGGATCTGGAAGATCAGGTCCTGCTTGCGCAGCCCCGTGGCGCCCGGCAGGTCGAGCTGCTTGGCCAGTGCCGTGAGGGCGGTCACGCCCATGGTCTTGAGCGTGCCGAGATCCAGTCGTTCCTGGGTTACCGGGGTGGCGGGGTCCACTGCTGCAGGTGTTGCACGATCCATGTCCACACGTCCTCAATGCCGTCGCCGGTCAGAACCGACGTCATCAGTGCCGAATGCCCGAAGGTGTCCCGCAGCGCCCGGGCCGTGCGCTGCCGGTCGTTCCGCCCGAGTTTGTCCGCCTTGGTGGCCACGAGGCCCAGCGGCACGCCGGTGCGCTCGAACCAGGCGCCAGCCTGCCGGTCGGCCTCGAGGCCGGGATGGCGCGCGTCCACCAGGAGCAGCACGCCGGCGATGGCGGGCCGGACGGCACCCTCGCCGCCAGCCGCGCCGAAGAAGTACTCCTGCGCGAGCGTCTCGAACACGCCCCCGTCGGGGGCGCCGCGCGCGTAGCCGTAGCCCGGCAGGTCCACGAGGTGGAACGCCGGGCCCCGGTCGAGCCGGAGCGCGTAGAAATTGGCCAGCCGCGTCTTGCCCGGGGCGGCGCTCGTGCGCGCCAGGGTGCGGCGGGCCAGGGCGTTGATCAGGCTCGACTTGCCGACGTTCGACCGGCCCGCGAAGGCCAGTTCGGGCAGCGGCGAGCGGGGCAGGCCGGCCGCGTCAGCGGCGCTGGTGATGAACTCCGCCCCGAGGATCTTGAATCGTGCCATGGAACGCGGCCGCGTCCAGTTCCTGGCCCCTAGTGCGTGACCTGATCATCGCCGACGGCCCGCTCCACCTTGACGGGCTCGAGCGGATCGGCGGTGAACGGCCGGCCGGGCAGCGGCTCGGCCAGGGCCAGCCGCAGCACCTCGTCCATGGTCTCGACGAGGTAGACCTTGAGGACGTCGAGCACGTTGCGCGGGATGTCCGCCAGGTCCTTCTCGTTGTCCTTGGGCAGCACGATGTGGGTGACGCCCGCCCGGTGGGCGGCCAGCACCTTTTCCTTCACGCCGCCGATCGGCAGCACCTTGCCGCGCAGGGTGATCTCGCCGGTCATGGCGACGTCGCGCCGGACGGGCACGCGCGACAGCACCGACACCAGCGCGGTGGCCATCGTGATGCCGGCCGACGGGCCGTCCTTCGGGATGGCGCCCTCGGGCACGTGGATGTGCACGTCCTGGCGGCGATGGAAGTCCTTGTCGATGCCGTAATCGTCGGCCTTCGACCGGATCCAGCTCAGGGCGGCCTGCGCCGACTCCTGCATGACGTCGCCGAGCTTGCCGGTGAGCGTGAGCCGGCCGCGGCCCGGCATCAGCGTGGCCTCGCTGACGAGCAGTTCGCCGCCGACCTCGGTCCAGGCCAGGCCCGTGGCGAGGCCGATCTCGTTCTTTTCCTCGGCCGACGACGGGCGGAAGCGGGGCACCCCGAGGTGCGCCGTGACGCGCTCGGCGGTGATCTCCTCGAAGTACTTGCCGCCCTCGATGACCACGCGGCGGGCCACCTTGCGGCAGATCGACGCGATCTCGCGCTCGAGGTTCCGGACGCCGGCCTCGCGCGTGTACCGCTGGATCACCGACTGCAGCGCCTCGTCGGCGAACCGGATGTTCTCGGCGGTGAGGCCGGTGCCCTCGACGGACTTCGGCACGAGGAACCGCTTGGCGATCTCGACCTTCTCCTGCTCGGTGTAGCCCGGGAGCTGCAGGACCTCCATGCGGTCGCGCAGCGCCTGCGGGATCGTGTGCAGGACGTTGGCCGTGCAGATGAACATGACGCTCGACAGGTCGTATTCGACGTCGAGGTAGTGGTCCAGGAAGGTGTGGTTCTGCTCCGGGTCCAGGACCTCCAGCAGGGCGGCTGACGGGTCGCCGCGGAAGTCCATGGACATCTTGTCCACTTCGTCGAGGAGGAAGACCGGGTTCTGCGTGCCGGCCTTCTTCATCATCTGGATGACCTGGCCGGGGAAGGCGCCGATGTAGGTGCGCCGGTGGCCGCGGATCTCGGCCTCGTCGCGCACGCCGCCGAGCGACAGGCGGACGAACTGGCGGTTCATGGCCCGGGCGATCGACTTGGCGAGCGACGTCTTGCCCACGCCGGGAGGCCCGGCGAAGGTCAGGATGGTGGCCTTGGGCTTCTTGACCAGGGCCCGCACGGCCAGGAACTCGAGGATCCGTTCCTTGATCTTCTCGAGGCCGTAGTGGTCGGCGTTGAGGATCTCCTCGGCCTTCTTGAGGTCGCGGCTCTCCTTGCTCTTCTTGTGCCACGGCACGGCGATGAGCCAGTCGAGGTAGTTGCGCGACACGGTGGCCTCGGCCGACATGGGCGGCATGGCCTCGAGGCGCTTGAGCTCCTGGATCGCCTTTTCCTGGACCTCCTTGGGCATCCGGGCCTGGTCGATCTTCTTCTTCAGCTCGTCGACCTCGTTGCCCTTCTCGTCCTTGCGGCCCAGCTCCTTCTGGATCGCCTTCATCTTCTCGTTGAGGTAGTACTCCTTCTGGGCCTTCTCCATCTGCTTCTTGACGCGCGACTGGATCCGGCGGTCCACCTGGAGCTTGTCGACCTCGACTTCGAGGATGGCGGCGATGCGGTTGAGGCGCTCGAGCGGCGACAGCATCTCGAGCAGGTTCTGCTTCTCGTCGATGCTGACCACGAGGTGCGCGGCGATCGTATCCGACAGCCGGCCGGGGTCGTCCACGCGGACGGCGGCGATCATGGCGTCGTACTGGAGGTTGTTCGAGAGCTTGACGTACTGCTCGAAGAGCGACACCACGCGCGACATGGCGCCCTCGACGTCGCCGGCGGCGTCGCGCGTGCGCGGCAGCACCTTGACCACGACGCGGAAGAAGCCCTTGTCCTCCTTCCACTCGATGGCCCGGGCGCGGTCGGCCCCCTCGACGAGCAGTTTGATGTTGCCGTCGGGCAGCTTCAGGCTCTGGACCACGTTGGCCACGCAGCCCATCGAGTAGATGTCCTGGGGCTGCGGATCGTCCACCTGGGCGTCGTGCTGGGCGGCCAGGAAGACACGTTTGTCCTTCGCCAGGGCGTGCTCGAGGGCGCGGATGGACGCCGGCCGCCCGATGACGAACGGCACCATCATGTGCGGAAAGACAACGAGGTCCCGCAGGGGGACGACGGGGAGGGTTTCGTAGACTTCCATAGGATGCACGGATCGTGACGCCGGGGGCCCGGGTGGGGTGCCGGCGCCGGATCCCTAGCCAGCTTTCTCCATGAGCGTGATCGGCTGGGCCTTGGTCTCGACGACCTCGCGGGTGATGACGCACTCGCGGATCTTCTTCTGGCCCGGCAGCGTGTACATGATCTCGAGCATCAGGTCCTCGATGATCATGCGCAGCCCGCGCGCCCCGATCTTGCGCGTCAGGGCCGCCTCCGCGATCGCCTCGAGGGCGTCGTCGGTGAAGCGCAGCTTGACGTTCTCGAACTCGAACAGCTTCTGGTACTGACGCGTAATCGCGTTCTTCGGTTGCGTCAGGATCTGCACCAGGGCCGGCTTGTCGAGCTGGTGCAGGGTGCCCACCACGGGCAGGCGGCCCACGAACTCGGGAATCAGGCCGTACTTGATGAGATCCTCGGGCTCCAGGCGCTCCAGGGTGCCGCCGATGTCCCGGGAGCCCTGGGGCCGCACGTCGGCCTTGAACCCCACCGTCTTCTTGCCCACCCGGCGTTCGATCACCTTCTCGAGGCCCACGAACGCCCCGCCGCAGATGAACAGGATGTTCGTCGTGTCCACCTGGAAGAACTCCTGGTGCGGGTGTTTGCGGCCGCCCTGGGGGGGCACGTTGGCCATCGTGCCCTCGAGGATCTTCAACAGGGCCTGCTGCACGCCCTCGCCGGAGACGTCGCGGGTGATCGACGGGTTCTCGTCCTTGCGCGAGATCTTGTCGATCTCGTCGATGTAGATGATGCCCTGCTGGCACTTCTCGATGTCGCCGCCGGCGGCCTGGAGCAGCTTGAGGATGATGTTCTCGACGTCCTCGCCCACGTACCCGGCCTCGGTCAGCGTCGTCGCGTCGACGATGGCGAAGGGCACCGAGAGCATCTTCGCCAGGGTCTGGGCCAGCAGCGTCTTGCCCGTGCCCGTCGGCCCGATCAGCAGGATGTTCGACTTCGTCAGGTCGATGTCGTGCCGGCCCCGGGCCTGCTTCTGGATCTCGATCCGCTTGTAGTGGTTGTAGACGGCGACGGCCAGCTTCTTCTTCGTGCGGTCCTGGCCGATCACGTAGTCGTCCAGGAACTTCTTGATCTCCTGGGGCGTCGGCAGGGTGGTGCGCAGGCCCTTGCTCTCGTAGCGGTTGTCGTCCGCGATGATGTCGTTGCAGACTTCGACACACTCGTCGCAGATGAAGACCGTCGGCCCCGCAATCAGCTTGCGGACGTCGTTCTGGTCCTTGTTGCAGAAGGAACAGCGGAGAACTTCGGCTTCGTCGCCCTTTTTCGCCATGTGCGTGGACTCGTGCCTCTGCGGCGCCCGCTGCGGCGGGCCCGCCGGCCGACCTAGACGCGCTTGCGGATCACGTCGTCAATGATACCGTATTCCTTCGCCTGGTCCGCCGTCATGATGTAGTCGCGCTCCGTGTCGTTCTGGATGCGCTCGACGGGCTGCGCCGTGTGGTGCACCAGGATGCTGTTCAGGTTCTCACGCATCCGCAGCAGTTCCCGCGCCGCGATGTCGATGTCCGTCGCCTGGCCCGCCAGTCCCTGCATCAGCGGCTGGTGGATCACGATGCGCGCGTTCGGCAGCGAGAACCGCTTGCCCTTCGCCCCGCCCGCCAGCAGCACCGCCGCCATCGACGCCGCCTGCCCGATGCAGTACGTCTGCACGTCCGGCTTGATGAACTGCATCGTGTCGTAGATCGCCAGCCCCGCTGTGATCGACCCGCCCGGGCTGTTGATGTACAGCAGGATGTCCTTCTCCGGATCCTCCGCCTCGAGGAACAGCATCTGCGCGATCGCCAGGTTCGCCACCCCGTCGTCGATCGGCGTGCCGATGAAGATGATGTTGTCCTTCAGCAGGCGCGAGAAGATGTCGTACGCCCGCTCCCCCCGGTTGGTCTGCTCGACCACCATCGGGATGAGCTGGGCGCGGGCGTCGGGTAACGTGCGGTGCATGTCGGGTCCTCGCTTCAGGCCGTCGTGATGCTGGCGTGCGACAGCAGGAATTCGATCGTCTTCTCGCGCCGCAGCCCCGTCCGCAGCCGCGCGATTCCGTTGTCCTGCTCGAGCTGCGCCCGGACCGCCGCCGGCGTCCGGCCGCTGCGCTCGGCGAAGCGCGCCACCTCGGCCTCCAGATCCTCGTCCGGCACCGAGATGTCGTCCCGCTTCGCGAGTTCGTCCAGGGCGAGGGTGGCCTTCACCGTCTCGGCCGCCGCTTCGCGCTGGCCCTGCCGGAACTCGTTCCAGTCGATGCCCGCCGTCCGCGGATCCACCCGCTGCTCGACCAGGCGCCGCGCCAGCTCCTCGACCCGGCGGTCGAGCTCGCGCTCCAGCAGCGCCTCCGGCAGCGCGAATGGCACCCGCCGCGCCAGCGTGGCCAGCAGCTCGCTGCGCACGTCGCGATCGGCCTCGTGCTGGGCTTCGTGTTCCAGGTCGTGCCGCACCCGGGCCCGCAGGTCCGCCAGCGTGTCGAAGCTCCCCAGATCCTTCGCGAAGTCGTCGTCCAGGGCCGGCACCACCCGCTGCTTGACCGCCTTGAGCACCACCCGGTACTCGACCTCGGCGCCGGCCATCTCGGCCACCGCGAAGTCGGCGGGGTAGGTGACCGCGAACGTCTTCTCGGCGCCGGGCTCCAGCCCGATCAGGGCCTCGTCGAATCCCGGCGGGTTGGCCGCGGCGCCGAGCTCGATCGTCACGTCCTGATGACGTTCGCGCGGCCCCTTGCGCGGCCCGCTCCGCACCTCGCGCTCGAGATCCACCGTGGCCCAGTCCTGCGCCGTCAGCGCCCGCCCCTCGACCGGCTCGAAGCGCGCCGCCCGCTGGCGCAGCCGCTCGAGCGCGTCTTCCACCGCCTGATCGTCGATCGCCACGGCCGCCCGGCGCAGCGGGATGCCCCGCGACTCGCCCGCGTCGAACGCCGGCAGCGTGTCGAACGTGGCCGTGAACGTCAGCGGCTGCCCGGGCTCCACCACCACGTCGCGCACGTCCGGCGTGTCCACCGGGTCGAGGGACCGTTCCTCGAGCGCCGCATCCAGGGCCCGCGGGACCAGGGCGTGGGCGACGTCGTGCAGGATGTCGTCCTTGTACCGCTGCCGGATCACGCTGGCCGGCACCTTGCCGGGCCGGAAGCCGGGCACCTTGGCCGACCGCGCCAGCTGGGCGGTGATCCGGGCGAACTCCGCATCCACCGTCTCGCTGGGGATTTCCACGGTGAGGCGCTTGCGCGTCTCGTTGACGTCGGCGAACTCAACCTTCATCTGTGTAGTAATCGGATTCGAGGAGAGCCGGCTTCACCATTTCCGGCCAATGGAACATCGGGCGCCAGACGCGACGCTGGCGGTGGCCCTGGTGCGAAAGGGGGGATTTGAACCCCCACAGCCTTTCGGCTACTGGATCCTAAGTCCAGCGCGTCTGCCAGTTCCGCCACTTTCGCGAACTCGAAAGCGCCAAACCTTCAGGAAAACGCTTCAACCAGCGTAACACGCGCTCGGGGCCCGGGGCTAGGGGCGTGGGGGCGTGGGGCTGGGGGAAGAAGACAGAAGACAGAAGACAGAAGACAGAAGGGATCACGCGGTCACGCCGAACGGCCGAACGGTCTGTCTCCGCCGAACGGCCCGTCTCCGCCGAACGGCCGAGAGCCGAACGGCCGGTCCATAACCCTGAACCGTGAACCCTGAACCCTGAACCGTGAACCCTGAACCCT
>CAYNDV010000152.1:9184-10512 GCA_964396055.1 uncultured Vicinamibacterales bacterium | reverse complement strand
TTCGCGAAGCGCAGCCTGTGGGTCTACGGCCTGGCGCTGCTGCCGGCCGTGATCTTCTTCGGGCACGGGCTCGAAACGACGATCCGGAGCGAGCGGCTCGCGCGCAAGGGCGCGGTGGCCCCGGCACTGCTCGACAGCCTCCGCGAAGGCGAATCGCTCGACGCCGTGAAGGCGCGGCTGGGCAAGCCCGCCGAGGAACGCTGGTCGGTGCGGAGCCGGCGCGTGCGCCAGCGCACCGGACAGGCGGGCACGACGACCCACGCCATCGAGCCGGCGGTCGAGGCCCGCTTCGTGCGGTTGAACGTCACGCGGGCGTCCTACAGCGGCGACCCGACGGCGCGGATCTACGAGTTCGAGATCTACGGCCCGGATGGCCGGCAGAACCTGGCGGCCGGCCAGCCCGTGACCGGGAGCCTGCCCTGCAGCCCCGACGAGGGCCCCGAAAAGGCCGTCAACGGCAGCACGGCCGGCGGCGTCCACGACAAGTGGTGCTCGGATGACTGGCCGTTGTTCCTCCAGGTGGACCTCGGCACGGTGCGCCCCGTGAAGCGCTTCGTGGTGAAGCACGCCAGCGCCGGGGGCGAGGACGACGAGTCGGACACGCGCGAGTTCAACATCCAGGTGAGCCACGACGGCAAGGGCTTCACCACCGTGGAGACCTCGTCCGGAGCGGCGTTCATCGAGGAGCGGACGGAGTACCGCCAGGTGACCTACTTCGACGGCCGCCGGGCGACCAACCTGGTGTTCGTCGACGGCATCCTCGACGGCCGCCACATCAACCGGTTGCTGAACTTCGAGGAGGACCGGTTGATCTTCGCGGGGATCTTCCAGTTCTTCTACCTGCGCCTGGCCATCTTCTTCGGCTGCCTCGGGATGTTCATGTACCTGTTCCGGGGGGAGATGACCAACCGCACGCTGCACTTCTGGTTCCTGGCGCCGGCCCGGCGTGAGGTACTGCTGGCGGGGAAGTACCTGGCGGGGTTGATCGCGTCAACGGTGATCTTCGGCGGCGGTGCGGCGCTGGCGTTCGGTGCGATGATCTGGCCGCATGACGCGGTCGAGGTGCAGGCCTACTGGAATGCCGGGGGCCTGGGACACGCGTTCTGGTATGCGGCGGCGGCCGTGCTGGGCTGCGTGGGTTACGGCAGCGTCTTTCTGGCGATTGGTCTCTACATCCGCAATCCGATCGTGCCTGCGGCCATCCTGCTCGCGTGGGAGGGGGCCAACGGCGTGCTGCCGCACGCGATTCAGCGGCTGAGCATTCTCTACTACACCCAGTCGCTGTGCCCGGTGCCCGCGCCCATGGACGCCGACGCGCCGATGCTCGT
>CAYNDV010000152.1:0-9084 GCA_964396055.1 uncultured Vicinamibacterales bacterium | reverse complement strand
CCCAGTCGCTGTGCCCGGTGCCCGCGCCCATGGACGCCGACGCGCCGATGCTCGTGCGCCTGCTGGCCGCGCCGGCCGCGCCCGCCTCGCGGCCCGCCGCCATCCTCGGACTGCTGGCCCTCTCGGCCGCGGTGTTGTGGGTGGGCGCCCGCGCCGTCCGCCGGATGCAGATTACCTACGGCGCCGAGTCGTGAGACCCCACCCGGGTGCCCGGGCGCCTCACGCCGACACGCCGAGGTCGCGCTGGATGGCTTCGAGCGAGCGGCGCTTGGTCTCGGGCACCATCAGGCGCACCCACACCAACTGCAGCACCATCATCGCGCAGAAGAACAGGAAGACGAGGCCGGGCGCGAAGGCCGTCACCATCTTCGGGAAGAACGTGGTGAGCAGGGCCGCGAAGACCCAGTGCGTGAAGCTGCCCAGCGCCTGGCCTTCAGCCCGGTGCCGGTTCGGGAAGATCTCCGAGATGAACACCCAGATCACGGTGCCCTGCCCGATCGCGTGCGACGCGATGAAGGCGAAGATACAGGCCGGCACGATGGCGTAGTGCTGGGTGAAGAACGCCCACGCCGTCAGCCCCAGCGACACGATGTAGCCCACCGACCCGGCGTAGAGCAGCGTGCGCCGGCCCAGCCGATCGATCAGCCACAACCCGACGAACGTGAAGAGCAGGTTCGTCACGCCGATGCCCACTGACTGCAGCAGGGCGGCTTCCGGCCCCAGGCCCGTCAACTCGAAGATGCGCGGCGCGAAGTACAACACGGCGTTGATGCCCGACAACTGGTTGAAGCACGCGATGAGCACCGCGAGCAGGATCGGCACCCGCAGCCGCCGCGTCCAGAACCCGGTGGCGCGCGCCTGTTCGTCGCGGGCGGCCGCGAGGATCTCGTCGGCATGCGCCTCGAGGCTCGCCGTCGGCAACCCGGGCTCGATCAGCCGCAGCACCGACAGGCCCGCGGCCCGGTCGCCCCGGCGCCCGATCAGCCACCGCGGGCTCTCCGGCAGCCAGCCACACATCACCACGTAGACGAGCGACGGCACCGCCGCGACGCCCAGCATCCAGCGCCACGCGTCCGGCCCGCCGATGCGGGCGATGACCGCGTTCGACGCGAAGGCGATGACGATGCCGAAGACGATGTTGAACTGGAACATCCCGGCCAGGCGCCCGCGGTACGCCGGCGGGGCGATCTCCGAGATGTAGAGCGGGGCGGTCACCGTCGAGATGCCGATGCCCAGGCCGCCGAGGAAACGCGCAACGATGAAGGACCCCACCCCCGTGGCGAACGCGCAGCCGAACGCCGACACGACGTAGAGCACGCCAATCAGGATCAATGTCGGCTTGCGGCCGAAGCGGTCGGTGGGCCAGCCGCCCAGCAACGATCCCGCTACGGTGCCGTAGAGCGCCGCGCCCATGGCGAGGCCGTGCACGCCGGCGCTGAGTCCCCAGAGCGCCTGGATCGTCTGCTCAGCGCCTGAGATGACGACGGTGTCGAAGCCGAAGAGGAAGCCGGCAAGGGCCGAGACGACGGACCAGGCAAAGAGACGCGCGTTCATGGTGCGGAGTCTATCAGTGTTGCCTGGCCGTACGGGCGGTGAAGTCCGCGGGCTGCGCGCCTTGCGCTGCCGCGCGAAATGGTGGTATCGATTCGCATGCCCGACCTGGCGCCTGCACACCCGGAACCACGCCTCTACGGCGGCCTCGAAGGCGGCGGCACGAAGTTCGTCTGCATCATCGGGCGCGGTCCCGGCGACATCGTCGCGGAGACCCGCATCCCGACAACCACGCCAGAGGCCACGCTGGCGGATGTGGTCGCCTTCTTCCGCGCGGCCGGGGCCCCGCACGGCGGATTGACGGCCGTCGGGGTCGGCTGTTTCGGCCCCGTCGATCTGCGGCCCGGCTCTCCGACGTGGGGCTCGATCACCACGACGCCCAAGGCCGGCTGGGCCCACACGGACGTGGCCCGGCGGCTGGCGGCAGACCTGGGCGTGCCTGTGGCGTTCGATACGGACGTGAACGCCGCCGCGATCGGCGAAGGCCGGTGGGGCGCCGCCCAGGGTCTCGATACGTTCGTCTACCTGACGGTGGGCACCGGCATCGGCGGCGGCGGCCTGCTCGGCGGCCAGCCGATGCACGGCCTGGTGCACCCCGAAATGGGGCACATGCTGCTGCCGCACGATCGGTCGGCGGATCCGTTCCCGGGGGTGTGCCCCTTCCACGGCGATTGCCTGGAAGGCCTTGCCAGCGGCCCTGCCCTGCTGGCCCGCTGGGGACAGCCCGCCGAGACGCTGCCGGCCGACCACCCGGCATGGGCCCTCGAGGCCCGGTACCTGGCACTTGCCCTGGCCAACCTCGTCTGCACGCTCTCGCCGCAGCGGATCGTGCTCGGCGGCGGGGTCATGGAACAGGCGCAACTCATCCCCCTCATCCGGCGGGAGGTGGCCGCCCTGCTCAACGGCTACGTCAGGGCGGCTGAGATCCTGGACTCGATCGACCAGTACATCGTGCCGCCGGGCCTCGGCAGCCGCTCGGGCCGCCTGGGGGCCCTCGCGATGGCCGAACGCCTCGCGGACTCTCATTGACGGGCAGCCCCGACGGCCCGGGGCTTCCGGCGTGACCCGCGTGCCATCCCGGGACGAACGACCATGGCGAAGTCTTCCTTGTGTCCATGAACTTTGTGTGGCAAAGTAACACACATGGAGCCCACAGCCGCCGCCGAACACCTCCAGGTGATCCGCACCCTGATGGAACGCTCCGCCCTGTACCGGCGCACGCTGGCCCCTGTCATGCTCTACGTGGGCGCCGTGGGCACGGCGGCCGGCGCGGGCGGCATCACGCTCGGCATCGACTCCCTGGCCGGCTTCTACACCCTCTGGCTGTCGACGGCCGTGCTGGCGGTCGCCGGGGCGTTCGTGATTGCCCGCCGGCAGGCCGTGCGGGACGGTGAGCCCATCTGGTCGCCGCCCGCGCTGCGCGTCGCCCGGGCCGTCGCCCCACCGCTCCTCGCCGGCCTGGCGTTCAGCCTGACGGCGGCGATGTTCGACGCGACGCCGCCCCGCGGCATCTTCGTGCTGGCCAACACCTTGTTCTACGGCTGCGCCGTGCACGCGGCCGGTTCGTTCATGCCGCGCGGCATGCGGCTGTTCGGCTGGATGGTCATCGGGTTGTCGGCCGCGGGCGCGGCGGGCCTGGCGCTCCTCGATCCGGTCGTGTCCGGTCCGACGCTCGCCCACGCGGTGATGGGCGGCGTGTTCGGCCTGCTCCACATGGCGTACGGCGCGTACCTGTTCGTCACCGAACGGCAAGGACCGCAGGCGTGAACCCTGAGCCGTTCCTGCAGCTCGATCGGGTGATTCACGAGCGGGGGCGCCTGGCCATCATGTCCATGCTCGCCGCGTCGCCCGAGCTGTCGTTCACCGAGCTGCGCGACACGCTGGAGATGACCGACGGCAACCTCACCACGCATACGCGGACGCTGCAGGAGGCCGGCTACGTGTCGATCGCCAAGAGCTACCGCAATCGGCGGCCGCTGACCACGGTGTCGTTGACGCCGGCCGGGCGCGCGGCTTTCGCCGCGTACGTGGCCCTGCTCGAACAGATCGTCCGACAGAACAAACCACGGTGACGCATGGAGAGCACACCGCGCCCACCGGGGAACGTTCCATCACTTTGCACGGCAAAGCCTGACGTGCTCCATCAGGCTCCCTCTTCGACAGGCACCCGGATGTCCCTGCGGATTGACGACGTCTCCAAGACCTACCCGAACGGCGTGCTGGCCTTGAACCACGTGAGCCTCACGATTCCGCCGGGCATGTACGGCCTGCTCGGCCCCAACGGCGCGGGCAAGTCCACTCTGATGCGCATCCTCGCCACGCTTCAGGAACCCGACGACGGCCGTGTCACCCTCAACGGGGTCGACGTCCTCCGCCAGAAGGACGAGGTGCGGCGCACGCTCGGGTACCTGCCGCAGGAGTTCGGCGTGTATCCGCAGGTCAGCGCCGAATCCCTGCTCGACCACTTCGCGCTGCTCAAGGGCCTCGTCGGGCGCCGGGCGCGGGCGGCGGCGGTTGAGGCGCTGCTCAGGCGCACGAACCTGTGGGACGTGCGCCGGCAGAAGCTCGGGGGCTACTCGGGCGGCATGCGGCAGCGTTTCGGCGTGGCGGTGGCGCTCATAGGCACCCCACAACTGCTGATCGTGGACGAGCCCACGGCCGGCCTCGATCCGGCGGAACGCGTGCGGTTCCTCAACCTGCTGAGCGAGCTGGGCGAGACGAGCGTCGTCCTCCTCTCCACCCATATCGTCGAGGACGTGAGCGAGTTGTGCACCCGCATGGCCATCATCGACCGGGGCGACATTCTGCTCGAGGACGAGCCGCAGCGCGCCGTGGCCGCGCTGCGCGGCCGCATCTGGCGCCGCGTCGTCGCGAAGGGCGACCTCGACGACCTGCAGCGGACGCACGCGGTGATTTCGACGAAGCTGCTCGCCGGGCGCACGCTCGTGCACGTCCACAGCGACGCAGCGCCCGGACCCGGTTTCGAGCCCGCTGAGCCGGACCTCGAAGATGTCTACTTCTCCACCCTGGCCGGCCGGCGGAGCGGCGCCCTGGGTCCGGCGGACGCGTCATGATCCTGCTCGAGATCGTCCGCTTCGAGATCGCCTGCCAGGCTCGCCGCGCCTGGCCCTGGCTGTGTGCGGCCACCCTCGCGGTCGTGGCCTTCCTGATGACGCGAGACGCCACACTGGCCGAGGCGCTCCACGACGAGTTCTTCATCAACTCACCGTTTGCCATCGCGAAGACCACGGTGGCAGGCTGCCTCATCTGGCTGCTGGTGGCCGCGCCGATGGCCGGGGACGCCGCCGCGCGTGACGTGGCGACGGGCGTGTACCCGCTCGTCTACACCCTCCCGATCAGCACGACCGCGTACGTGGCCGGACGTTTCCTCGCGGCGTTCGGCCTCAATGCGCTGATGCTGCTGGCGGTACAAGCGGGCATGCTGCTCGCCATCTACCTGCCCGGCGTGGACGGCACGCTCGTCGGCCCGTTCCGGCCGGAGGCCTTCCTGACGGCATACGGCTTCATCGCGCTGCCCAACGTCCTGGTGGCCACGGCAGTCCAGTTCTCCGTGGCGGCCCGGGCCGGCCGGCCCATGGCCGCCTTCCTCGGTTCGATGCTGCTCTTCTTCATGGCCTACGTGGTCGGCCTCTTCCTCTTCCTCCAGGGCCGGCGTGACCTGGCCAACCTGCTGGATCCCGTCGGCGTGCACTTCATCCTCTCGGACTTCTCGCACCTCTGGACGACGCACGAGAAGAGCTGGCGACTGGTCGGGCTCGAGGGCACGGTGCTCATGAACCGCGCCCTGTGGACCGGCGTGGCGCTGGGCAGCCTCGCCGTCACGTTCGCGCGTTTCCGCTTCGTGCATCGCGCGCTGCCTGCACGGCCCGGCTGGTTGCGTGCACGACTGACCGGCGCGCATCGGGCGCTCTCCACGCCGGATCCGAGGCCGGACGACGCCGGCGTCGCGTTCCGGCAGGCGGGTCCGCTGCCGCACGTCCCGCGCGCATTCGGTCCGATCCTGCACGTGCGCCAGGCGTGGGCGATCGCCGGGGCCTCGTTCCGAACCCTCGCCACGAGCTGGGCCGGCCTCATCTTCCTGGCGGCCATCCCGCTGCTGACGGTGCCCGTGGTGCTCGACCAGATGGAGGTGAACGGCGTCCCGCTGGTGCCCGCAACCGTCCATGTCCTCCAGGAGCTGACCGGCCCGCTCTCGGCCGAGATGAGCCGCTGGGTGATCGTGCCGCTCTTCATCGTGTACTTCGCGGGCGAACTCGTCTGGCGGGAACGGGAGGCCGGGTTGAGCGGCATGACGGACGCCGTTCCGGGATCGGAGTGGGCGACGTGGGCCGGCAAGTTCCTCGGCCTGGCCCTCGCGCTCACGCTGTTTCTCGCGCTCCTGATGGCGGCCGGCATGGCGGCGCAGACGATCAGGGGATATCGCCACATCGACGCCGGTCTGTACGTCACCGTCCTCTTCGGTCTGCAGCTTCCCGAGTACCTGCTCTTTGCCGTGCTCGCGCTCGCCGTCCACGTGGTGGTGAACCACAAGTACCTCGGCCACCTGGCGGCGGTGCTCGCCTTCGTGATCGTGGCGCTGGCCCCGCTGTTCGGCCTCGAGCACAACCTGCTCATCTACGGCGCGGGCCCGGGGTGGTCGTACACGGAGATGCGCGGGTTTGGCGCGTCGCTCGGGCCCTGGCTGTGGTTCAAGCTCTACTGGGCCGCGTGGGCGCTGCTGCTGGCGGTGGCGTCGCGGCTGCTCTGGGTGCGCGGCACGGAGACAGGGCTCGGGCCGCGTCTCCGCCTGGCGGGCCGGCGGCTCGCCGGCCCGACGGCCCTGGTCACGGCGATGGCCGTCGGCGGCGTGTTCGTGCTGGGCGGGTTCATCTACTACAACACCAACATCCTGAACGCCTACCGCTCGACATCCGGCCTCGCCAGGAATGCCGCCGAGTACGAACGGCGCTTCGGCCGGTACGCGAGTCTCCCGCAGCCGCAGCACGAATCGACCACGCTGCACGTCGAGATCGACCCCGATCGCGGCACGGTCGACGTGCGCGGCTCCTACGGCCTGGTGAACCGGACCCCCACGGCCATCGCGTCTATTCATGTCGCGACGATGCCCGGCGCCGAGACCGCGGCCCTCGTCTTCGACCGGCAGGCCACACTCGTGCAGGCGGACGGTGATCCGGGCCACCGGATCTACACCCTGGGGCGGGCGCTCGAGCCCGGCGAGGCGGTGCGCCTCGACTTCCAGTCGCGGATCGCGCCACGAGGCTTTCGCGAGGACGGCTCCGACGGGCCGGTGGTGGCCAACGGCACGGTCTTCACGGCCGCGGACTGGCTGCCTGCCATCGGGTATCAGCGCAGGCGTGAACTCATGAACCCTGCGGACCGTCGGGCCCACGGTCTCACGCCGCGGCCGCTCGTCCCGTCGCTCGACGGTGCGGAGGCCCGGGGGGACCGGAGCACGGGCATCGCGTTCGAGGCCGTGGTGGGAACTCGCGCGGATCAGATCGCCGTCGCGCCGGGGGCGCTGCGCCGGACGTGGACGACGGGCGGGCGCCGCTACGCCCACTACGTGGCCGATCGCCCGATCGGTAACGAGTACGAGATCGTCTCGGCCGCCTACGCCGTGCGCGAGGCGCGCTGGCAGGGCGTCGCGATTCGCATCTTCCATCATCCGGGGCACACGGCGCACCTGGATCGGATGGTGCGGGGCATCGAGTCGTCCCTCGACTACTACACCAGGCACTTCGGCCCGTATCGGTACGGCCACCTGACGGTCGTCGAGCGGCCGGGGAACGGCACGGGTATGCACGCCGAGACCGCCATGATCACCCACGGCGAGGGGTTCGCCCTGTGGAGCCCGAGGGACACCCCGGGCAGCCTCGACTTGCCGTTCGCCGTGGTAGCCCACGAAATGGCCCATCAGTGGACGGTGCCGTACGCCGCCGTCGAGGGCGCGCCGGTGATGTCCGAGAGCCTCGCCTGGTACTACGGCATGAAGGCCGTCGAGCACGCCAGGGGGCGCGATCAACTCCGGAAGCTCCTGCGCTTCATGCGGCAGCCGTCCCCGTACCCTCCCATCCGCCGCGGCGAGCCGCTGCTGCGGGGGCTCGACCCGTACCTGTCGTACCGGAAGGGTCCCTTCGCGCTCTATGCGCTCAGTGAGCACTTCGGCGAGGACACGGTCAACCGGGCGCTGAGGCGGCTCCTGGAGCGGCACCGGGCGGACGGCGCGCCGCTGGCGACCACGCGCGACCTGTACCGGGCCCTGCAGGAGGCTGCGCCGGAACCGGCGCGGCGCCTGCTGTACGACCTCTTCGAGGTGAACACCTTCTGGGCGCTCGACGCCCGGCGCGCCACCACCCGGCGCACAGGGACGGGAAGCTGGGAGGTGAGCATCGACGTGCGGGCGCGCAAGACGGTCGCCGACATCGCCGGCACCGAGACCCCCGTGGCGATGGACGAACCGATCCAGGTCGGCGTCTTCGGCGCCGCCCGGGAAGGGCACGACGAACTGAGCGAGCCGCTGCACGTGCAGATGCACCGGATCCGCTCGGGCACGCAGACCATCACCGTGGTGGTCTCGCGGGAGCCGGTGCTGGCCGGGATCGATCCGTTTCACCTCCTGGACGTCGTCGAACGGGACAACGACGACAACCTGGTGCGCGTGACGGGAACGGAACGGCGTCAGTAGCTGTGAGGGTGCGCCAATGGAAGTACTCAGAGCTCGTCATCTCGGCATGTGTTTCGGCGTGAAGCGGGCCATCGTCCAGGCGTCGGCCGCCGCCGCCCGCGAACCGCTCACGATTCTGGGCGATCTCGTCCACAACGACGTCGTCCTCGCGGACCTGCGCGCGCGCGGCGTCCGCATGTGCGCCGAGGTCGGCGAGATCCGCACGGCCACCGCGATGATCACGGCGCACGGCGCATCCGAAGGCCGGTTCACGGAGGTGCGCGCGCGCGGCCTGACGATCCTGGACGCCACGTGCCCGCTCGTGCGAGCCGCGCACCGGGCCGTGGCCATGCTCGTCGCCGACGGGTGCCATCCGGTCATCGTGGGACGGCCGGGCCATGCCGAGGTGCGCGGCCTGACCGACGATCTCGCCGCGTTCGACATCGTGCTGTCCGATGAGGACGTGGATCGCCTGCAGGAACGGCCGCGGTTCGGCGTCGCCGCCCAGACGACGCAGCCGGTCGAGCGCGTGGAACGCCTGGCGGACCTCATCCGGCAGCGGTTTCCGCGATCGGACGTGGTGGTGATGAACACGGTCTGCCTGCCGACGCGCCTGCGCCAGCAGTCGGCCGAGGAACTGGCGCGCCGGGCCGACGTGGTTTTGGTCGTCGGCGGCGCGCGCAGCAACAACACACGTGAACTGGTGGCCACGTGCCGCCGCCACTGCGCGCGCGTGTTCCAGGTGCAGACCGCGGCGGACGTGCGGGCCGAGTGGCTGGAGGGAGCAGCGGTCCTCGGGCTCACCGCCGGCACCTCCACGCCCGACCACGTGATCGACGACGTGGAGG
>CAYNDV010000151.1:0-10618 GCA_964396055.1 uncultured Vicinamibacterales bacterium | reverse complement strand
ATGGGGGCTAGAGGCTAGAGGCTAGAGGCTAGAGGCTAGAGGCTAGAGGCTAGAGAAGTTCGACGGGCGCGGTGTGTAGTGCAGGGCTTCAGCCCTGCCATACGCCGCGCCCGCCAGCGTACAGCGTGACAGCGTGACCCCTTCTTGCTTCTTGCTTCTTGCTTCTGTCTTCTGTCCTGCCTCCCCCCCTGCTATAGTCCCCCCATGAGCCAGACGCGTCGTGATTTCCTTCGCCATTCGTCGATCGCCGCCGGTTCCCTGATGGTGCCGGCCGGTCCATGGTTCCAGGCATCCGCGCAGACCGGCGGCGGCGCCCGGCCGCGCATGACGCTGCGCTTCAGGCCCTACACCCTCCAGCTCAGGCACGTCTTCACGGTTGCCGTGAGTTCCCGGACGACGACCCCGGTGGTGCTGACGGAAATCGAGTACGACGGTGTCGTCGGCTACGGCGAAGCCTCGATGCCGCCGTACCTCGGCGAGTCACACGATTCGGTGCTGGCGTTCCTGGCAAAGGTCGACCTGTCGCGCTTCGCCGACCCCTTCGGCCTCGAGGCCATCCTGGCGTATGTCGACGGCCTCGCCCCGGGGAACCCCGCTGCCAAGGCGTGCGTGGACATCGCCCTGCACGACCTGGTGGGCAAGCTGCTGAAGCAGCCCTGGTACCACATCTGGGGCTTCGACCCGGCGCGGGCGCCCGTGACGACCTTCACGATCGGCATCGACACGCCGGAGGTCGTGAAGGCCAAGACGAAGGAAGCCGCCGAGTACAAGGTCCTCAAGATCAAGCTCGGCCGCGACACCGACAAGGCGATGGTCGAGGCCATCCGGTCGGTGACGAACGTCCCGTTGACGGGTGACGCCAACCAGGGCTGGACCGACCGCCAGGTGGCCCTCGACATGCTGCACTGGCTGAAGGAGCGGGGCTTCCAGTACGTCGAGCAGCCGCTGCCCAAGGACCGGATCGACGATCTCGCGTGGCTCACCGAGCGCAGCCCCCTGCCCATCCTGGGCGACGAGGGCGTGCAGCGCCTGCCCGATGTCCGCAAGGCTCTGGGCGTGTACAGCGGCATCAACATCAAGCTGATGAAGTCGACGGGCCTTCGTGAGGCCCACAAGATGATCACCCTGGCCCGGGCGCTCGGCATGTCCGTGATGCTGGGGTGCATGACCGAGACCTCGTGCGCCATCTCGGCCGCCTCGCACCTGTCGCCCGCCGTCGACTGGGCCGACCTCGACGGGGCCCTGCTCATCTCGAACGACATCTTCGACGGCACCAAGGTGGTGGACGGCAAGGTGGTGATCAGCCCCAGGCCCGGTATTGGCGTGGTGAAGACGGGCAGCTAGCCGGGGAGGACAACGTCCGATGCGCGCAACCAGGGTGCTGGCCGTGTCGTGCCTCTGCGGGGCGTACGCGGCGACGGCGCTGCGCGCCATCCGTCCGCCCAACGACTTCGCCGAGGCCCACTGGCTGCTCGACTACCGGTTCGGGTTCGTGCGCCGCGGCCTGGGCGGCGCGCTGCTGCGCGGGGGGTCGGCGTTCGGCGTCGACCTGCACACCGAAGGCGCCATCACGGCCGTGTCCTACGGGACCTTCGCGGTGCTCTCGGCCGTCCTGCTCGCCATCGCCCTCCGCACCGTCGCCCGCGCCGGCTGGAACCGCCACGTCGTCCTGCTCGCCGCAGCCTGGCTCACCTCCCCCTTCGTCGTCACCCTCGGCCACCTGATGGGCTATCTCGATCATGTGGTGCTGGTGATCGCGGCCGCAGCCGTCTGGCTCGCGCTGCGGGGCGCCGCCTGGCCGGCGGCGCTGCTGGCCACGGCCAGTCTGTTCGTCCACGAAAGCACCCTGGTCGTCACTGTCCCGCTGCTGGCCCTGACCGCGTGGTCGACCCCGTCGCCGCCCGGCAGACACGCGGCCCGCTTCGCGTGGCTCCTGCCGGTGGCCGCCTTCGTCGTCGTGGCTGCCGTCGATACGGCCGTCACCGATCAGGCAGGCCTGCGGAAGCTGCTGCAGCTGCGGCTGCACCGCTATCCCTTCGTCCAGGGCGGCATGGACGTGTTCGTCCCCGAATGGCTGACGACGAGCCTCGTTCAGAACGTGGCCGCGCAGTGGCGCCACCTGCCGGGGCGGCTGACCGACAGCGCCATCGTGCTCGCCGTGCTGCCGGCCCTGCAGGCTGTGTTGTTCGCCGCCTGGGCGTGGGCTTCCCCACCGGGACGACGTCGGGCCGGCCTCGCCGTCCTGGCCGTGGCCTGCGCGCCCCTCGCGCTGCACGTCTCGGCGTGGGACACCGCCCGAATCTGGTGCCTGGCCGTCGGGTGCGCTGCCCTCGGCCTCTGGGTGGTGGCCGAGACACGCGACTTCGACCCGAGCACGGCCCTCGGGCCGGCTCCAATCGTGGCGTTGACGGTGATCGTGGCGAACGTCGTCGGCCGCATTCCGCTGCTCGATGGCCAGGTCGAACGCTACGCGGGGGACGGCGCGCTGCTGTTGTACGTGCCTGCCGCCGCGCTCGGCCTGATCTTCTGGGCGCTCGAGGCAAGGCACACCGGGAGGACGTGATGTCTGAGCTGGTCGTGATCCGCCGCCTGAACTACCGTCACGAAGCGGAAGTCATCAGAAGCGTGCTCGAGGCCAGGGGCATCGAGGCGCTGGTCACCTCGGACGACTGCGGGTCGGTGGACCCCGCGTTGTCGCTGGTCAGGGGCGCGAACGTCTGCGTGAACGCCGACGATGTGGAGCGGGCGGAAGAGGTGCTGGCGGCTGATGAGGTCGCCGCGGCGGCCGCGGCCGACGAGGCGGCCGACGCCCCGGAGGAATAGACGCGCCTACGCGCCAGGCGGTGCGGTTGGCCGGGCCTCGACCGCGTCCGGGCGGTGGTGGACTTCCACGGTGAGGTGCGCCAGTTCCTCGTGCGCGGCCAATCGCGCCCGCGCGTCGCGCGCCTCGTACCCGGGAGCCGTCTCAATCGTCACGACGGCGGCGAAGCGTCGGCGGCCGATCCGCCAGACGTGCAGGTCGCGGACGTGGCTGACGCCGTCCGCCTCGATCGCGGCGCGGATCTCGCGCACCAGCGGGACGTCCATCTCGCGGTCGAGCAGCACCCGGCTGGTCTCGCGCAACAGTCCCACCGCCCACACGCAGACGATCACCGCCCCCACGATGCCCATGACGGGGTCGAGCCAGTTCAAGCCCGCGTACTTCCCGCCGGTCAGCGCGGCGATCGCCAGCACCGACGTCGTGGCATCGGCGACCACGTGGATGTAGGCGGCGCGCAGGTTGAGGTCGCCGTGATGACCGGCATGGCGGCGCTCGGGCGCGTCGTGGCCATGGCCGTGATCGTGATCGTGATCGTGGCCGGCAAGCAGCATCGCGCTCACCACGTTCACGGCAAGGCCGATGACGGCCACGACGATGGCCTGGTCGAAGCTGATGGCGACCGGGTGCCAGAGGCGCCGCACCGACTCGGTGGCCATGTGCAGCGCCACCACCACGAGGAGGATGGCGCTGCCGAACCCGCCCAGGATTTCGATCTTCCAGGTGCCGAACGCGAAGCGCGCGTCGTGCGCGAGGCGCCGCGCCAGCAGGTACGAGACGGCCGTGATGCCAAGCGCCACGGCGTGCGAACTCATGTGCCAGCCGTCGGCCAGCAGGGCCATCGACCCGAAGAGCCAGCCGGCGGTGATCTCGACGACCATGGTCGCCGAGGTCAGCGCGATGACCCACCAGGTGCGGCGTTCGCCGGCGGGATTGCCGGCATCGAACCGGCGGGGCTGCACGCAGGGGCCCGGGGCCGCGGGCGGGGCGTCTCGCACGCCGGCCCCGCTACGCCGGCTTCGCGACGAGGCGGGGCCACATCGCGTCGGCCTTGACGGCCAGCCGATCGCCGGCGCCGTTCCAGGCGGCGTCGACCAGGCGGTGTTCGGCGGCCGGCTTGGGCGCGCCGACACGGCGCAGGATCTCGGCGGCCGATCGCGGCATCACGGGCAGCAGCAGGATCGCCGCGATGCGCAGCGCCTCGGCCACCTCGTAGAGAATCTGCGCCACGGCCGGCATGTTGGCCGGATCCTTGGCAAGCTTCCACGGCTCGGTCTCGGTGATGAACAGGTTCGTCGCATCCACGAGGCCGTAGGCAGCGTTCACGCCGTCCTGCAGCGCGAAGCGGTCCATGGCCTGGGTATAGGCCGTCACGGCCAGGGCGGCGGCCTGCGCCAGGCGTCCGGGCTCCCCGGCGGGCTGTGCGAGCCGGCCGCCGCAGTACCTGTCCGCCATCGTCGCGATGCGGCTGACGAGGTTGCCGAGGTTGTTCGCCAGATCCGAGTTGTACCGTTCCTCGAACCGCTCCCACGAGAAGTCGCCGTCCTGGCCGTATGCGAACTCGCGGACGAGATACAGGCGCAGCGGGTCGGGCCCGAACCGATCGGCGGCCTCGAGGGGATCGACGATCGTGCCGAGCGACTTGCTCATCTTCTCGCCACGGAAGTAGACGAAGCCGTGGCCGAACACCTGCCTGGGCAGCGGCAGGCCGGCGCTCATCAGCATCGCGGGCCAGATGACGCAGTGGAACCGCGTGATGTCCTTGCCGATGACGTGCAGCGACGCCGGCCACCAGCGGTCGAACGCCGCGGTGTCGGCGCTGCCGAAGCCGAGGGCCGAGATGTAGTTGATGAGCGCGTCGAACCAGACGTAGACGACGCTCTGCGGATCGAACGGGAGCGGGATGCCCCAGGCCTGGCCGGCGCGGCTGATCGAGATGTCCTCGAGGCCGCCCTGGATCACGTTCAGGATCTCGTTGCGGCGCACCTCGGGCTCGAGGGCCTCGGGATGGCGGGCGTAGTGGTCCAGCAGCGCCTGCTGGTACTTCGACAGGCGGAAGAAGTGGTTCTTCTCGCGGATCCACTCGGGCTTCTTCTTGTGGTTCGGGCACAGGCCGTCGACCAGGTCCTTCTCCTGCTTGAAGGCCTCGCACGACTCGCAGTACCAGCCCTCGTAGTGCCCCTCGTAGATGTCGCCGGCCGCCTGGATGCGCTCCACGAGCGCGGTCACCGACACCCGGTGGCGGTCTTCGGTCGTCCGGATGAAGTCGTCGAACGAGAGGTCGAGGCGTCCCCAGACGTCGCGGAACTCCTGCTCCATCCGGTCGCAGTACGCCTTCGGGTCGAGGCCCTGCTCCTTCGCCCGCCGGAACACGTTCAGCGAGTGCTCGTCGTTGCCCATCAGGAACCAGGTGGGCACGCCGGCCAACCGCTTGTAGCGCGCGATGATGTCGGCAGTAATCTTCTCGTACGCCGTGCCGAGGTGCGGCCGGCTGTTCACGTAGTCGATAGCGGTAGTCAGGTAGAACATAGGACCTGGGACGTGGGACGTGGGGCGTGGGACATGGCGACGCCCGTCAGTTGCCGGCGAACTGGCAGGCGCCGGGGCCGCCCGGGTGGTGGCACGAGGCGCACGGCGACGGCGCGGCGTGCTGGTGCGATCCCCCGCCCATGCTCACGGCGTAGGTGGAGAACTGCTTCTCGAGGCGCGTGCCCCCACAGCCCGGGCACACCGGCGCCTGGCCCTCGCGCGTCAGGAACTCGAATTTCCGGCCGCAATCACTACACGCGTACTCGTACAGAGGCATGAAGAAAGTATAGCCCACGCCCCTACCTGATGAGCCCCTCCGCCGTGACGAACCGCGGCTCGATGTCCACGGGCACGTCCGTCAGCCGATCGAGCACTCGCTTCACCTCGGGCCGGAGGACGGCCAGCGTCCGGATCATCTCGGTCGCCTTCGCGTAATCGCCGGCCGCCTGCATGGCCAGGATGTCGGCGGTCAGCTTCGTGACGGCCGCCTTGATCTTCGCCGGGTTCACGGCACACGTGCCGTCGGGGGCGACCACGTAGGCGCCCTGGTCCAGCAGGACGTTCACCTGCATCACGACGCCGCGGCCGTGGGCCTCGTTGATCCCGAACCGGATCGATCGGAATGCCGACGCCAGGAACGTCGTGTACATCGTCCGTTCCATCGAGCGGTCGATGACGCCCTTGTCGATGAGGTACTGCAAAGCCCAGAGGCCCGAGATGTCGGCCTTGGCTTCCTCGATGGCGCTGTAGGTGTCCTTCAGCTCGCGGCGCACGGTGGTGGCGCGGCCGCCGACGGTGATCTCGTGCGGCCCGAGGCCGTGCATCAGCTCGTGCATCAGGATGTGGGTGAAGAAGGCGTCGAAGGACACCTGCGCCTGGTCGGCGGGCGCCAGGGCCACCTTCGAGATGGGCACGAGGGCCTTCTGGAACTTGGCCTCCTGCACGTTCTTCAGCATCACGCGCTTGGAGCCCTTCTCGCGGATGACCCGTTCGTCGTTCGGCAGGTTGTAGGCCGCCGTCTGCACGCCGCGGTTGCCGTCGCCGGCCGCAAGGACCACGTTCACCACGCGGATGGGGGCCAGGGCGCCCAGCTTCGGGTTGCGGAGGGCCGGGGCAATCGGCAGGTGGTTCTCGATGTCCTGCAGCTCGGCGCCGAACTTGTCGAGCTTGGCCGACTCGGCCGCGTCGCGGATCGTGATGAAGGCCTCGAACGCCGCCTTGTAGTTGAACCACTCGTCCTCGTACACCTCGTACGGGCCGATGGTGGGCTCGATGACCGAGTCGAGTTCCATCCACGCCACGTCGCTGGCGTAGTAGTCGTTCGACAGGAAGGCGTCGGCGCGGGTGGTCAGGAACCGCTTGAGCGTGGCGTCGGCGGTCAGGGCCGCGGCCTCGCGCAGCAGCGTCGCCGCCCGTTCGAGTTCGGGCTGGTACTCGACGCTGTAGGGCACCATGACGAACCGGCCGTCGGGCCCCCGGCGGATCGTCGTGTAGAACCCCTGGGCCTCGGCGCGCGCCGCCTCGGGCAGCGTCTGCATCCAGACCTCGATGTCGGCTTTCGACGCGCCCGCCGGGTAGAAGTGGCCGCCGCCGGGCTTGGCCGGCACGCCGGGCACGAACGGCGCGTGGTGGTCGAGGCGCGACCAGGGGCCCTTGTCGACCAGGAACGCGTGGAGGCGCGCCCGGCCCAGGGGCGTCCGGTCGGCGAGCAGGTCGAAGAGCAGGGCCTCGTTCCCACCCCAGACCTGGCGCAGGAAGAGCGCGTCCATGACGCGGCCGGCCTGCACCAGCTTCGCCAGGGCCTGGCGCTCGTTGGCCGGCAGCGCCGAGATGTCGGCGCCGATGTCGACGGGCGCCAGCCGGGCCGTCATCGCTTCGAGCGCCGCCGCGTCCGGCAGTTTCTGTTCGTCCGATCCAGCCACGGCCATCCCTCCCAGCGTCACCACCATCGCCCCGCAGATCACGAGTCTCTTGTATGTCATGATGAACCTCTGCACCATGGGCGGGGGCGGCCGGTGCCGTCTCCAGTTGTACACCGACCGGAGGTTCCGATGCACGCTCGCACCGTGTTGTTGGGCGCCGCGGCGGCAGCGCTGCTCGCCGGCGGCGCGTTCGTGGCCGCCCAGGCTCCCGCGGCCCGCCCGGCCGCGGCCCAGTTGCCCCTCAAGACCATCAGCCTGCCCCCCGGGTTCTCGATCGGCATCTACGCCGACAACGTGCCCAACGCGCGGTCGCTGGTCCTCGGTCCGAAGGGCACGCTCTTCATCAGCACCCGCACGGCCGGATCCGTGTACGCCGTGCGCGACACCAACGGCGACCAGCGCGCCGACGAAACCTACACCCTGGCCACGGGCCTGAACATGCCGAACGGCCTGGCCTTCCGTGACGGCGCGCTCTTCGTCACCGAGGTCAACCGGGTCTGGCGGTACGACCGCATCGAGGCCTCGCTCAAGGCGCCGCCGAAGCCCGTGCTGGTGAACGACAGCTTCCCCAGCGACCGCCACCACGGCTGGAAGTTCACGGCGTTCGGCCCGGACGGCTGGCTCTACATACCCGTGGGCGCCCCGTGCAACGTATGCGAGCGCGACGACCCGCGTTACTCGTCGATCATGCGGATGAAGCCCGACGGCACCGGCGCCGAGGTGTTCGCCGCCGGCGTGCGCAACACGGTGGGGTTCGACTGGCACCC
Source organism: uncultured Vicinamibacterales bacterium (assembly GCA_964396055.1). GTDB lineage: Bacteria > Acidobacteriota > Vicinamibacteria > Vicinamibacterales > JAKQTR01 > CAYJPV01. Next base: position 2,582 of record CAYNDV010000151.1, on the reverse strand, counting down.
GGTGACGAAGGAACTGTGGTTCACCGACAACGGCCGCGACATGATGGGCGACGACCTCCCACCCGACGAGTTGAATCGCGCGCCGCGTGCGGGCCTGCACTTCGGCTTCCCGTACTGCCACGCCGGCACGATTGCCGACCCCGAGTTCGGCGCGAAGCGGCCGTGCGGCCAGTTCGTGCCTCCGGCCAGGAACCTCGGCCCCCACGTGGCCGCGCTCGGCATGCGCTTCTATGCCGGGACGATGTTCCCGGCGGCGTACCGGCAGCAGATTTTCATTGCCGAGCACGGCAGCTGGAACCGCAGCGTGCCCATCGGCTACCGGGTGATGCTGGTGACGCTGAAGGGCAACGAGGTGGTGTCCTACGAGCCGTTCGCGGAGGGCTGGCTGCAGGGCCGCAAGCCGTGGGGCCGGCCGGTGGACGTGCTGGTGATGCCGGACGGGGCGCTGCTCGTGTCGGACGACCTGGCGGGTGTGGTGTACCGGATCGCGTACCGGGCGCGGTGACCGACCGGCGGCTCAGGCGGCTCTCGTCCCGGCGCTCCGGGAGCCGGCGAGCAGGCCCGCGACGCTCAAGTCCTCATCCGCCTCTGGCCAATGGATGCCTTCGCCGTCGCCGAGCAGTTGCCAGTTCGCGCGCGACGCGGCCGGCGCCGCCACGAGTCGCGGAAACCACGCGAGCGGCACGATAATCCGCCGTCCGTCGGCAAGATCGACGCGCAGTTCATGGTCATCCACCTCCACTCGGCGAGCGAACGGGCGCGGGTCAGGGCCGGAAAAATCCATACCAAGCCTCCAGCAGCATCTCCTGGTGTTCCACGACGAGCGCGCGGATGCGGGTCAGCTCGGGTGGTGCAAACCCGGTCGAGCCCGCGAGGTGAACGGGGTCCAGCCAGACCTTGGCCAGCTTCTCAGCGTCCTGAACGTGCACGTGCGGCGCCTCGTGCCCTTCATTGCTGAAGAAGAAGAAACGGTAACGCTCGACCCGCAGAACGGTTGGCGACATCCGACAGCAGCATACCAGTTCCGGCCTGTGCCTACCCAGGCAGATGGTACTACGACAGCTCCCGGTCGGGCTCGGAATCCACCCCGAGATCCACGCGCGCGGCGGCCTAGTCGCCGAAGGGCTCCCATGTCCCGTTCTTCAGCCGATCGAGGTGATACGCCAGCTGGAAGAGACACGGTTCACCCGGTCCGATACCACTGCACGCGTCCACCGGCACCTGCAGCGTCAGGCTCACCGACACCTTCGCTTTCAGCGAGACGTCTCCGGCGGGCAGCGGCAGCACCGCCGGCCCCCACGGCGCTCCCACCTGCCCCACCCGGACCTGCCCACTGGGCCACACGACCAGGCCCGTGCTCCTGAAGTGCGAGGAGGCCTGCGCCATGTCCCAGGGTCGCGCTGCGCTCGGAGAAGAGACAGCGAGCCATTGGGAGTTGTGAAGACGTTACCGGACCGCCCGGGCTGAAGGCCCTTCTCGCTGGCGCGCCCACGACACGTGCGCCGCGACCACGGGATCCCCGGCGGAGGGCGCCTCACGCGGACGGTCGTGCAGCACAGAAACCTCCACGGGGCCCGCGTTGCCCAGCGCTACCGCCACGTTGCGCCGCAGGCCCGCCACGCCGCGCCGGCGCAGCGCGGTGCCAGCAATCGCCGTCTCGAGTTCGCCGTCGCTCGCACGCCACAGGTCGGCCAGCCGCGGCCGATCGAGGGCGGGCCGCGGCTGCCACGCCGCGTCGCCGCTCACCGGCGCGGCCGCGTTGTACGGGCACACGTCCTGGCAGATGTCGCACCCGAACACGTGGCTGCCCAGCGACGGCCGCTGCGCCTCCGGAATGTCCTTCCTGATCTCGATCGTGAGGTACGACAGGCACCGCCGCGCATCCACCACGTGGGGCTCGACGATGGCGCCGGTGGGACAGGCGTCGAGACACAACGTGCAGCTGCCGCAACGATCCAGGACGCGGTCGTCGGGTTCGAGCGGCAGGCTGGTGGCGATCTCGCCGAGCACGATCCACGAGCCCCGCTCGGGGTTGATCAGGCAGGTATGTTTCCCGATCCACCCCAGCCCGGCCGCCAGCGCGTACACCCGCTCCTGCACGGGCGCATCGTCCACACCGAGCTTCGCCTCGAAGGGTTCGTCACTCGTGTCGCGCATCCATCGCAGCAGGGCTTCGAGCCGGGCGGTCAGCGTGTCGTGGTAGTCGTCGCCCCAGGCGTACCGGGCGATGCGCGCCACGGCAGGGTCGCCGATCTCGACCGACAACGGGCGGTCGGTGTGGTAGACGCACGCGACGCAGATGATCGAACGGGCCGACGGCAGCCAGTGGCGCGCGTCGGCCCGTTTCTTCGCGGTGCGATTGAGGTAGGTCATGCGGCCGGCATGGCCGCGCTTCAGCCAGCCGGCCAGCGCGTCGAGTTCGGGATGCGCCTCGGCCGCCGCCACCCCGCACAGATCGAACCCCAGGTGGCTCGCCTGCCGCTTGATGTCGGCCGCAGTCAGCGTCATCTCGTTCCGGCAGGGCTGAAGCCCTGCACTACACCTAGCCTCTAGCCTCTAGCCTCTAGCCTCTAGCCTCTAGC
>CAYNDV010000150.1:0-10618 GCA_964396055.1 uncultured Vicinamibacterales bacterium | reverse complement strand
TCTCCTGCACGGCGTTGAAGTACGTGTACTCGTTGAACATGCCGCTCTGGCCGCCCTCGCCACTGGTGCCGTTGTCGCCCGCGATGTAGATCACGAGCGTGTTGTCCGCCTGGCCGACTTCCTCGAAGGCCTTGAGCATCCGGCCGATTTCGTAGTCGGTATGCTCGGCGAACGCCGCGAACACCTCGGCCTGCCGCGCGAACAGGCGCTGCTCGTCGGCTGAGAGCGCCGCCCAGTCCTTGATCGCGGGCGGCTTCGGCGCCAGCGTGGTGCCCGCCGGCACGATGCCCATCGCGATTTGCCGCGCCAGCGATTCTTCGCGGATCACGTCCCAGCCCTTGTCGAACTTGCCCTTCCAGCGGGCGATCCACTCCTTGGGCACGTGGTGGGGCGCGTGAGTCGCGCCCGGCGCAAAGTAGATGAACGAGGGTTTGTCCGGCGTCAGCGCCTTCTGGTGCTTGATCCAGGCACGGGCCTTCTCCGTCATGTCCGTCATGAAGTGGTAGTTCGGGTCGGCCGGCAGTTCGACGACAGCCGTGCCGTCGTAGAGGAATGGCGCCCACTGATTCGTCTCGCCGCCGAGGAACCCGTAGAACTTGTCGAAGCCCTGGCGCATCGGCCAGCGGTCGAACGGACCGGCCATGCTGGTCTCCCAGGCGGCCGTCTCGTGCCACTTGCCGAAGGCGGCCGTGGCGTACCCGTTCAGGCGCATCGTTTCGGCCAGCGGCGCCGTGGCACTGGGAATCTGGCCCGTGGACCCGGGCAGCGCGGTGGCCAGCTCAGTGATGAACCCCATGTTCACCGTGTGGTGGTTGCGCCCGGACTTGAGCGCGGCCCTCGTGGGCGAGCAGAGCGCGGTGGTGTGGAAGTTGTTGTAACGCAGGCCGTTCTGGGCGAGCCGGTCGAGCGTCGGCATCGCGATCGGGCCGCCGAACGTACTCGGGACGCCGAACCCCATGTCGTCGATCAGGACGATCACCACGTTCGGTGCCCCTGCGGGAGGCTTCACCTCGAACCGCGACGGGGCCGTGACGTTGCGCGCGTCAATCTCGGTGGACGGCGGAGAGGCCGGCTCTGCGAGAGGGAGCACCGAGCGGTCCACCGCAGCCGCCCCGGGGGCCGCCGGTTTCTGAGCGTCCGGCTTCTGCCCCGAACAGGCCCCTGTGGCCAGCAACACCCCAGCGGCCGCGGCAGCCAGCCATCTGTCGAGTCTCATCGTTGTGCTCCTCATGTGCGTGCTAGTCCACCAGAACGATTTCGCTCAACTTCCAGGTCTTGTCAAACCACGGGTCGAGCGGGCCATACAGGCGGAACAGCATGTTCCAGCCCTTGCCTGGGATCGTCTGAATCCAGTTGTGCTCCTTGCCTGCCGGCGCCTTGGGCCCGAAATAGACATCCACCGAGCCATCCGGGTTGACCAGCAAGCCCTTGTCCAAGCTGCTCACCTGGGGGAAAGCCTGGTCAGTCTGCAGCATCGAGCGCGTCTGATTGTCGTACACGATGGCTGACCAGAAATCCTTGGCCGGGGCGTTAGGCAGCACGTGCAGGCGGTAGGTCTTGCCGCCGTCGAGCGGATTACCACGGGCGTCCACGATGCCGACCGCGTATTGAGAGCCCTGGCCGACCATCTTGGCTTCCATCGCAGGCGTGACGCCGGTCGCATAGAAGTAGAAGAAGGCGGCGGCGTCGAGATAGCTCACGCCTGGTTGCGACTGGAACTTGTATCCGCCGAGCCATTGGCGCCACGTGCTGTTCGGATAGTAGAAGGCTTCCGGGATCCGGCTCTGGTACGTGATCGTGCGCGCAGTGGCATCACCCACCACCGCAGCCTCCGTGAGAATCTTCTTCATGCGGGCATCCGGGGCGAACGGCTTGCCTTTTTCGATGCCAATGGAGGCAAAGAAACCCAGCGTGACCGGATCGAGCGACTCGACGGGTTCGTTCTGAACGACGTAGTTCAGCAGATCCCAGAACTGGTAATCGGCAGGAGCGACCGTGCTGAACGCGCGGCCCGAGACATTCACGAAGTTGTTGGCCGGCGGATTGGCGGCCTGCGACAAAGGGTAGATGCGTGTGAATGTCTTGAGGTTCGTGATAGCGGGCTTGATGTCCCCCTTCACCGGCATGTTGCGCCAGACGAGGATGGACTCGAACGTGGGGACGTGAACGACGTGATAACCCGCTGGCGCCTTGTCCTTGTACCCGGGGGGCAAAAGCAGATATTTGCCGCCCTGGCCCTTGTCGGGTCCGACCATGCCGATGTCGGTCACGTACTTGAACCAGAAGTCATCGATCATGCCCAGTGTCATCGGGGGCACTTCGACGACCAGCGGGCCCTTGTGCAGATCGATCCAAATCCACGTGTAGGGCGTGGTGGCGTTGGGCGTCAGAAAGATCGAACGCGCGTCCAGATTCTGTTCGAACGTCGGGATCGTGACGTTTGCGGGACCGACCTTCAGCAACCCCTCCCGCAGCCCGGCCACGTTCACTGGTGCCAAGGCCAGCAGGTACGCCTGCACGGCGCGTTGGAAATCAAGATTGTCGTAGATCTTCTCGACGGTGGGCTTGTCCGGAAAGCCGTCAAAGAATTTCAGCGTGCCCAGACGGGTCTCGACGCTCGCGGGAATGGCAATGCCCGGGGGAATGTCCGTGGTCATCTTGAACGTCTGGGCGCTCTGCGCATGTGCGGCAGTGGCGGCCAGGGCAAGACCAAGCACGCTGAAAAGAAGGCGCCTGATGCTTCTAACCATCATTGAGAACTCCTTGACGTTTCGAGGGCTCGAGGGGAACGCTTCGTGGGCGGAGGTTGTCATAAGCCGCCTTCTCGGACGCAACATTGCCAGCTTCGCCATACCTACCTCCGTCGCGCGCCGCTGCTGCGTGTGCTGCTGCCGCTCGGCCGATAGCTGCTTGCCTTCGCCGATCCGCTCTTGACGCCGCTGTACGCCTGCGTGCGCTGCGTGCCGGCCGCGCGGGCGCTGGCGTCGCGCTGCACCTGGCTGGCGGTCTGCCCGCTCCAGCCTGACGTGCTGGCCTGCGTGCGCGCCTGCGCGCCGGCCTGCGTCTTCGCCTGCTGCTTCTGCTCCGTTGTCGGCGGCTGTACGGTGCTCCAGCCGCCGTTCTCGTACTTCTGGTAGCCGTCGCCCGACTTCTTGTAGACGTTGCCGTCGTGGCCGGCGTAGACATCGCCGCTGCCGCTCTTCGCGACAGCCGTGTTGCCGGCGGCCCCGCTGCGCGCCACCGCCGCGCCGCCCTCGCTGGTTCTACCCGCGGCGGTCGTCGAACCGGTCCGGTAGTTGGTCGAGTGCGCCGTCTGCGCCCAGTCATCGCCGCGCTGGACAGTGGTCGAGCCCCAGTTGCCGTACACGTTCGAGCCCTGGCGCGTCTCGCCGTAGGCCCCGGTCCGCGGATTGTACGCCTGCGCCGCGCCCTGTGCGCCGTAGGGCCCGTAGGTCATCGCGCCGCGCGCGTAGGTGCCCGTTCGGGAGTTGTAGGCCTGTCCCGCCTTCATGCCGCCGTAGGGGCCGTACGCCGCCACCCCGCGCGAATAGACTCCGGTCGACGGGTTGTACTTCGCCCCGACGCCCGCGCCGCCATAGGGACCGTACGCCACTGCGCCGCGCCCGTAGGAACCCGTCCACGGGTTGTAGAACGCCGCGTAGCCGTAGGTGGGGTAGTGCGGGTAGTAGATCGGGCGCGGACCGTAATAGGCGTAGGGCGGGTAGTAGTAACCCGTGCCCCAGACCGCGCAGCCCCACGCGACCATCAAACCCGTGAACGCCAGCGCCGTGGCGAACACCACCGCGTCGTTGTTCGACTCCTGCACGGTCACGTACGTCACCGAGTAGGACGGCGAACTGGCGGGAATCTGGTAGATCGCGGCCGGGACCGTCCCGGTCACCTCCCAGGGCCCCGTCGGGCTCTTGGCCGTGAACCACACGCCCTGGAAGCACATGTAATAGAGGTCGCCGACCTTGAGGATGTCCTTGTCCGTGTTGACGGCGCGCGACACCGTGGTCGTCTCGATGGGCTGGAACTGCGGCTCGCCCTGGTAGACGACGGCGGGCGCCGGCGTGCTCTTGGCCACGCGGGCCGTCTGGGGAATCTGCGCGAGCAGCACCGCCTCGGCCGCCTCCGGCGTGCCGGGCACCGAGGCCAGCACGCGCGACCGGTCGTGCTCGAGCGGGATCTTCTTGAAGTCCTCGGGCAGGGTCGGCGTCGCGAACGTCCACGGCCCGCCGAAGTCGGGGGCGGAGAACCAGCGGCCCGCGACGAGGTAGTACACCAGGCCCGTCTTGCCCATTCGGAAGACGTCGGCATCGGTGTTGCTGACCCACAGCAGCGTCGTCGAGCCCTGGACCGCGACGTACCTGGGCTCGCCACCGAGGAGGATCATCTCCGCCGGCATCGTGCTGACAAACACTCTCGGGGCCTGGGCTGGGGAGATCCGCCTGCCGGGCAGCGCACCCTTGGCGTCGCTGAAGTTGTCATCGGCGGGCAGCTTGAAGAAGCTGTCGGGGAGCGGCCCCGCGTAGGCCCACGGGCCCTTCACGTCCGCCGCCTTGAGCCATGTATCCGTGGCGAGCAGATAGAGCGTCTTCGTCGGGGCGTGCTCGAACAGGTCCCAGTTCGTGTTGACGGCGTACCGCAGGTCGTTGCCCGGGATCTGGCTCCAGATCGGATTGCCGTCGATGTTGACGAGGATCGCCGGCGTCTTGCTGAAGAACACCGTGGGCGGGTCCGCCTTGATACCCTCGGCGTTCTTCGGGATGATCTGGCTCGTGTCGAGGTTGGCCAGCACGCGGTCGAGGCCGAGCACGCGTTGCTGCAAGGGGATCGATTCTGAGATTTCCGTGAGGAGGTCGCGGATCTGGTCCTTCTGCAGTCCGGGGAAGTTCGACTGCGTGATGACGAAGTCCGAGAAACTGACCAACCGGGCTTCCAGCGATACGCTGGAGTTGGCTTCGACCTTCACGGTGCCGTAGGCGGTGGTTGGCGCGCCCTTTGCCTGGTACGACACCGCCGAGTACATCACCAGGTGACGCTGGTCGGCCCAGCTGGAAATCTGGGGCTGATACACGACGAGCGCCGCGCCGGCGTTGGTGGTGAACGCCTTCGGCCACCCGCCGTCCACCGTCGGGTCCGTCGGCGCCGCAGGCTGCGCGGCGGCGGTCGGGGCTGCGGTCCTGGCGGGTGTCTGGGCCTGGAGAAGCGGCGCCAGAGGCGAAGCGCCCACGCAGAGTGCCGTGACGATGGCCACCCGGGCGAATGCGGCGGTGCGGCGGAACGGAACCGTGATCACGTGACTCTCCCCCTGGCGACCATGCTGATCATGTCGCGATGCCTGCTACTGCCTCGCGTACTCGAAGTTCTCGATTTTCGCGGTGAGCTTCTTGCCGGGGGCGTTGACGGTGGTCCGCGCCGCGTAGTTCGGCCCGCCGCCGCCGACCGTGGCGAACTCGACCGCGCCGTCCACGGGATCGCCGTCGAGTGTCGCGGTGAACAGCACCCGGTGGATCGCCTGCGTCTTCGGATCGATTTCGTAGACGAGCTTGTCGCCCTTGGCGATGACGTCGGTCGCGTACAGCTGGACCCACCCACCCGGGGCCTGCACCGTCATGACGCGCGAGAAGAAGGCCTGGAGCAGCCCGGGAGACGGCGTCAGGTAGCCCTTGCAGAGTTCGGCCAGTTCCTCGACGTAGTCCTTCATCTCGGCCGTCTTCTTCGCGACGATCCGGCCCTTCAGCCCGCGCTGCGGCTGCGACGGCGGGGCGGCCTGCGTCAGTGACGTCTTCTGCAGCGTGCCGTCCGCGTCGAAACGCATCTGGAAGAGCTTGGCGGGTTTCGGCTCGCCCTTGAGGGCGACCTCGACCCGCATCTTCCACGTGTACATCTTCAGCGCCGCCGCGTTCTGCTTCGCGGAGACGCCGAACTGCTGGGCCATGGCCTGCATGTCCGCCGACTGCCCGGAGGCGGCCACGGCAGATGCCAGGATCAGCACGGAGGCCAAGACGACTCGTCGCATGGTGTGGCGGTCCTTTCTAGAACCTGAAGGCGAAGCCCATCAGGGGCCCCTGGGTGAGCACGTCGTACCTGAAGAGCGTCGTGAGCTCGCCGGTCGAGTAGTCGATATCGAGCCAGCGGTAGCCCAACTCGAGTGAGGCGCGCTCCGAGAGCATGATCCCGACGGTCGGGAACACCTGCCACGTGAAGGCCGAACCGGCGCCGAAGCCGCCAATCTCCGTGTACACCTGCGCATGCCAGCGCCCGCCGTTCTGCGGCGTGCGCAGTTGGAGGCCGACGATGGGATCGACCCAGGTCTTCGATCCGTCAAGGCTGCGCACGGCCAGCGGCCCGTTGGTCCGCAGGCTGGCCTGCAGCGTGTTCACGCGCAAGCCGGCCATCAGGTCGGCGGACGCACCCAGGCGTCTGAGCCCGTAGAACGCGAACGCGCCCTGGTTCATGTCGACGCTGGCCGTCACGCCGGCCGGCCCCGGCGCCGCGCCGTTGGCGCCGAGCGACATCCAGATCGCGTCGCCCCCGAGGCCCCAGGCGCCCTTGCGGGCGACGAGGAGGCCCATGGCTCCGAACTGCAGGTTCTTGAAAATGTCGGACGCCGACAGGTCAATCGTGGCCTCCTGGCCCGCCACCGCGGTCGTCCCCTTCATGGCGGCGCCCATCATGTAGGGCGCGACGGTGACCTGCCACGAGCCGTCGGCGGGGGCTTGGGCGGCCGCCGGCCGGACGGCGACGGTGAACAACAGACAGGAGAGGGCGGCGGCGAGCGTGGTTCGGTCCATCGTGTTCGTGTCCTTCAGCGGGTCTCAGTGAACGTCCCTGGCGGCGGCGATGTACTCCAGCCCGTACACCCCGCTGACGTCGCGGAACTCGATCGAGGGCGCCGACGGCGCCGCCTCCATCAGGGCGAGGAGATGGCCGAACGACTCGGAGCGAATCCGCTCCTGCATGTCTTCCGGCGACCGCCACTCCTCGAGATAACTGATCGACTCGCCGGCATCGACATCACGGAGGATTTGCGCACGGGTACAACCCCGCTCGAGTCGGGCAGGCAACATGACCGATCGCAGGGCGTCGACGACGGGCTTGTGTCCTCCGGTCGGCAAGGTCATCCGCAGCAGGAGTTGGACCACGTCCTGAGCCGTAGCAAGCGCGCTGCCGGGCCGAGTCCGACGTGGCGTGCGTCGCCAAGTTGTTCCTGACAGGGGAGTTGGGAGAACAGGCCGGAGAACGGTTTGGCGTGAAGACCCGGCGGGTCTCCGGGTTTTCTCCGGAGTCTCCGGAGAATCTACGGACGAGTGATGCCGAGCCTGGCCATCCGGGTCTCGAGGGTCGTCGGCTTGAGTCCGAGCACCGCGGCCGCACCGCGTGTTCCCCGAATCCGCCACCCGGTCTGCTGGAGGACGCGCAGGTATTCGGCCCGATCGGGATGGTCCGATCGCGTACGTGTCTCCGGCGGGCCCTCCGGGCCTGAGCCGCTCGCGCCCGGAACGACGATTTCCAGCACGGGGCCCGTCGCCAGGATCAGGGCTCGCTCGACCGCGTTCCGCAGTTCACGTACGTTGCCCGGCCACGCGTAGCGGGCAAGGGCGTCCAGGCTCTGGCGTGACACCCGTTCGATCCGTTTCCCCATCGGCCCGGCCAGCTCGTCGACGAGTGCGGCCACGAGCAGCGGGAGATCGTCGAGCCGGTCCCGCAACGGCGGTACGCGTACCGGGAACACGGCGAGCCGGTAGTACAGATCCTCGCGGAAGCGCCCATCCCGGACGTCCCGGTCGAGATCACGGTTGGTGGCGGCGACGATGCGCAGATCCACGGGAATCGGCCGTGGACTCCCGAGCCGCTCGATCTGTCGTTCCTGGAGCACCCGCAGGAGCTTGCCCTGGATGTCCAGCGGCAGGTCGCCGATCTCGTCGAGGAAAATCGTCGACCCGGTGGCCAGTTCGAACCGCCCCACCTGCTTCGACAACGCGCCGGTGTACGCCCCGCGCTCGCGGCCGAACAGCTCGCTCTCGATGAGCGTCACCGGAATCGCGGCGCAGTTCACCCGCACCATCACGCGTTCGCGCCGCGGGCTCGCGGCGTGAATGGCCTCGGCCACGAGTTCTTTGCCCGTGCCAGTCTCGCCGAGCAGCAGCACGGTGGCATTGGTGGGGGCAACCTTGCTGACTTCCTCCAGCATGCGGAGGACCGGTGCGCTCGATCCGACGATCCGGCGCCGCGCTTTTCGTCCCGTGACTTCCTGGCGCAGGTAGGTGTTCTCGCGTTCGAGTTGCTCGCGCAGCCGCAGGACCTCAGCGTGTTCCGCCGCGAGAGACTCCTCGGCGTTCTTGCGCGCGGTGATGTCCCGGACCACGCCGATGGTCCGATGCGCCTGACGGTTCGTGTGGCGGGTGACGACGTGCACAACGTGCTGGAGCCACGTCGCACCCCGCTCCGGGTGGAGGTACCGGTACTCCGCGGACCCGATGTCCAGCCTTCCGTCGTTCAGCTGTTCGTGAATGGCCAGGACGCCCGCCCGGTCGTCGGGATGGACGTGGTCCCCCCAGAATTCGGGGATGGGATCGGCGTCGGTGTAGTGGCCGGGGACACCGAGCAACGCGCGGCAGCGGGGGTCCAGGAAGGTGGCGATCCCGCGGTCGACCAGTTCGTAGAAGCCCAGCGACGCGACGTCGACGGCGGCTTCCAGGCGTGCGAGACTCAGCCGGTTCTCGGCCTCTGCCGCCTTGCGGGCCGTCACGTCGAGCGAGATGCCCATCACGCGGCGCGCGGGCGCGTCGCCCTCCTGCAGGACACGCCCCGTGACAGCAATCCAACGGATCGCACCCCCCGGCAGGACCACGCGGTATTCGTCGGCGAGCTCGGAGGCCGACGCCAGCGCGCGCATCACGCGATCCCGGACGCGCCCGGCATCGTCGGGGTGTACCAGTCCGAGGAACATGTCGAAGGTCACGTCCACATCGTGGGCGAGCCCGTAGAGTTCTTTGGCCGCCGGCGTCGCCCAGATTCGGCCCGTGGACATGTCCAGGTCCCAGGCACCGGCTCCGGCGGATATCGTGGCGAGGGCGAGCCGGGCCTCGCTCTGCCGGAGGGCATCGCCGATCCGCCTGCGCTCGACCGCGTTGGCGAGGATCGCGCCGAGCAGCTGCAGCCTCGGCACGTACGACGGGGGCCAGCGGATTTCCCGGCGCATCGCGTCGATGTTCATGACGTATTGGAGGTCCTCGCTGACGGCGATGGGGATGTTGAGCGTGGAACGCACGCCCATGGCGACATGGGACGCGCGGTCCACGGCGGCGTCTGCGGGCACGTCGTCGTAGCTGTGCACGATGTAGGGCTGCCGCCGTTCGACGACGAGGCGGCACGCGTACGGGAACCGCTCCGCGAGGTCGACGTTCAGCGGCACGCGGTCCTTCAGCGTCTCGTCGTACCACGCGTGGATCAGGTGCAGGGTCCGCCGGTCCGTGCCGATGACAAGGATGCCGCCGCGATCGGCCCCGAAGAACCGGACGACGCGCCCCAGCGCCTCTTCGATGACCGTGTCGAAACCCTCGTCGGACGTGGTCACCAGCCTGGCAGACACGTCAGAGATGAGCGTCTCGAAGTCGAGCCGGCCTGCCAGGTCTGCGCGGGAAACGACGGGTCTCGCCATACGCGTCAGTGTGCCACAACCTGACGTGGGGACGGACGGTCACGTCCACGTCCGCGGTTCGGCCACTGACGACGGCTACGCGTGATCGTGGGTCTCGGGCAGCCCGAAGTGCCTCGCGGTGTCGCCCTGGAAGTCCACCTCGATGAGGACGGCCGGTTCGTCGCCGACCACCGATCCCACGTGACCGGCCTCGAGAAAGACCACCGCCGGAGCGACGTAGTCACGCGTGCAGCCGTCGGGGAAGTGGGCTTCGAGGTGCCCGCGGGCCAGGAAGCCCACGTGGGCGTGCAGGCAGAGCTCGGCCTGGACGGCCGGGTGCATGTCCTTCTCCCACGTGAAGCCGGGGTAGTAGATCGTGCGGCAGACGCGCCCGCGACCGACGCGGACGATGTCGCGCGTGACGCCGCCGGCGGTCTTGCGCTCGGCGCCGTCGATGGGGGCGGTGAGGGGATCCCGTTCGCTCATGTGCGCCTCGCTGCGGGCAGTCCGGGTCGACGGGGCGATTGTATCCGGAATCGCCAGGGCCGTGCAGCGCCGCCGGTCACTCCGTCGCGAGGCGTCCGACGCCGGACCTGGCTACGTCCGCAGGATCTTTTCCATCGCCTTGCCTTTCGCGAGCTCGTCGATCAGCTTGTCCAGGTAGCGGACCTTCCGCATCAGGGGGTCTTCGACGGTCTCCACGCGGACGCCGCACACGACGCCGGTGATGAGCGACGTGTTCGGGTGCATGGCCGGGGCCTGGGCGAAGAAGGTCTTGATGTCGTGTCCCTGCGCGATCTGCTGCTGCAGCCCCGCCTGGTCGTAGCCCGTCAGCCAGCAGATGATCCGGTCCACGTCGGCCTTCGTGCGGTTCTTGGTCTCCGCCTTCCGCACGTAGGCGGGGTACACCTTGGCAAACGGCATCGCAAAGACGCGGTGTTCGGGCATGGCGCGACAAGCGTAGCTCAC
>CAYNDV010000149.1:5112-10694 GCA_964396055.1 uncultured Vicinamibacterales bacterium | reverse complement strand
GGCTAGAGGCTAGAGGCTAGAGGCTAGAGGCTAGAGGCTAGAGGCTAGAGAAGGACGCGGGCGCGGCTGGGGAAGACCCCGCCGCGCCCGTTCGCTTTTCGGGTTCCAGGTTCACGGTTCACGGTTCACCCCTCGACCTTGCTCGGGGTGACAGCGTGGTCATCGGGTCTTCGACACGACGAAACCGCCAACCGCGCCGGCGGCCGCGCCGCCCCAGAAACCCACGAAGGCCGCCTCTGATCCTTCGGTGGCTCCGACAATGGCTGTGCCTGCCACGGCGCCGACGATCGTGCCGAACCAGACAGGATGCCGGCTGATCCAAGTGCGGCGCTTCCCCTGAGCCGGCTGGCGGCCCGACGCCGCCGAGGCGTTCCGCCGCGCCTGACTCCTGGTGCGGAACCGCTCGCGCTCGGCAGGGACGGGCGTCCGTGCGGCCGTCGCCGTCATGCGCTGCAAGGCCCGACCCACCACGCCCTGTGCTTCGGTACTGGCCATCCACGCCGTGACTCCAGGCTTGAACTGCCCGTTGAGCCGGTCGAACGACGCCGCGGGTTCCTGCGCGGCGGCGACCACCGGCAGGAGGACGGTGAAGACGGCCGGGAGCGAGAGCGCGGCGACGAACGTAGGGGGGATGGACAACGTTCGCATGGTCGACCTCCCTGAGAGCGGCGGCACGCCGCTCACAATCTGCAGGCGAGTGCGTCGAACGGAGCACTGCCGCCCCAGGGCCTCATGGGCGCCGGAGGGCAGGCCTCAAGCAGGTGAGGATCGCTGGAATGATACGCGCGTGCGCGAAGGTGTCAAGGCGCGTCACGGGCACGCGGCTGGCCCCCGGCCTGGCCCCTGGCCTAGCCTCTAGCCTCTAGCCTCTAGCCCCTAGTACAATGGTGCCTTTACGCCGTCGTCATCACCCGAAAGAGGGCTACCCGTTATGAAGGTCTACGACGCCGCCAGCATCCGGAACATCGCGCTCGTCGGGCACGGTGGATCCGGGAAGACCCAGCTCGCCTCCGCCATCCTGTTCAACGCCGGCATGGTGAACCGCCTCGGGAAGGTCGACGAGGGCAACACGGTCACCGACTTCGACGAAGAAGAAATCGCCCGCAAGCACACGCTCTCGGCCAGCATGGCGTTCGCCGAGTGGAACAAGACCAAGATCAACGTGATCGACACGCCGGGCTTCGCGAACTTCTTCAGCGACGCCCGCGCGGCGATGCGGGTGGTCGACGGGGTGCTGGTGCTGATCGACGCGGTGTCGGGCCCGGAAGTCCAGACCGAAGCCGCGTGGCAGGAAGCGGAGGCCCTGGGGCTGCCGCGGCTGGTGGTGATCTCGAAGATGGACCGCGACCGCGCCAGCCTCGAACGGACCCTGGAGGCCATCCACGGCACGTTCGGCCGCAGCGTGGTCCCGCTCCAGATGCCCATCGGCGAGGAGAAGGCCTTCAAGGGCGTCGTGGACCTGGTGTCGATGAAGGCCTACACCTGGGCCGCGGACGGATCGGCGAAGATGACCGAGGTGCCGGTGCCGGCCGACCTGGCGGACAAGGCCAAGGCCGCCCGCGACGCCCTCGTCGAGATGGTGGCCGAGGCCGACGACAGCCTGATGGAGAAGTTCTTCGAGGCCGGCACGCTCACGCAGGAGGAGTTCCTGGGCGGGCTGCGCAAGGGCGTGCAGGCGGGCAAGATCTGCCCGCTGGTCTGCACCTCCGGCCTGGCGAACGTCGGCATCCAGACGCTGCTCGACGCCGTCATCGCCTACGTGGCGGCGCCGGCCGAGCGGACGGTCAAGGCCCTCGACAAGGCGGGCGCCGAGACCCTGGTCCCGATCGCTGACGCGGGCCCGACGGCGGTCTACGTCTGGAAGACGATTGCCGACCCCTTCGCCGGGCGCATCAACCTCTTCCGCGTCGTGAAGGGGTCGGTGAAGTCCGACTCGAACATCCTGAACCTCACGAAGGACGCCGGTGAGCGCCTGGGCCACCTGCTCCTCCTGCAGGGCAAGACGCCGACCGAGGTGCCCGAGATCAAGGCGGGCGACATCGGCGCCGTCGCCAAGCTGAAGGACACGCAGACGAACCACACGCTGGGCGACAAGGACACCGCGATCCGCTTCCCGAACCTGACCTTCCCCGAGCCCGTGCTCGCCTACGCCATCGAGCCCAAGACCCGCGGCGACGAGGAGAAGATCAGCACGTCGATGCAGCGGCTGCTCGAGGAGGATCCGGCGATCCGCTACAGCCGCGATCCGCAGACGCACGAACTGCTGCTCTCGGGCCAGGGCCAGCTGCACATCGAGGTGACCGTCGCGAAGCTGAAACGCCGCTTCGGCGTCGAGGTGAACCTCAAGCCGCCGCGTATCCCGTACAAGGAGACGATCACGGCGTCGACCGAGGCCCACGGCCGTCACAAGAAGCAGACCGGCGGCCACGGCCAGTTCGGCGACTGCACGATCCGGATGGAGCCGCTGCCCTCAGGCGGCGACTTCGAGTTCGCCGACGAGATCTTCGGCGGATCGATCCCGCAGCAGTTCCGGCCGGCGGTCGAAAAGGGCATCCAGGAAACCCGCATGCGCGGGTACCTCGCCGGCTACCCCGTGGTCGACTTCAAGGTGACGCTGCTCGACGGCAAGTACCACGCCGTCGACTCGAACGAGCTCTCGTTCAAGATGGCCGGCCGCCTGGCGTTCAAGGACGCCATGACGCGCTGCCGGCCCACCATCCTCGAGCCGATCATGAACGTCGAGGTGTACGTCCCGAGCGACTTCGCCGGCGACATCATGGGCGACATGAACAGCCGCCGCGGCCGCGTCTCGGGCATGGAGCAGCGCGGCAGTTCGACGGTGGTCAAGGCGCAGGTGCCGATGGCCGAGATGCTGACCTACGAGCAGACGCTGACCTCGACCACCGGCGGTCGCGGGAGCTACCACATGGAGTTCTCGCACTACGAGGAGGTGCCGTCGCACCTGCAGTCGAAGATCATCGCCGCGGCCAAGGCCGCCAAGGGCGAGGCGGCCGAGGAAGAAGAAGAATAACGCCGCCCTCGTCACGGGTACGACACGCGGGCCTGCCGGTTGACCTCCGGCAGGCCCGTCGTCTTCAGCCCCAGGCTTCCAGCCCCTCGCCCCCAGCCTCTAGCCTCTAGCCTCTAGCCTCTAGCCTCTAGCCTCTAGTAAGACATCGAATCCAGCTTCACCTTCCCCCGGAAGATCCAGTAGATGCTGATCGTGTAGGCCAGCACGAGGGGAATCCCGATGGCCGCGATGATGAGCATGGTGCGCAGCGTCCCCGCGGACGAGGCGGCCGAGTAGACCGTCAGGCTCATGGCCGCGTCAGCCCCCCGGACCAGCGCCGGGTACATGCCCAGGCCGGCCAGGCCCATCAGCCCGAACACCGCGGCGCAGGACGACAGGAACGCCCGCATCTCCCGACCGCGCGTCATCTCCCGCGGCACGTTGGCGATGGCCAGCATCGTGGCCACCGGCACGGCGAACAGCAGCGGCTGCGCCCGGAGGCGCTCGCCCATGTGCGGCACGTAGAGCAGCGTGGCCATCGTCGTCGTGGCGTATGCGATGACGAACGTGATGATGGCCTGGTTGACCCAGGGGCGGACCCGGGCCTGGACCGGTCCGCTCGTCTTCAGCACGAGGTAGATCGCGCCGTGCATCGCGAAGAGGGCCACCGTCGTGACGCCGGTCAGCAGCGCGTACGGATTCAGCAGGTCCGGGAGGCCGCCCGTGAACTCGCCGCGGGCGTCGAGCGGAATGCCGCGGATGACGTTGCCGAAAGCCAGCCCCATGACGAAGGCCCCGAGGATCGACGCCACGCTGAAGCTCACGTCCCAGGCCTGCCGCCACCCGCGCGCCGGGTGCTTGCTGCGGAACTCGATGGCCACCGCGCGGAAGATCAGCGCCA
This sequence comes from uncultured Vicinamibacterales bacterium, assembly GCA_964396055.1. Taxonomy (GTDB): domain Bacteria; phylum Acidobacteriota; class Vicinamibacteria; order Vicinamibacterales; family JAKQTR01; genus CAYJPV01. The sequence continues at coordinate 6,783 of CAYNDV010000149.1, read as the reverse complement.
CCAGCAGCAGCATCATCGCCGGGTAGAACCCGGAGAACACGCCGGCGTACACCGCCGGGAACGCCGCGAACAGCGCCCCCCCACCCGTGACGAGCCACACCTCGTTGCCGTCCCACACCGGCCCGATCGCGTTCAGGAACACCCGACGCTCCTCGTCGGTCCTGGCGCCCAGATGCAGGACCCCGACGCCGAGATCGAAGCCGTCGAGCACGGCGTACCCGGCCAGCAGCGCGCCGACCAGCAGGAACCAGATCGTCTGGAGATCGATGGTCATGGTCACGCCCGGTGATGTCCGGTCCCCAGGTCGTCGGCCAGGGGCCCGTGGGAGATCTTTGCGTTGAGCAGGTAGAGGAACAGCGCGAAGAGCAGCGCGTAGATCAGGGTGAACAGCACGAGGGAGAACACCACGGACCCCGCCGGCACCGAGCGGCTGACGCCGTCGCTCGTGCGCATGAGCCCGTAGACGATCCAGGGCTGGCGGCCGACCTCGGCCGTCATCCAGCCCATCTGGTTCGCCAGCTGAGGCCCGAGCACCGACAGCACGAGCAGGCGGAGCAGCCAGGGACTGGCCGTGGTCCGGCCGGGCCGCAGCGCGAACAGGCCGAGGGCGGCGACGGCGATCAACCCCATGCCGACGGCGACCATCAGGTGGTACGCCTGGAAAACCAGCTGCACCGGGGGCCGGTCGCCGGGCGGGAACGCCCGCAGTCCCGTGACCGGCGCGGCACGGTCGCCGTGCAGCAGCCAGCTCAGCATTCCCGGCAGCGCCACGCCGACGACGCGCTCGCGCCCCTCATCGACCCAGCCGAACAGGTAGAGGTCGGCCGGGGCGTGCTCGGGGTAATGGGCCTCCATGGCCGCGAGCTTGGCCGGCTGGTGCCGGCCGACGCCGTCGGCGCTGAGATGGCCGGTCGCGGCCGAGGCCAGCGAGGACACCAGGGCGAGGGTCAGGCCCACGCGCAGCGACCGGCGGGCGAAGTCCTCGAACCGCCCTCTGAGCAGGTAGTAGGCCCCCACCGACACCACGAGGAACGCGCCCGCCTGCCACGCGCCGACGATGGTGTGCGCCAGGCGTTCCATCGACGAGGGATTGAAGACCACGGCCCAGAAGTCCGTCACCTCGGCCCGCAGGCCCAGCGGGTGATCGGCCAGCCGGTACCCCGCGGGCGTCTGCATCCACGAGTTGGCCACCACGATCCAGATCGCGCTGAAGTGGGCGCCGAGGCACACCATCACCGTCGCGAAGAAGTGCAGGCGGGGGCCGACCTTGTCCCAGCCGAACAGCAGGATCGCCAGGAAGCCCGACTCGAGGAAGAACGCGAAGATGCCCTCGGCCGCGAGGGCGCTGCCAAAGACGTCGCCGACGAAGCGCGAGTACGCCGCCCAGTTGGTGCCGAACTCGAACTCCATCACGATGCCCGTGGCCACGCCCAGGGCGAAGGTGAGGCCGAAGACGCGCACCCAGAACCGCGTCATCTGCTGGTAGATCGGCAGCCGGGTCTTCAGGTAGAGACCCTCCATCACCACCAGCACCACGCCGAGGCCGATGCTGAGCGGCGGGTACAGGTAGTGGAAGGCGATGGTCACCGCAAACTGCACGCGCGACAACAGGAGCACGTCCACGGCAGCGTTCCTCCGGGGGTGGGGCGATCATACCCCGGCGCCGCCAGG
>CAYNDV010000149.1:0-5012 GCA_964396055.1 uncultured Vicinamibacterales bacterium | reverse complement strand
GCCCGGGCGCACGTCGTACGTTACCATCGGGTCCGGGTCCACCTCTCTACTCCGGGAGCCGCCGCCATGGCCGTGGTGTGGAATGCCGAGAACGCCGCCCACCTGCTCCGCCGCGCCACCTTCGGCGCGCCGCCGGCCGCGATCGATCGCGCCGTCCGCGCCGGGTTGGGCATGACCGTCGCCGGGCTGTTCAGGCCGCCCGAACCTGACGCGCTCAACACGCGGGACGTGTACCTCAACCAGTTCCAGGCGTGGTGGCTGCGCCGCATGCTGGCGACGCGGGCGCCGCTGGTCGAGAAGCTCACGCTCATGTGGCACAACCACTTCGCGACGGGCTACCACAAGGTGTCCAACACGAAGTTCATGCACCTGCAGAACCAGATCCTGCGGCGCAACGCCCTCGGCAGCTTCCCGACGCTGGTCGAGCAGGTCAGCAAGTCAGCGGCCATGCTCATCTGGCTCGACGGCGCCACCAACACGAAGGACGATCCGAACGAGAACTTCGCCCGCGAGCTGATGGAGCTGTTCACCACGGGTGTCTTCGACCGGACCGGCGCCCCCACCTACACCGAGTTGGACGTCGTCGAGGGCGCGCGGGCGTTCACGGGCTGGAGCTTCAACTGGCGCAACGGCGCCTTCCGCTTCAACGAATGGGATCACGACGGCGGCCTGAAGACGTTCCGCGGCCAGACCGGCCCCTTCGGCGGCGAGGACGTCATCGCGATGCTGGCCGAGGACCCGGCCACGGCCCGGCGCGTGGCGTGGCGACTCTGGAGCACCTTCGCCGCGCCCGTCGATCTCGACGACCCCGTGCTCGACGCGCTCGAGGCCGAGTACCTGGCCCGGGGCCTGACCATCCGTCCCGTCGTGGAGCTGATGTTCACCCGCGACGAGTTCTATGCGCCGGCGGTCCGCCAGGCGCGGGTCAAGAATCCCTGCGAGTGGCTCGTGGGGTCGATGGCGCTGCTGGGCGGCCGATTCAACCGCGCCAAGGCCTGGATGGACTGGGCCCTCGGCGAGTCCATCCAGTACCTCGGCCAGTCGATCGCCGATCCGCCGTCGGTGTTCGGCTGGAAGGAGCACCTGGCGTGGGTCTCGTCGAACGGCCTGTTCAGCCGCCTCCGGGCCGGCGAGGAGATCGCGTCGGGCCGCGAACCGGGCTGGCAGCTGTTCCTGTGGAACCCCCTGCCCCTGCTCCCGCCGCGGCGCCTGTGGGCGGCCCAGACTGCCGCCTCCACCGTCGATTGGATGCTGGCCAGGCTGGGCCCCGTCGCCGCCCAGTCGACGACGCGCGATGCCCTGGTCGCGTACTTGAACATGGGCGCCAACGGGCAGCCCGAGCCCTTCGTGCTGAACCGCGACACCATCGACTCGAAAGTCCGGGGACTGGTTGCGCTGATCCTGGCGTGCCCCGAGTACCAGTTCTGCTGAAGCCGAGAGGACGTCCGTCATGAGCCTGACCCGTCGCGCGTTCCTGCACCGCAGCGCGCTCGCCCTGCCGGCGGCGCTCGCGGCCTCCAGCGCCTTCGCGCGGGGCGTCTTCGCGGCCCCCGGCCTGACCCGCAACCTGGTGCTCGTCGAACTGTTCGGCGGCAACGACGGCCTGAACACGCTGCCGCCGTGGGGGTTCGATCCGTACTACACCGAGTTCCGCCCCCGCATCGCCGTCCCCGAGGCGCAGGTGCTCAAGGTGCCGGGCGAGCCGGTCGGCTTTCACCCGGCGCTCACGGCCCTCAAGTCGCACTTCGACGCGGGCCGGCTCGCCGTCGTTCAGGGCGTGTCGTATCCGAATCCGTCCTTCTCACACGACTACGCGCAACGCATCTGGCACAGCGGTTCGCCCGGCCACAGCCCGGACGGCTGGCTGGCCCGGTACCTGAACCTCCTGCCGACGCCGGCGTTCCCGAACGTGGCCGAGATTCTGGGGTCACCGACGCTGCTGACCACCGGCACCGAGGGGTTCGTCCCGGCGTTCACGTCGATCGACGACATGGTCTTCCCGTCGGACGGCTGGTATCCGCACGACACGGCGGCCCGCCAGCTGGCGTACAGCTCGATCGCCGCCGCGGCGTCGGGCGGGACGCTGCCGGTGAACACCGTGGCGCGGACGTCGTCGGGGCTGGTGTCGCTCATCGACACCTTCGAGCAGGTGCCTGAGGTCGCGTTCGTCGGGCAGTACCCCGACGACTGGTTCTCCGTGCTGCTGCAGCAGATCGTGCGGCTGCTCCACGCCGGCGTGGGCATGCGGTGCTTCCACGTGGGCACGGGCGGCTTCGACACGCACAGCCGGCAGAACGACCAGGATTACCACGGGCAGCTGCTGCAGACCGTCTCGGATGCCCTGGGCGCCTTCTACGCGGACCTCGCCGCGCTCGGCCTGGCGCAGGACACCCTGATCGTGGTCTTCTCCGAGTTCGGGCGGACCGTCTACGAGAACGGGTCGGCCGGCACCGATCACGGCACCGTGAACCCGGTGCTGGTGCTGGGTGGTGCGGGGGTGGTCGGCGGCTTCGCCAACGGCCATCCGCCCGTGGATCCGTCGCAGCTCGATCCCGAGTGGCACGAACTGGCGCGGCAGGCGGACTACCGCGACGTGTTCGGCACGATCCTGCGGCGGTGGCTCGGCGTGAGCCAGGCTGAGGCCGACGAGGTGTTTCTCGGGCACCCGGTGGTCGACCTCGGGTTCCTGGCCTGAGAGCCGGAGCGGTCGCGGTACACGGCAACGGGCCTGACCGGTTCACCGGCCAGGCCCGTTGTCCTGTTCGAGGTGGGGCGTTGCGGCCTACCCGCCCTTGCCGCTGCGCCCGGTGTGCCGGGCACGGGTGCCTGGCTGCTTGGCCGCCTTGGTGTGCTCGTGCAGCGGGACGCCGCTTTCGTCTTCGTCGGCCTTGCGGCCGCGCACGCGGTTGGCGGCGGCGCGCAGGCGCCCGCCGAGGCCCTTGCCTTCGCCCTTGTCCGCCGCCTTCTTGGCCTTGTCGGCGGCGGCCTTCTTGGGGTCGTACTCGCTGCCCACCAGTTCGACCAGCGCGACGTCGGCGCCGTCACCCTTGCGGAAGCCGGCGCGCAGGATGCGCACGTACCCGCCGGGACGGCCCGTGAAGCGCGGGGCGATGGTGTCGAACAGCTTCTTCAGCACGTCGCCGTCGGCGATGTCCCTGGCGACCTGGCGCCGGGCGTGCAGGGCCTGGCCGCCTTCCGCCGTGCCGTTCTTGGCCACGGTGATGAGCCGCTCGACGAAGGGGCGCAGTTCCTTGGCGCGGGGCACCGTGGTCTCGATGTGCTCGTGGCGCAGCAGGGCGGAGGCCTGGTTGCGCAGGAGCGAGAGGCGGTGCTCGGTAACCATCCCCAGTTTTCTGTGGGCAACTCGATGACGCATGTCTCTGATCCTCGTCAGAAGCCAGACTTCAGGAGCAAGAATCGACGTTCTGTCTCCCGTTCTTGCTTCTTGCTTCTTGCTTCTTGCTTCTTGCTTCTACCGTCCCTACTCCGTCCCCGCGTGGGCGCCCTGGTCGAGCTTCATGCCCAGGCCGAGGCCCATCGTCTGGAGGATGTCCTTGATCTCGTTGAGCGACTTGCGGCCGAAGTTCTTGGTCTTGAGCATTTCGGCTTCGGTCTTCTGCACGAGCTCGCGGATGGTCCGGATGTTCGCGTTCTTCAGGCAGTTGTAGGACCGGACGGACAGCTCCAGCTCCTCGACGCTCTTGTCGAGGTGCTCGTTCGACACCGGGGCGCCGCCCTGGGCGACCTGGCCGTCGTCGGCCAACTCGATCACCTCGTCGAGGTTGACGAAGATGGCGAGGTGGTCGCGCACGAGCCGGGCCGAGAGGGACACGGCGTCGCGGGGGCTGATGGCCCCGTTGGTCCAGACGTCGAGGGTGAGCTTCTCGTAGTCGGTGGTCTGGCCGATGCGGGCCTGCTCGACGACGTAGTTCACCTTCTTCACGGGCGAGTGCACGGAGTCGATGGGAATCCAGCCGATGCCGAGGTCCTCGTCGAAGTTGCGGTCGGCGGTGACGTAGCCGCGGCCGCGCTTGACGCGCACTTCCATGTGGAGCTTGCCGCCCTCGGAGACGGTGGCGATGTGGGCGTCGGGCTCGAGGATCTCGATGTCCGCGTCGCCTTCGATGTCGCGCGCCGTCACTTCGCCGGCCTTGTCCACCCGCAGGTACAGCGTCTTGGTGTAGTCGACGTGCATCTTGAGGGGGATCTGCTTGAGGTTGAGGATGATGTCGGTCGCATCCTCGACCACGCCGGGGATCGGCGAGAACTCGTGCAGGACGCCGTCGATCTTGACCGCGGTGAACGCCGCGCCCTCGATGGAGGAGAGCAGGGCCCGGCGCATCGCGTTGCCGATGGTCGTCCCGAACCCGCGCTCGAACGGCTGGGCGTAGAACCGCCCGAACCGGTCGGTGAGGGTGTCACGCTCGACATCCAGCTTTTTGGGACGCTGGAAACCTTTCCACAACATCGTTCGCGATCCTTTCCTGGCTCCCGGGCGTCCGCCCGGTGGCCGCGGGACCCGGGGGGCCCACGCGGCGCTGCCTGCTTGCCGCGCCCTACTTCGAATACAGCTCGACGATCAGCTGCTCCTGCACGGGCAGGTTGATCTGGGCCCGCGTCGGCATCGACACGATGCGGGCGGCCATCTGCTCGGCCCGCAGCTCGAGCCATTCCGGAATGCCGCGCCCCTTGACCTCGTCCATGGCGTGGAGCACGGCGGCGCTCTGCTTGCTGCGGTCCCGCACGGCGACGATGTCGTTCTGGCGGACGCTGAAGGAGGGGATGTCCACCTTGCGGCCGTTGACCGAGAAGTGGCCGTGCCGCACCAGCTGGCGCGCCTGGGCGCGCGAGGTGGCGAAGCCCGTCCGGTAGATCACGTTGTCGAGGCGCGTCTCGAGCTTCTGGAGCAGCAGCTCGCCCGTGATCCCGCGCTCGCGCGCGGCCGCCTCGAAGTAGCGGCGGAACTGGTTCTCGAGCACGCCGTAGATGCGCTTCACGCGCTGCTTCTCGCG
>CAYNDV010000148.1:0-10904 GCA_964396055.1 uncultured Vicinamibacterales bacterium | reverse complement strand
TCCCCCGCCGGCCAGCCGCGAGAGCAGCCACGCCACCGCCGCGCCCAGCGGCACTGCGCCGATACACCGGGTGGCGTTACCCACGATCACGCCCGCCGCCCACTCGGCCAGCCACAGGGCGGCCGTCGGGAAGGCCGCGAGCACCAGGACGGCACGAACCCCGGCGAAGGTGCCGATGACGGATCGCCGGCGCGTCGCCAGGGCCGCCACGGCCCCGATGACGGCTCCGGCATAGAGGCCGGTGCAGCGGGCGCAGACGGGCAGCGGCATGCCGGCGGCCGCGAACGAACGTGCCGGGTCCTGGTGGCAGAGGTACGATCCCGCCTGGTAGGCCGCGGCAATCGCGAACGCCACGGGTCGCGGTCCCGACGGAGCGGCCAGCCACACGGGCGCCGCCAGCATCCCTGCCAGCCAGGCTGCCGCCGCGACGGCGCACACCCAAGGGGCGGCTCGTGCCATGGCGCGTCTGCCCGCCTCGCGGCTACAGCGCAATCGGCAGGGGGCCGAACTGCGCCGCGTAGCGCGACGCAAACGCGTCGCGGGTATAGGTGTGGCTCGTCCCGCCCATGTGCTCGAGGGCGTAGGTGGCCGCCACGCTGCCCAGCCGGCCGGCCACGTCGTAGCCCGCGCCGGCCGCCAGCCCCTTCATGAGGCCGCCGCGGAACGCATCCCCGACGCCGGTGGGATCGACGATGGCCGACGGCGGCACCGCGGGGATGGCGATTGTGCCGTCCCGGCGCACGATCGAGGTCCCGTGCTCGCCCCGGGTCACGACCACCGCGTCCGCGTGCGCCAGCATGGCCGCCGCATCGAGCCCGGTCTTCTCGCGCAGGATCTCGTACTCGTAGTCGTTGCAGATGACGATGTGCGCCCCGATGACGCCGTCCTTCAGATCCTCGCCGCTCATGCGCGCCACCTGCTGGCTCGGATCGTAGATGTACGGGATCCCGAGCGCGCGGCACTCGCGCGCGTAGGCCACCATGGCGCCCGGATCGTTGGGCGCGATGATCGCCAGGTCGCACCCTCCGGCCGCGCGGAAGCTCAACTCGCCCGCGTGGGCCATGGCCCCGGTGTAGAACGAGGCGATCTGGTTTCCGCTGCGGTCGGTGCTGCAGAAGAACGAGGCGGTGAACGTGCCGGGCACCTCCTGCACGAGGCTCGTATCGATGCCGGCGGCGTCCAGCCACTGCCGGTACTCGCCGAAGTCCTGCCCGGCCGTGGCCATCAGCCGCGGGCGCTCGCCCAGCAGCGCCAGGGTGTACGCGATGTTGGGCGCGCAGCCACCCCGCCGTTTGTCCATCGTGTCCACGAGGAAGCTCAGGCTCACCCGCTGCAGGTGCTCCGGCAGCAGGTGCTCGGTGAAACTGCCCGGAAACGACATCAGGTAGTCGTACGCGATCGAACCGGTGACGATGATGTTCATGATGAGCCCAGGTACTTGCCGATGAGGGGCGCCAGGTCCCGTTTCACGTCCTCGGGCACGTGCTCGGGCCGCGTGATGATCGCGTGCTGCAGCGCCCGGCCGCACCCGCAGCCGCGCTCGCCCGGCAGGCGCCCGACGGCTTCGGCGATGATCCGCTGGGCCGTCGCCGCGTTCTGGAGGAGGTTCGCGATGATCAGCTCCACCGTCACGCTGTCGTGGTCCGGGTGCCAGCAGTCGTAGTCGGTGACCAGCGCAATCGTCGTGTAGCAGATCTCGGCCTCGCGCGCGAGTTTCGCCTCCTGCAGGTTGGTCATCCCGATGATGTCCATGCCCCACGACCGGTAGAGCTTCGACTCGGCCAGCGTCGAGAACGCGGGGCCTTCCATGCAGACGTAGGTGCCCGACGCGTGCACCCGGGCGCCCACGGCCGCCGCCGCGTCACGGGCCACGCCCGCCAGTTCGCCGCAGATCGGGTGGGCGAATCCCACGTGGGCCGCCAGCCCCCGCCCGAAGAACGTGCTGATCCGCCCGCGCGTGCGATCGAAGAACTGATCGGGAATGACGATGTCGAGCGGGCGGTAGTCCTCCCGGAGGCTGCCCACCGCGCTCGCCGACAGGAGGCGCTCCACGCCCAGGACCTTGAACCCGAAGATGTTCGCCCGGAAGTTCAGGTCGGAGGGCAGGATGCGGTGCCCCGCGCCGTGCCGCGCGAGGAAGGCCACCCGCCGCCCGCGCAGGGTCCCGGTGATGTACGGGCCCGAGGGCGCCCCGAACGGCGTGCTCAGGGTGACGTCCTGCCGCTCCTGCAGTTCGGCCATGTCATAGAGGCCGCTGCCGCCGATGATGCCGATCTCGATGGCCATGGGTCAGTCCTGCCGCTGCTTCAGTTCGACCAGCACGCCGTTGGTGCTGGCGGGGTGCACGAACGCGATCAGGGCGCCCTCGGCCCCGGGCCGCGGCTCGGCGTCGATGAGGCGCACGCCCTTCGCCTTCAGGCGATCGAGCGCCGCCCGGATGTCGTCCACGCGCAGCGTCACGTGGTGGATGCCCGGGCCGCGCTTCTCCACGAACTTCGCGATCGGCGAATCGGGCGCCGTCGGCTCGAGCAACTCGAGGGCCGCCTCGCCCACGGGAATGAAGTACGCGCGCACGCGCTGCGAGGCCACCTCTTCGGGCGCCTCGATCTCGAGGCCCAGCGCGTCCCGGTAGAAGGCCAGCGCCTGCCCCAGGTCGCTGACCGCGATGCCGATGTGATCCAGTGTCGCCTTCACGATGCCTCCTTGCGCCCGATCGCCCGCGCCAGCACGTCCGCCGCGGCCGTGTACGGATCCAGGTCCCGCGCGGCGATCCGATCGAGCATCTCGTCGAGTTCACCGGCCGCCAGCACGTGGTGCAGCGCATGGTCCACGAAGCGGCTGGCCAGCAGTTCCCGGAGCCGGAACGCGTTGCGCACCCGCCGGCGCGAGGCGCGCTCGGCCTGGCTGTGGGCGCGGAACCGGTCCACGGCGTCCAGCAGATCCGGCACGCCGGCCCCCGTGGTGGCCTGCGTGCGCACGATGGGCGGCTTCCAGTCGTCAGGGCCGTAGTCGCCAAGGGCGAGCATCGCCTCGATGGACGCCACCAGGCGATCCGCCCCGTCGCGGTCGGCCTTGTTCACGACGAAGATGTCCGCGATCTCCATGATGCCGGCCTTCAGCGCCTGCACCTCGTCGCCGGTACCCGGCACCAGGGTGACCACCGACACGTCGGCCGTGCGCACCACGTCCACCTCGTCCTGCCCCACGCCCACGGTCTCGATGAGGACCCACGACTTGCCTGCGGCATCCAGCACCAGGGCCGCCTCGTGCGTGGCCCGGGCGAGCCCGCCCAGGTGCCCGCGCGTGGCCATGCTCCGGATAAACACGCCGTCGTCGCCGGCGTGGGCCTGCATCCGGACCCGGTCACCGAGGATCGCGCCGCCCGTGTAGGGGCTGGTCGGGTCGACCGCGAGCACGCCCACGGGCTCGTGTCGCGCGCGCAGCCCCGCCGTGAGGCGATCCACCAGCGTGCTCTTGCCGGCGCCGGGCGGGCCGGTGACCCCAACGAGGTACGCCTGGCCCGTCAGCGGGAACAGCGTCCGGACGAGGGCGGCCGCCTCCGGCGCCTCGTCCTCGATGAGCGAGATGGCCCGGGCCACCGCCCGGATGTCGCCCCGGCGCACGCGTTCGGCGAGCGGCAGGGGCCCTGCGGACACGGGTGTCTGGTTCATGCCGGTCAGGCTGGTTCGGCGAGAAGCTGCCGGGCGATGACGAGGCGCTGGATCTCGCTCGTGCCTTCACCGATCGTCGTCAGCTTGACGTCACGGAAGAACTTCTCGGCCGGATAGTCTTTCACAAATCCGTAGCCGCCGTGGATCTGGACGTTCTCCTCCGCGGCGCGCACGGCCACTTCACTCGACATCAGTTTCGCCATGGCCGACTCGCGCGACGTGCGCACGCCGCGGTCCTTGAGATCCGCGGCGCGGTAGGTGAGCAGCCGCGCCGCCTCGATGCGCGTCGCGAGATCGACCAGTTTCCACTGCACCGCCTGGAACGCGGCAATAGGCTGCCCGAACTGCGTGCGTTCGAGCGCGTACTGCCGCGCGTCCTCGTAGGCGCCCTGCGCCAGGCCCACCGCCAGCGCCGCGATGCCGATGCGGCCCGCGTCCAGCACCTGCAGCGTGTTGATGAATCCCTCGTGCTCGGCGCCCAGCAGCGCGTCGGGACCCACGCGGCAATCCCGGAAGATCACTTCGCTGGTGTCGCTGGCGCGCATGCCCAGTTTGTCTTCCTTGCGCCCCGCGGCCAGGCCGGGGGTGCCCCGTTCGACGATGAAGGCGGAAATCCCGCGATGGCCCCGCGCGCGATCCGTCACCGCCATGACCACCACCACGTCCCCGATCCGGCCGTGCGTGATGAACGTCTTGGTCCCGTTGATCGTCCAGCCGTCGCCGTCGCGCACGGCGCTGGTGCGGATGCGCGCTGCATCCGACCCCGCCGTCGGCTCGGTGAGGCCCCACGCCCCGATCCACTCGCCCTTCGCCAGGGGGGTGAGATACCGATCCCGCTGGGCCTCGGTCCCGAACATCGCGATGTGCGCGGCGCACAGGCCGTTGTGGGCCGCCACCGACAGCGACACCGCCGGATCCACCCGGGCCAGTTCCTCGATGCAGATGCAGTACTCGATGGCCGACATCGCCGACCCGCCCCAGGCTTCGGGAAACTGGATGCCCATCAGGCCGAGGGCCGCCATCTTCGACACGAGGGCCCGCGGAAACGCCTGGGCCTCGTCCCACTCGCGGACGTGGGGCCGCAGTTCGGTCTCCGCAAACTCCCGGATCGCCGCGCGCAGCAGGCGATGCTGATCGGTGGGTCGCACATCCATGGCCGCTGGCTCGACTGTACCATCCGGGAGGGGCGAGGGGAAGGGTCCCACACAGGTCCCACCCGGACGCCCGGCGTCAGGCCCCCGGCCGGGCCCCGCCCCAGTCCGCGTGCGGCCGCTGGTTGTCGACGAACCACCCGCGCAGGAGGCTGCCGTAGGTCTGCCACCGCAGACCCCGCGCCGCGAAGAACGGCAGGAGCGCGCGCTGCAGGGCCGGCAGGCGGTAGAAGGGCACACCGGGGAAGTAGTGGTGCTCGAGGTGGTAGTTCGAGTTCAGGAAGGCCCGGTCCCAGAACCAGTGGCCGCGCATCAGCGTGGACCAGCCCGCGGGGTCAGCGGGATCGATGCTGTAGTGCTGCCCCAGCCGGTTGAGGGTGAACGCCACCGGGAAGACGAAGAACACCGGGATGACGTAGGCCCGCACCGCGGCGTCCCAGCCGGCGGCCCACGTCAGGGCCGCCAGCACGCCCAGGTGCGCGGCGATGGCCGTCCACCGCTCGCGCGCGATCCGCGCCCGCAGCCGTGCATCGTACCCCGCGGCCTCGCGGCGCGCGGCCCGGAAGTAGATCGGGAAGAGCGCCGGCGTGCAGTAGAGCAGCTTGTACCACCGGGCGTTCACCCTGGGCGAGAGGTGGCGCCGCTTGGGATCGTCGTCCGGCGACCCCAGTTCCGCATGGTGATCGAGGTGCCAGCGGGTGAACTGCGAGGCCGAGATGCCGCTGGGCACCGCGTACAGCCACGCCAGGGCGCGCTCGGCCGCCGGGCGCCGCCTGGCGAAGACGGCGTGGTGCACCACCTCGTGCAGCAGCACCGTGAAGTTGAACACCGTGAAGCCCTGCACGACGGCGAGGGGAATCCAGAGCCACGGGCGATCGGCGCCAACCAGCGCCCAGGTGCAGATCCCCAGCAGGGCGAACTGCCGGCCCGCCACCGCCAGGTGGCGCCAGGCCGTCCTGCGATGGAGGCGTCGCAGGACCGCGCGGGGAACGGCAGCGCCCAATTCCGCCCGCAGTGCGACCGTATGCCGGCTGTAGTGCTGACCTTTCATCATCGGCTGTTCGGGCGTTCGGCCGTTCGGCCGTTCGGCTGTTCGGCCATTCTGGCCGTTCGGCCCAACGGCCCAACGGCCGAACGGCCGAACGGCCTAGTAATACACCGTCACCCTGAAGTTCCCGCTGTTGTCGCTCAGGTTGTCATCGTTGATGCCCAGCATCAGGCGGCCCCGGCCACGCATCCTGAACGCGCCCGTGTCCGCGCCGATGAAGAACACGTCGCCGTCGCCGTCCCCGATCTTGCCGATGAGGGCCGCGGCGGGGCGGTTCGGCAAGGGCCGGCCGGGGTTGTGGGGTGAGTTGCGCTCGCCCTCCGCGGCGTCCTGGCGGTTCTTGCCCCACCGGACGCGGCCCCCGGCCCGGAAGTAGACCGTCTGGCCGTCGCGCACGTCGATCCCCGTGTCGACCCAGGGCACATCAGCCGACACCACCACTTCGCGCTCGCGCATCCCCTGCGGCCGGCCGCTCCCGGAGGACCCGCTGTCCCAGTCCCCGCCCCGGTCGTCGAAGTCGATGCGCCGAACCTCATCGAGGTCGAACCGGACGGTGCGCCCGCTCCAGCCGCCCGACTCGCGGAACTCCACGCGCCCGTCCTCGACGCGAACCAGCTCGCCTTCGATGCGCCGGCCGTCGCGCAGGTAGAGGGTGTCGGCCGCCACCACGGCCGAGGTTGCCGCCACACACGCCGCCACCGCCCACCCGTGCAGAGTTCTCCCGATCATGGTCGTGCCTCCTCGCCGCTGCTGCTGTCAACCGGGGCCGGAATCCATACTATCATTGGCGGCATCATGCGACGCCCACTCCCCCTGCTGCTCGCGGCCGCCCTGGCGACGTTGACAGTGCTGTGCACGCCCAGAGACGCTCAGGCCGACCTCACGGCATTCGTAGGCACGTTCCGTACCACCGAGAACCAACCGGTGCGCGGCGTCTCGCTCGGCATGAAGATCCTGCTGGTGGGGATCGAGCTTGAGTATGCGTTCGCGCCGGAGGACACCGAGAAACGCCTGTCGTCCATCCAGGAGGGCAGCGCGGCGTTGATCGCCGAGACCCCCACCGGACGTGTCAAGCTGTACGGCCTGGCTGGCGCCGGCGTGTATCGGGAACGGCTGGGCGACGTAACGGTGGCGAACAGCTGGTCGCTGCACATCGGCGGCGGCCTGAAGATCGGACTGGCGGGACCGATCGGGATCCGCGTCGACTACCGGCTGGTGACGCTCAACGGGCGCGCCACCGACAAGCAGCAGCAGCGCCTGTACGCGGGGCTGAACCTGAACTTCTGATGCGGCTGGAGGCGGCAGCGGGAGCCTGCGGCGCGGGCGGACCAGAGGCCCGCCCCGCCGCCACTGCCCTCGCGGCTTACTTGCCGAAATCCGTGACCAGCGTGTAGTTGGCCAGGGTCACGCCGCCGGCGAAGGCGCCGCTGTACACCTTGAACAACTCCTGCACCTCGGTCGGGAAGACCTCGGCCAGGATACGCGACACCGTGTAGTCCGCGTCCTTCACCGACGGGTCGATGAAGAAGACGTACAGGATGTTGCCGTTGGGCAGCGCCTCAACCTGCTTGAACACGCGCCAGCCCGCCGCCTGCTGCTTGCGGACCGGGTTCTCGCTCTTGGTGAGGGCTTCCTTCAGCTTACCGAGCACCATTTCGAAGTCGGCCGTCTTGTCGGGCTTGATGACATTGAACATGATGCCCGCGTCACCCGTGAAGACCCGGGCCTGGGGCGCAGGGGCCGCCTGGGCCGGTGCCGCCTGAGCGGGCGCAGCCTGGGCCAGGACCGGGGCCGCAGAGACGATCAGCGCGGCGAGGGTGAGCACCAGGGCAGTGAAGACGCGCCGCCAACCGGCAGCAGGTGACATCCACGTCGAGAGCATGCAAGGCCTCCTTCGCGAGAACGTTCGTGAATCTGCCGAGTGTAGCGTACACGCGGTCAGAAAAAAACCGCCAACACCTCGTTGGCGAGCAGCCTCCCCCGCCCTGTCAGCCGGACCCGCTCGTCGTCGTCAGCCACGAGGCCGGCCTCATGGAACCGGCGAAGATCATCTCCATAGCGCGCCTGGAGATCAAGTCCATAAGTGGATCGGAACACCGCGAGGGACACGCCGTCCACCAGGCGGAGCCCCATCATGAGGGCCTCGCGCCAGCGGTCGTCCGGCGACAGGACGCGGTGCTCGACGCGGGCGTCGTCGCCGGCCTCGATGCGCGCCGCGTAGTCCGCCGTGCCCGCCACCGTCTTCCAGCGGCAGCCCCGCCACGTCGAGTGGGCACCGGGCCCGACGCCGATCCACTCGCCGTCGGTCCAGTACTTGAGGTTGTGCCGGGACTCGCGCCCCGGTCTCGCGAGGTTGCTGATTTCGTACTGGCAATACCCCGCCTCCTCCAGGAGGGACATGGCCCGTTCGTACATCGCCGCCGCGTCGTCGTCCGGCACCTGCGACCAGCCCGCGCGCGCCATGTCTTCCTTCAGCGGCGCGTTCGGGTACAGCTCGAGCATGTAGAGGGACGCGTGCTCCGGCGCAAGGGCGATCAGGCCCTGGAGCGACACGTCCCAGTCGGCGAGCGACTGGCCCGGCAGCCACATCATGAGATCGAGGCTCAGGTTGTCGAACCCGGCGGCGCGGGCCTCGTCGACGGCCCGCACCGCCCGGGCCGCCGAGTGAATCCGGCCGAGCCGCCGCAACTCGTCGTCGCGGAACGACTGCACGCCGAAGCTGAGGCGGTTGACGCCGTGCGCACGCATCGCCGTCAGCAACCCGACCGACACGGTCTCGGGATTCGCCTCGAGTGTGACTTCCGCCGCCGGATCGACGGCGAAGGCGTCGCGGCACGCGGCGAGGATGGCGCCGACCTCGTCTGGAACCAGCAGCGACGGCGTGCCGCCGCCGAAGTAGATCGTATCGACCGCGATCGGGTCGCCGCCGGCGGCCAGGTCGCGCCCCGTGCGCCGCAGGTCGTCCCCGACCGCGCGCAGGTAGCGCCCCTTCAGGGCGCCGTCGAACAGGCTGCGATTGAAGTTGCAGTAGGTGCAGATCGCCGAACAGAACGGCACGTGCACGTAAAGACCGGCAGGCGGCATGGGTCGGGTCGGACGCCAGGACAGGCGGCGGGCAGCCTAGGTGCCGGCCCGGCCGCCGGGCCACTTGAGTTCGAGCCTGGGATCGCGCAACTGCGCCTTGGCGGGCGCCGGCCGCACGCCGGCCGTGCGCCGGGCGCCGCGCTGCCGCTGCAGTTTCCACAGCGCGATCAGGTCGTCGGGACCGGCGTTGGTCGGCGCCTCCCGGAAGTCCGCGGCGTCGAGATCCAGGAAGTCGCACATCTCGTGCAGGCGCGACCGCATGCGGAAGCCGATCCGGCAGAGGAGCGTGTTCGGATCGGTCTCGTCGGGCCGATCCTCGTAGTTCGACGTGAAGATCGTCGTACGCCGTTCGTTGTAGCGGGTGTTGACGATGAGGTTCAGCGTTTCTTCCACCCACTCCGACGTCTTCTCGGCGCCGAGGTCGTCGAGCACGAGCAGGTCCGCGGTCATGACGGGGCGCAGGACGTCGAGTTCGGTGGTGCGGACAACGGGGTCGTAGGTGCTGCGGATCACGCGGAGCAGGTCGCGGGTGTCGTAGAAGAGTCCCCGGGCTCCGCGCTCGACCACGGCGGCGCGCAGCACGGCGACGGCCAGGTGCGTCTTGCCGACGCCCGGCGGCCCTTCGAGGAACAGCCCGCGTTCGACGACGGGAAACTCGCGCGCCAGCACCTGGGCGCGGGCGCAGGCCCGCCGCAGCGACTCGTTGTAGTCGCGGAAGTTGCTGAAGTCGCAGTGCAGGTACCGCCGGGGAATCCGCGCGTCGGCCAGCAGGCGGGCCGACACCTCGCCGCGCCAGCAGTCGCAGCGCCGCACGCGGCGCACGCCGCCTTCGTCCGAGGGCTGCCAGCCGGTGCCCTCACACACGGGACAGATCATGGTCATGACACAGCACGAGCCGGCCGTCGCGCCCGGCGGGGGTTTCCACAGGAGCCAGCACGATATCACACCTGCCGACGGCCGCGCCTCAGTTCAGGGAGGAACGCAGGCCGGTGAGCCGGCGGTTGCGCCGCAGACGTTCTTTGGCGCGCGACTCGATCTGCCGCACGCGTTCCCGCGACAGGCCCAGCCGATCGCCGATCTCCTGGAGCGTCAGCGGTTCGCCGCCCTGGAGGCCGAAGCGCAGCTCCATGACCTCGCGCTCGCGCGGGTCGAGGTCGTCCATGGCGCGGCGCAGCTGCCCCATCGCCGCGTCGTGCACGAGTTCGGCGTCCACCGGCGGCACCACGTGCTGCGGCAGCAGGTCGCCCAGTTCCCGCCCGTCGTCGTCGCCGACGCCGACACGATCGCTCAACGACACGTCGTCGCCGCCCATGCGGATGAGCGCGTCGACGTCCGCGTCGGAGATATCGAGATCCTCGGCGAGTTCGTGCGTGGTCGGGGTGCGGTGCAGTTCGCCCGACAGGGCCGCCGCCCGGCCCGCCAGACGTGCGGCCGGCCCCGAGAGCTTCGCGGGCAGCGACACGATGCGCGTCTGGTCCGACAGCAGGTGCAGGATCGCCTGCCGGATCCACCAGACGGCGTACGTGATGAACTTCACGTTGCGCGCCGGATCGAACCGGCGTGCCGCCTCGATCAGCCCGAGATTGCCCTCGTGGATCAGGTCCAGGAACGGCACGCCCAGGCCGCGGTAGCGCTTGGCGAACGACACGACGAAACGCAGGTTCGCCTCGACGAGATGCTGCAGGGCGCCTTCGTCGCCGTCCCGGGCGCGGTGAGCCAGCGCGCGCTCGTCGTCGGACGAGAGGCGCGGCACGCGGGCGATCTCCTGCAGGTACGCCCGCAGGGTCTCGGCTTCCGCCGACATGTCGCCCTTGTGCTTCGACACGAAGCGGATTGTAGCAGGCGCGGCGGCCGCGGCCGCACGAAACCCGATCAGCGCCCCGGCCGCCGGTCCGGCGCCGGACCCGCCCCGCCGCCTCGGCCGCCGGACACCCGGCACCGGCCTGACAC